>JBEKYO010000079.1:0-20624 GCA_049510875.1 Steroidobacteraceae bacterium
GTCGAGGAGTTCGCCCAGCTCCTGGTCCTGCAGGAAGAGCACTGCACCCTCGCCCAGGGCTTCCTGCTCAGCCGCCCCCTGCCCGCACACGAGGCGCTGCTGCTGCTGCGCCGCCAAGCCGAGAACCCCGACGGCTCCCGCACCGAACGCCTCAAACGCATCACCGGTTGAACCCCTCCCCGCGCGCCGCGCCGTGGGCGGACGACATCGGGGGCGCGGCCGCGAACCATCCGGCCCTTCACAAAACTTTACCTGCACTACAACAACGGTCAACCCACGCGCTGCAGACTGCGGATCGTGCCCCTCCCAATTCCCGCAAAGGACCGACAATGACCACGACTCTGGACAACCCCGGACAACCGTTCCGCCGTCACTTCTTCAACCGCTACACCTTCCTCGCCTTCGTCGCGGGCGCCGCAGTCGCCATCGGCGCCGGCATTTCGGCTCGGGCAGCCGGCATGGCCGCCTGGCATCAGGGCTCGATACTCGACGGCACGCACAGCGCTGCGGAGGTCGATGCTCACCTCGATCACATGCTCAAACATTTCTACGTCGAGATCGAGGCGACCGATGCGCAAAAGGCGCAGATCGGTCCCCTCGTGAAACAGGCGGTCAGCGATCTGCTGCCCCTGCATTCGCAACTTCACGCGGCCCACGCCCAAACCATGCAGGCGTTGACCCAGGCGACGGTGGACCGCACGGCCCTGGAGACCGCGCGCCAAGAACACCTGCAAGTGGCGGATCAGGCCTCCAAACGCCTGGTGCAGCTGATCGGCGACGTGAGCGACGTCCTCACGCCGGCGCAACGCAAGGCATTCGCCGCTCATTTGGAGCAAATGCACGCCATGCCCAAGTCGTGATCCCTCTGGTCTAGGCGCCTGATTGCCTCTACAGTCGCCGACTACATGACCGAGCGCGTATTGCTGGTAGAAGACGACGTCCGCCTGGCCGACATGCTGTCCGAATATCTGGGCCAGGCGGGATATCGCATGACGATCGCCTCGCAGGGCGCAACGGCCCTCGAAAAGCTGGCCGCCGCCGAGTATGACGCGATCGTCCTCGATTTGATGCTGCCCGATATGGATGGGCTGGATGTGTGCCGGCAGGTGCGCACCTACTCCGATACGCCTGTATTGATGTTGACGGGGCGCGGCGAGCCGGTTGATCGGATCGTTGGCCTCGAGCTGGGTGCGGATGACTATCTGCCCAAACCCTTCGAGCCCCGCGAGTTGCTCGCGCGGCTGCGCGCCATCTTGCGCCGCCGCAGCAACGGGCGGGCGCCCGCGGATGGGTCGCTGCACTTCGGGCGACTCGAGATCGACACCGCGGCACGGGCGGTGCGCGTGGACGGCGTCGAATGTGAGCTGACCGGCTACCAATTTGATCTATTGGTGGCGCTCGCCGGCAGAGCGGGGCGCGTGTTGTCGCGCGACGTGCTGATGGACTTGGTGAAGGGAGCGCAGTTGGAGGCCTTCGACCGCTCGATCGACGTGCATATGTCGCGCATTCGGGCGGCCATCGAGGATGATCCGAAGAAGCCGCGGCGCGTGATCACGGTGCGCGGCGCGGGGTATGTGTTCGCCAAAGTGCAGGACTGATGTTACGGCTGTATCTTCGCTTCTACCTCGCGCTGGTCGTCAGTCTCATCTTGTTCGTGATCGCAACCGCAACGTTGTGGCATTTCACCGGCGGCTCCGCGGAACAGGCCGGCGTCACGTTGGGCAGGCTCGTACAAAACATACTTCCGCCGGCCAGCGCGCCGGCCGCGGAGCAACAGGAAGCGCTGCGACGCCTCGCGGTCGGGCTCAATGGCAATGTAACTCTTTTCGACAAGGACGGGGTCGCGGTGGCGGCGGTCGGCCATCCGCTGCCCTCCCCGGGAGACACGCATCGCAAGAACCTGGGAATGCTCGGCTGGGACCACGCGCCCATCTCCTACGTCCGTCTCGCTGACGGCCGGTGGTTGGTGGCCAGCGTCCCGATGGGCTATGGGCGCCCAAGAGCCATATTCCACCTCATGCTGGTGCTGCTGGCGGTGGCGATCGGCGTTGGTGCATTCCCCATCGTGCGCCAGATCAGCAAGCGTCTGGAACGCCTGCAGCGCGGCGTGGTATCGCTGGGCGCCGGCGACCTCACCTCACGGGTCGCGGTCGAAGGCCGCGACGAAGTCGCCCGGTTGGCGATGAGTTTCAACCGCGCCGCTGGGCAGATCGAGCAACTCGTGAACAGCCACAAATCCTTGTTGGCCAACACGTCGCATGAATTGCGGACCCCGTTGGCGCGCATCCGCTTGGCCGTCGAATTGATGAAGGACTCGGTCGACGAGCAGCGCATGCGCGGGTTGGAACAGGATATTGCAGAGCTGGACTGGTTGGTGGACGAGATACTGTTGGCCAGCCGGCTCGACACCGTCGCCGAGATCCTGCACGAAGAGGTCGATCTGTTGGCGCTCGCCGCCGAAGAATGCGCTCGATATGACGAGGTCCAGCTCGAGGGCTCGGTGATCCCGCTGCGCGGGGATGCCCGGCTGCTGCGACGGATGCTGCGCAATTTGCTCGAAAATGCGCGGCGCCACGGCTCCCCGCCCACCCGGGTACGGATCGCGCCCGCAGGTACCCTCGCGACCATCACCGTCCGGGACAGCGGCCCGGGATTGCAGGCGTCGGAATTCGACAAGGTATTCCAGCCCTTCTATCGGCCCGCCAACTCCGGGAACACCGCCGGAACCGGGCTGGGGCTCGCCTTGGTGCGGCAAATCGCACGCCGCCACGGCGGCGACGCTCGCTGCGCAATGCTGGACGATGGTCGCAGCGGCTTCGTGGTCACCCTGCCCACGGCGTGATCCGCGGTCACGGTCAGCGGGATGCCGGTATGTTGGCCGGCCGTAGCGCGGCTACGGCGTCCGTCACACTGAGCTCAAGCGGTGGCAGCCCGAACTGCTGCGTTGCCTCGGTAATTTGCCTGAAAATGGCGGTCGCGGCGGCTTTACTCGTGACCAGACGCGGGATGCCGCTCCTGGTCAGCCGCTCACCGTAACCGTCCTCGACCGGATACAGGCGTAGTTCCGCCAACTGGTTGGCCTCAAATCGACTCACCGCAATGACGCTGGTGAAAGTAAATTCGTGCGCGAAGCTGACACGATTTAAGGGAGCGGTGAGGTCATAGTCCGTCGCCTTTGCAGGGTCCTGCCAGGCCGATGACAACAGCGCGCGGTTGCCTTGAAACAAATCATGCGGCAGCGGATCCTGCACGTCGCTCCAGAAGAAATTGCCGAGACCATACAGGATTGGGCGCACGCCCCGCTGCGGCGAGCGGTACAACTCGATCGGCCCGAGGTTGTGGTTGCCGGTGGTGACGAACAGATCCGCCCCCGAGTCGATCGCCTCATGAGCGAGGCGCTTCAGGAAATCGCCGGCTCCGCGCGGCTGGTTCGCCTCGTCGCAGCCGTTCGAGCATTCGTGCGCATGAATCGAAACGATGACGAAATCCGCGTTCTCGCGTGCGGATCGGATGTTCTTCATTATCTCGGCGACATCCTCGGCGTCCATCTCATAGTGGTAGGAAAAGGCCTTGCCGCGCTGATACTTGACGTCAAACAGCTCGAGGCTTGCCGGCGACTCGTTGCAATGATGCGCGTGGACGACACAGTCCGCTTTCGCGAGGGCCTGCATCGCGTCCTCCGGCACCACGATGGTGCGGGTGAGATGCAGGGCGCTGAGCCCCGGCCGGCCGGGGGCGGCGCCTTCGCGCGGCAACGCATCGGTGGTTGGGCGAAATGTCGAGGCGATGGACACCAGCGCCACCCGCGCCCGGTTGGTCTCGAGAAACTGCGGTGCCCGTGCGAGGCCGCGATCCTCACCCACCCCCGCATGGACGATGCCGGCCTGGTCAAGATAACCGTTGGTCGAGCGCATGCCCTCCAAGCCCCAGTCGAGCGAATGGTTATTGGCCCGCGACACCATGCCAAAGCCCATTCCCTTCAAGTCCAGGGCGACCGCCGGCGTGCTGGAATTGGTCCAGTCGCCATCCCACGAGTAGGGCGCACCGGAAAAATTGCGCGCATCAAAAATCGTGGTCTCCAGGTTTCCGTACAGAACGTCCGTGCGATGCATCAGCTCGAGCGCGGCCGCGAAGGCGGGCAGCTGCGACGCATATTGTGATAACGGGCGCGAAATGATGAGATCGCCGACCGCTCCGATGGTAAAGCCGTCGGGAACATCGGTCTGCAACTCGTGGGCGATCGGCCGCTTGGGGTCGAACCGGCCCTCATCCTTGACGATGGGGTCCGCCGGGCCGTAAACCGGGCTGGACTGCGGGGCTGCCGGCAGCGCATGGAACAGGAGAATGGCTGCGGCCAACCGCAGCACGAGGAGCGAGGGCGAATCGAAACAGGATGGCGTTCGCATGGGGGATGTATCGTAGAGAAGGGTTAGGTTGGGCGCGGCGAATGAGCGTTATTATGGGCACCTGCCTGACCAAAATGGTCAGGATCACGACCATTTATATCAAGTTTCCGCCATCCGGCAACGTACATTCGGCGCCAGATCGCCCACGCACGGTGGCGCTCGCGGCGGGCGCGTGTGCGCGGCGGCGGAAGGAGAAATACATGCTCGCATCGGAGGTGTTCATCACCTGCGCCGTGACCGGCTCTGCGGATTCGGTCGGCAAGAATCCGTACGTGCCCGTGACGCCGGCACAAATTGCCGCGTCCGCGCTCGAGGCGCACGCGGCGGGCGCCGCCATCGTGCACCTGCATGTGCGGGACCCCAGGAGCGGTGCGGCCAGCCGGGACCCGGTGCTGTTTCGCGAAGTGGTTAAGCGTATCCGGGATGGCAATGACGAGGTCATTCTGAATCTGACCGGCGGCATGGGCGGCGACCTATTGTTCGGGCCGGAGGCGGCGCCCCTCTGCTTCAAAGCCGGCACGGATTTCGTGGGACCTCTGGAGCGCATCGGCCATGTAGTCGATTTGCTGCCGGAAATCGGCAGCCTTGATTGCGGCTCATTGAACTTCGATGAACTGCTTTACGGTACGACGCCCGGCTACCTGCGCGTCATGGCGCGCGCCTACCAGCAGCACAATGTCCGCCCGGAACTCGAGGTATTCGAACTGGGCCACATCGAACTCGCCAAGCAGCTCATTGCCGAAGGCCTCATCAATCAGCCCGCCCTGTTCCAGCTATGTCTCGGCATCAAGTACGGCGCTCCCGCGTCGCCGCAAGCCATGAAGGCGATGCGCGATGCGTTGCCGCCCGGGTGCCCGTGGTCCGCGTTTGGACTTGGTCGAATGCAGATGCCGATGGCCGCGCAAGCGGTACTGCTCGGCGGCAACGTACGTGTCGGCCTCGAGGACAACCTCTACCTCGAGAAGGGAATTCCGGCAACGAACGGGCAATTGGTCGAGCGTGCGAGAGTAATCATCGAACTGCTCGGCGCTCGCGTGTTGACCGCCGCGCAAGCGCGGGCGCGGCTCGGATTCGCACCGGCCGCCCGCGGCGTGCCCTAGGTACCCGCGTCCCGGCGGACATGCGGCTCTGATTCCCCCCCCCCCCCCCCGCGCCCTCGGCGTTTCCGGCGGCCGGCACCGCATTAGGGAATCATCCGCTGCAATACGAGGTCACGATCGAATAAGCGGTGTTTCAGCGCCGCCGCGATGTGGCCCGCGACCAGGATGGCAATGATGATTGCGCCGCTGTCGTGGATGGTGTCCGTGAGCAGCCGCAGCGGCTCGTTTTTGCCGATCAATACCGGCAAATTGAACAGTCCGAAAAAACTCACCAGATGATTGCCTGCCATGCGGTGCACGTAGCCCGAGATCGGCTGGACCAGTATCAATAGGTACAAAACCCAATGCAGGCCGTGAGCGGCGGTTTGTTGCGCCTTCGAGATACTCTGCGGCATGGGCGGAGGTCGATGCGCGAGCCGCCAGCCGAGTCGCAGCACTGCCAGCACAAAAATCAGCATCCCTATGGAGGCATGATAAAAGAGCACGTTATTTCTCTGCGGGCTGGGGTTCGCGAAGGTTTCCATAAAAAACCCCACTGATAAGTTCAGCAGAATGAACAGTGCCATCACCCAATGCAGGTAAACGGCTACCTTGGTGTATGACGGGGGTGCGGATTGCGGCATTTCACTTCCTCCTTGCAGGTGGTCGTCCATCGAAGTTCACAGGTCATTGTGGAGACGGCGGTTCAGCCGAGAGGACCTCCGGTCGGAGCGATTTATTCCACGGCTGTTCGCGATTGTCGTGGACGGTAGACGGCGCTCGTCGGGTCCACGTACGATGAGGACTGAATTTGGGACGAGCAATCTCACTGCCACGTCAAACCCGAGGCGCCGTTGGCGTTGGAAGCTGCGCAGCGGGTGGCGGGACGGATGCGCTTTCACGCCGCGGAATGGCCTGTCGATCGGAACTCCAGATTGCGTACGTGGCGGCTGGCGTGGGACGATTCCGCGAACATGATTACGGGAGCTGAACGATGAAGGAACGGGTGGCGCTGGTCACGGGCGGCGGCCGGGGAATCGGACGCGAGGCGGCGCTGCTACTCTCGGCAGCGGGAGCGCGCGTGATGGTCGTGTCACGCAGCCTGACGGAACTAGCGGCCGTCGGCCTCGAATACGTCGCGGCCGACCTCGGCACCGCCGAGGGCTGCGCCCTCGCCGTGGCCGAAACCGAGCGACGACTCGGGCCGATTGACGTGCTGGTCGTGAATCACGGCATCGGCTCGGCCCACGAGCGGCTCGTGTGGGAGCAGGATCCCGAGGTCTGGCGCGAAACGATGCGCATCAACCTCGACGGTCCCTTCGAACTCGCGCGGCTGACGGTGGGCGGCATGTGCAAACGCGGCTTCGGCCGGCTGGTATTCACCAGTTCGACCGCCGGCGAAAAGGCCGAACGCTCCGGCAGTGCGTACAGCGCTTCCAAACATGGCGTTATCGGGCTCGCGCGCGCGGTCGCCCAGGACGCCGGGCCGTTCGGTGTCACGTCCAACGCCGTGCTGCCGGGCTGGGTGCGAACGGCAATGGCCGAGCGCTCGGCCAAGACCGAGGCCGAACGGCGCGGAATCAGCGTCGACGAGGTGTGGCGCGAGCGCGCCGCCCTGTACCCGCAGAACCGGGTGCTGGAGCCTCGCGAAGTGGCGCAGGTCATTGCGTTCCTGTGCAGCGATGCCGCGGGAGGCGTGAACGGCGAGGCGATCACCGTCGCTCTGGGCGGCATGTGGTAGGGCTGAGCCGCCCTCTATCGACTTGTCGTTCGCGCGGGAGCTGATACTTGCGCTAGAAACTCCAGGTCGCGCCCAATGAAAAGAGGTCGGGGTTCCCGCCGCTGGCGCTGATTCGCTCATACTCCGCGCGAATTGCGAGCGATCCGAATTTGCCCTGGACTCCCGCGCCATAGGCGACATTGGTGCTCCAATCGGAAATATTGAATGTGGCCGGACCACAGGGTACGTCGCCGGCGGGACAGATGGGGACCGGCGCGATTTCGCTAGTCGTCGTGTGCAGCCGGGCAATTCCCAATTTCCCGTAGACGTCGAGGAACGGGAGAGGGAGGGGCAGGTAACCAAGCCCGAAGAGCGCCAAGGCCTTCGCATCCGCCTGCGTGAGCCCGCCAAAGCCTAACGACGCATTCCCGGCGCTTGGATTGCCGAAGTCGATGTATTCCAACTCGACACCCAGCGGTGAGATCGGCCGAATGCCGGCCGTTACCTTCCAGGCGCTGTGTTGCCGGTCAAATTCGTAATCGTAGTCAGTATCGCCGAGTATTTCCTCTGAGGTTCTGACGTGTGATTCCCCGATGGCCGCACCGACGTAAAACCCCAGGAGATCGTCCGCGAGAACCTGGGTCGACGCGCAGGTCGCGCCGACAGCGAGCAACCAAATGCCGAATGATGTCCCTTTCATGCTCTGTCCCCCCGATCCGCCGAACCCGCGTCCGCCGATGATGCCAGAACGGGGAAGATCTCGTTCCAGCAACCCGTGAACGCTCGTAAACCACTGTAACGGCCGTCGCAGGGACCCGTTGACAGGTCGGCAGGCAGGGATGGCGGCGCCCGGGGGCGGCCACTCGACGCGTTGGACCGAGCGTCGGTAAGATGGCCGCAATGATCGCGCAAAATGATGAGGAGGCCGGATAGTGAACCACCGTCGAGGACGCCTTGTGCGGGTGTTCGTACTGGTCTTGTTCGCCACGCTGGGCCATGCGCAGACGTATACGAAGCCCAACGTCCGGGCGATAACGGCCTTTGTGCGCCTCGATCCCGCAACCTTCGAGCGGCAGATCGCCGATACGCTCACCGTCTTGCGCGCCGTCGAAGGTGATTTCGCGCGCCGCGGATACAAGACCCAGACCGTTCGCATCGTGACTCAACCGCTCGGAGAACTCGTCAGCGGGCAATCCGATGATGATGCGCTGCGGCTGTTGAAGGCCATCGATGACCTTTCGGCCAAAGAGAATTTTATTCCAAGTGTCGGCCCGGCAATGATGCGTGATGCGGATGACCCGCACGTCATGCGTTTGCTTGAAAGGGCGCTTTCTACAATGCCCAATCTTCAGGCGAACAGCATCATTGCCGCTGAAGACGGCATTCATTGGAAAGTCATCCGTGAAAGCGCGGCCTTGGTGCGTTACGTGACCGACCATAGCCGGCAGAGCCAGGGGAATTTCAACTTCACCGCGACCGCAATGCTGAAGCCCTACGGACCGTTCTACCCGGGCACGTACCACACCGGCGCCGGCAAGCAGTTCTCAATCGGTTTCGAGGGCGCGAACGTCGTCCAAGAGGTGTTCGCGCGTACGCACGGGGACTTCAATGGTTCGGTAGCGGAGCTCACGAAGCAATTGACCATTCATGCCCGGGTGGCCGAATCGGTCGGGACGGAGGCCGCCGCATCGACCGGGTGGACATTCATGGGCGTCGACCCCACACCGGCCCCGCTCGGTGATGTATCCATCGGCGCGGCAATCGAAGCGTACACCGGTGCGAAATTCGGATCGAGCGGGACCATGACGGCGGCGCTCATCATCACCACCGCGGTCAAGGCGGTTCCCGTCAAGCAGATCGGATATTCCGGCCTGATGGTTCCGGTCATGGAAGATAAGGTTTTGGCGCAACGTTGGGCCGAGGGGCGCATCACCACCGATGCCTTGCTCGCCTATTCCGCGGTTTGCGGCACGGGCCTCGATACCATCCCCTATCCCGGCGACATCAGCGTCGATCAGTTGGAGCGCATTTTCGGCGATGTCGCGTCGCTTGCGTGGAAGTGGAACAAACCCTTGTCCGCTCGGTTGCAGCCGGTCTTTGGAAAGAAGGCAGGCGACGTGACCGAGTTCAGCAGCCGCTTTTTATTCAATACCACGCTGCATGAATTGCCGTAACGCTTCTCGGGACCGTGCCGGCGGGTCAACCTCGCGCTGGGGAACCGTGGACGAACTCCCGCGTCGGATCCGCGGCAACTCTGGTGGGCAAGCCGCCGAGGCTGCGCGGATCGGCCTAACTGTGGCCGCCAGCGCGCCGACCTGGTGAGCGGTGCACTCAGATATTTTCCCGCGGAAATCATCCGTTATGGCGCCGCGGTGTGAGCTTCGCGAACAGCACGCCCGCCAACAATCCGACCGCCATTTGCGCCGCGAGGCCCAGCGCGCCGCGCGCGCCAAAAATGCCCACCGTTCCCAATAACACCTTGAGTGCCGTGAACAGCACGAAAATCGCAGACGCGCTGGCGACGCCGAAGACGATCACTCGATGGCCGCTGACACGGGCCAGCGCGCCTGCGGCCAGGAATGCGATGAGCAGGGCGATCGAGGTGACTGCGCCGTAGGGCAGTATCATGCCGAAGAGATCGTGTACGGCCCACGAGAGGCGATCAGCGAGCGGGATCGCGGCGGGGGGCATTCCGGCGGCGAGGCCGGCGGCCATGGACCACGCCACTTGCACGAAATACGAGTGGGCGGCCGAACCCAGCACCACCATCGCGGCGGCGGCGGCGACAAATGCGGCTATCCGGCGTAGCATTCGGGCCTCCCCTGCTCCGCAAATTGCTGATGTCCTGAAAAGGGGGTTGAGTTATCACATCCTAACGGATGATCGCTCCTCGCAGAAGATTCGCATGCGCGTCGTTGCAACACTGTTTGCCGCGGTCTTGGCGATTATTTCCACGTCGGCGATCGCCGACGTGGCGCCCGAGCCCGTGCGCGCTCCGCCGCCTCCACCCGAGCCCGCGCGAGTGATCAAGACCGGGTATAAAGTCACCGAGATCGCCAAGGACCTCGATCATCCGTGGTCGATGGCGTTTTTGCCGGACGGTTCGATGCTCGTGACCGAGCGCGTCGGCCGGTTACGCCTCATCAAAGGCGGATCATTGCAGCCTCAGCCGATCGCCGGCGTCCCGGACGTGCATACCGGCAGCCAAGCGGGGCTGTTCGACATCGTCCTGCATCCGAATTTCGCCCAGAATAATATTGTCTATCTAACCTATGCGGCGGGAACCGCTTCGGCCAACGGCACGCAAGTCATGCGCGCCCGTTTCGACGGCAGCTCGCTGCGCGAATCGCAAGTCATCTTCAAAGCGATGCCTTTGAAGGACACGGACAACCACTACGGCGGGCGCTTGGCGTTCCTCCCCGACGGCACGTTCGTGTTGACCATCGGCGAGGGGTTCGAGTACCGCGAGCAAGCGCAAGACTTGACTTCCGATCTTGGCAAGCTCGTTCGTCTGAACGAGGACGGCAGCGTGCCGCGGAACAATCCGTTCCTCGGACGGGCGTTAGCTCGCCCGGAAATCTATACCTGGGGTCATCGCAACCCGCAAGGCTTGATCTTCGATGCGCAAAGCGGACGACTTTACGAAACCGAGCACGGTCCGCGCGGGGGCGATGAACTGAACATCATCGTCGCGCATAAGAACTATGGCTGGCCTGTGATCACCTATGGCATGGATTATTCGGGCGCTTATGTTGCTCCGTATACGGAGCGCCCGGGGCTCGAACAGCCGGTGATCTATTGGACGCCGTCGATTGCACCATCGGGACTGGCAATGTATCGCGGCGACAAGTTTCCCGCGTGGAGGGGCGATCTGTTCGTGGGGGCCTTGGCGTTCAGGCATCTGCGCCGCGTCCATCTCGACGAAAACGGAAACGTGGTGGGACAGGAAGAATTGCTGAACGATCTACACTGGCGCATCCGCGATGTGCGGGCGGCGCCGGACGGCTACCTGTATGTTTGCACGGACGAAGCGGACGGCCGCGTGTTGCGGCTCGAGCCGGCGAACTAACTTGCAAGGCGAAGCCGGGGCCTCTTCGGTACGACTGGACTTGGCTTTTGGAGAGGCGAACCGGCCCGCTAGCCGGTGGCGGCATACTCGACGCGGTCTCGTCCCGCATGCTTGGCGCTGTAGAGCGCCTCATCGGCGCGGCTCAGCAGCTTTTCGGCGGTATCCGAGGCGCCGGTCAGCCATGCGACGCCGACGCTGGCGGTGATCTTGATCGGGGAACCGGCATAGGAGAACGGAATCTCGGAGATGGCGCGCTGCAGACGTTCGAGCGGCAGGAACGGGCATTGCTTGGTCGCGCCGGGCACGACCAAGAGGAATTCCTCGCCGCCGTAGCGTCCCAGCGCATTGGCGCTGCGTATTCGGGACTGGAGCTTGGCGCCGAGGGTGCGCAGCACCTCATCACCGGCCAAGTGTCCACGGGTATCGTTGATGCTTTTGAAATGATCCACATCGATGATGGCAACCGCGAGCGGCGTGCCGTGCTGCCGCGAGGAATGGATCTCGCGCACCAGGATGTCGAGGATCGCGGGGCGGTTCCACAACCCGGTGAGCGCATCGCGCGTGGCCCGCACCAATAACGCTTCATGTTCCTGACTCTGGCGTTCCTGATCGCGCCTCTGCATCCGCCTCTTGCGGGCGCGCCAAATCATGACGAAGGCGATCAGGACCACGAGCGCCGTCGCCAGCGCGAATTGGAACCAGGACGTACGCCACCAGGGCGGCACGATGTCAAAGCTGAATTGGGTCAATACGGATGCCTGTCGATGATCGGGATCGATCGCAAAGGCTTCGAGTAGGTAGTGACCGGGCCCGAGCGCAGGAAGGTGCACGTCATGGCTACGGGTCTCGAACCAGGCGTCGCTTAAGCCGCGGAGCCGGACATGCAAGGTGGTCGCACTCCCTTTGCCATCGGTGAGCTGCGCCCAGTGCACGTTTAAAAAGAGGTTCGGCTCCCACGGCAGCGGCGGCGACTGCGCGTCGAGTCTACTGACCCCAAGCGTTACGCGGGTGATGCGCAGGTCAATCGGCGCCGTCTGCAGGAGCGTTTCCGGGTTTTTGAGGTGCGTCAAACCTCCACCGGTACCGATCCAAACCGATCCATCCGCGTCCGACCAGAAGGCGTGCGGCATCGTATCGTTCCAGACCAAACCGTCATTGGCGTTGAATCGGCGCCAGAAGCGCCCGTCAAACACAGCGACGCCTGCGTCGGTTCCGGCCCACACCCACCCGCGCCGATCGATGCGGGTGAAGTTCACAGCGGCGCGCGCCAACATGAGGTCAGCCACCCACTTCGTCTCATCGACGCGGTCGCCGGCGATGTGTAAGTGCAACAGGCCGTGCGCGACGCCGCCCGCCCAGAGCCAATCGCCCGCAGCGGCCGCGACCGTGGTGAATCCGGCGCTCGCGTGTTCTCCATCGACGCCGAGCGCGGTCCACCGCCCATCGGACCGGCGCAGCAGACCGCCCTGCGTCGCCAACCAGATCGCGCCGTGCGCATCCTGGGTGATGTCGGCCACTTCGCCGACCGGCATTGGCAATCGCAGTACGTCGACCCGCGTCGAACCGGGTGCGACAACGGCGACGCCGTGCGTGGTGCCGATCCACAGCTGATCCGTCGAATCGACATAGAGCTTGCGCATGGTGGGAACATTCGCGACCCAGTTCGCGTTGCGATCTGCGTGATCTCCCGTGCCGATGCGGAACAAACCGCCCGTCGTCAGGCCCACCCACAACACATCGCCGCCCTGCGCCATGACGCGGATTTCGCCCGGAGGCAAGTTGCCGAATGGGCAGGGTGCCGCGACGGACGCGGTGGGATCAAGTCGAGAGCAGCCGGCGCGGGTTGCCAACAGCATGCTGTGATCGGCCGCGGGTAATATGGACCAGACCGGATTGGCCCGAAGGCCTTGCGCCATTGTCCAGGATTCGAAATGTCCGTATCCAAGCCAGCGCGCGATGCCATGGCCAGGCAAGCCCAGCCATACCTGACCGTCGCGACTCGACAAAATCGCGGAGATGCCGGTCGCGGGGATGCCGTTCATCCCGGAATAATCCTGCCAACCGCCCTGCCACCGCGACAACCCGACGTCCGTGCTCGTCAGGATGCGCCCCTGTGGATCTTCCGCCAACGGCACATTAAGGATCTCCGCCGTAAGCCTTGCATGGGGCGGATCGCGGATGTCAAATCGTGTTGCTCCCGCCTCGAGAACCGCCACGTGCGCCGCACCGCGCGCCCAGAGACGCCCGTCGCGGTCGAGCACCCACGAGTGCCAGGTGTCGTCGGGCACGCCGGAATTCGCGTCGAACATCCTTACCGCTCCTTGCTCGACCCGGCAAATCGCGCTTCCGCAACCGAGCCAGATGCGGTCCGTTCGATCGACGTGGACGCTGCTGAGATGCGCGAGGGCCGGTATCGCGTCGATCAGGCTCTGCGGAAAAAAGGGCCTGCTCTGCCAGTGGCCATCGGCCGCGGGATGGTTCAGTTCCAGCAGTTCATCGTTGTCGATCACCAACAGACGTTCAGGCGACAGCGCCGCGATGCCCAAGCCGGCGGCCAGTCTCAAGCGACGGCCTTCGGGGCGGATGGGCCTGAACTTGAGGCCGTCACTCCGATAAAGGTCCTGCGAGGTGCCGACCCACAGCCTGCCCGAGGAGTCTTCGAGGACGGCGCGAATCGTGCTGCTATCGATGCCCTGCATTTCGCCGATGCGCTCGAAGTCGACGCCATCGTAGCGATACAGACCGTTGTCGGTGCACACCCAGATGTATCCCTCACGGTCTTGCACCAGACAAGTCACCGAAAGATTGCCGAGGCCTTGCATCTGTTGGTAGCGGCGAAACGTGAATTGCTGAGCGTCGGCCTCGTGGTATGCGAAAAGCATCCATCCGGCCATGAGGCAGATCGGGGCTGCGCGCACCAGGCGCCGGGCGGCGGCAGAGGCGTATTCCCAACTGCGCTGCCAGGAGGTCGTGGCCATGACGGTTCCGAATGGCCGCTACCGCGGCGTTCGAATCGACCCGGGTCTGTAGTACTCCTCCACCACCTGATTCAGTTCAGGATTCGACGCCGCGCGCCCGTGGACGAAGACGAGGGGCAACGGTCCGTTCATCACCACCGTGAGGCGACCCATGGTGGCGCGATCCACCTGCTGCAAATGGTAGAAGACCTGACTGGTGCGGACGACCGGTATGCCTTGTCCCCCCAATTGCATTGCGAGCCGGTCCGCCTGCTGCGCGGCGGCGCGTGGACAATTCTGGGCGGCGACCACGTAGATCGTATCCAAGTTTTGATTGGCGGGCGGCAGCACGTCGACGAAGCCATTCACATCGGCACCGGCCAGCAGCTCTCGCAACGCATGTGCCGCCTGGTGCTCATTGAAGAGGTGATAGCCGCCCCAGACGGCTCCAACGACCATGAGTGAACATAGGATCTTCATGGAATCCGCTCCCACGAGGCGGGTAAGATTGCGACAGGGTTCCATACTCCCGAACTGGCGGGCATTGCGGGGTAACTTGCGTCTCGCTCCCGGCGACTCGTGCGCATCGCGCGGAAGGCCGCAGCGAAAACCTCGACCTGCGTCACTGTTTTCGCGCCGTGCTATGGCGGCGGGTTCATTTCGGTGAGACGCGTCCTGAAACCACTGTCGGCACGAATGAAAGAAAATTTGCGGTAAAATCACTCCTATAGGCCTGTTCTCGCACGCCACGGGTTGGCGCGGGGCGGATCCGAAGAACGGAGGCAAGGGGGGAGTCCTGAATGAAGAAGCGTGCCCACCGAGCGAACACGCCGCTTGGGGCGCGGCAGTGCCGCGCCGCGGCGAGCATGGCGGCCATTTGCTTGGTCGTGGCATGCGCCCGCAGCACTTCCGCATGGCCCCAATCCGACCTCATGACCATTACTTTGACCGGCCAGTCCATGATCCGGTCGGATCTGCGCGCGACTGCGCCCACCGCACTGCCGAGGATCCAGTCTCTGCTCCGGGGTGATGTGATTTTCACCAATCTGGAAGGGACGGTCGCGGAACAAGGTCAGTCGGTGCAGGAGGGCCGGGGGTTTCTGACACCGCCTGAAGCCCTCGACGCGCTGCAGACTCTCGGCTTCAACCTGCTGGCGCTGTCCGACAATCATGCCTTCGACTTGAAGGTCACGGGCATACAGAACACGATTCGAGCAGCTGACAGCCGGAATATGGTTCACGCCGGAACGGGAAACACTCTGGCAGAAGCTGCTGCACCCAGCTACCTGCACACATCCAAAGGCACGGTTGCGCTGATCGCGAGCGCGTCGGGACTGATTGCGGAGGCAGGCAACGCCACGGCGGAGCGCCCGGGCGTGAATGAGCTGCGGATCGAGGCAGGCGGAGAGCCGAACGAGGCCACCAAGGACCTGCCCGGAGCACCGGCAAACACGCCGAATCCTCTGGACTCGCGACGTATCCTGCAGAGCATCCGCGAGGCCCGGCAGCACGCGATCCTGGTCATCGTGTACCAGCACAATCACGTTTTTGGAAACCGGTCATTCTCGACGATTTTCACGGAGGGAATGCCGGAACGCCTGGCCCCGAACGACTGGCTCAAGCGATGGACGCATGCTGAGGTGGATGCCGGTGCGGACATCGTAATCATGCATGGGGCGCCGCTGCTGCACGGTGTGGAGATTTATCGCGGGCGGCCGATATTTTACGATCTTGGCAATTTCATCTACAACGTACCGCCGATATTGACGTATATCGATGAGCCCATGAATTGGGAAAGCGCGGTTGCCGAGGTGGTTTTTCGGGGGAAGGCTTTGCGGTCCATTACACTGCACCCCATTGTTCTGAACAATATCGGGGATGGCCAGCCCGAGGTTCACAATGAATATACGAATAATCAATTCCTGGACACGCGCGGCCTGCCGAGCCCGGCCAACGGCTCCCGCGCCACCTATATCCTCCAACGTCTGGCGGACTTGTCGAAGCAGTTCGGCACACGGTTCGAGATACGGGGCGACATCGCGCTGATCAAGCTGACGGGGCACACCAGTTGACAATCGAGCGGCCCTCGCTAATACTTCACCATATAGGAAACTGTTTGGTCAGGAGCGCGACACATGCGAACGAGAAGGCGACCGATGATCGGGCCGGCGGTGTGCGGACTCGCCTTCCTGCTCGGTGCCACCGGGCCGGCCTGCGCGGACGCCGCGAAGCCCGCTTATCCGGCCATGGCACCTGTCGAGCAATATCGCGTGGCAAGTGCATCCGAGGAGGTCGCGCTGTCGCGGAGTGCGGCGCCGACCTCGATCTCAGGCGATGCCAGCATTCTGACGCTCGGCGCTCACGGGTACGAAACGGCACAAAAGGGCAGGAATGGCTTTGTTTGCCTGGTCCAGCGATCCTGGGCGGCCGGCTTTGATGATGCAGAGTTCTGGAATCCCAAGCTTCGTGCACCGATATGCTTCAACCCCGCCGCCGCGCGTACAGTCCTTCCCGCCTATCTCGAGAGAACAGAGTGGGCCATCGGCGGTGTTTCCAAGGCCGAGATGATCAACCGCACCGGCGCTGAACTTGCCGCGAACCGCATCGCCACGCCGGAGCCCGGGGCTGTAGCGTTCATGATGTCGAAACAGGGATACCTCGGCGACGTCGCCGGCCACTGGCATCCGCATCTGATGTTCTTCTTTGCCCACACCGATGTCGCCGACTGGGGCGCAGATCTTCCCGGCTCGCCGGTGTCTGCGGCACGGAGCGATTTGGAGCGCATCACGACGTACTTCGTTCTGGTGCCCACGTGGTCCGACGGCACGCCCGCGGTCATGAAGATGCGCTAGGCGCACGCAGCCTATGAATCGGCATAGGGCGTGCCATCCTTGTGCACGAACCGGCCGTCGGCGTTGGAACTCATCATGTCGATATCGGAGCAAGTGGTGAGGTCGTGCGGATTACGCGACCCCACCTCCAGATAAATGGCCATCGCGGAGGATTTGTTGACCAGGTGATGGCCATTGCCGGTGCCCTTCGGAAACGTCGCACACTCGCCTGCGTGCAACGCCGTCTCGCCGCCGTCCTCGATGAGCATCACTTCGCCTTCGAGCACGTAGACGAGCTCGTCCTCGTCGCTGTGCCAGTGGCGCTGGCTGGACCAGCCGCCGGGCGGCAACGTCATCAGATTGACACCGAAATCGCGAAGTCCGCCCGCCTGGCCCAAGCGCTGCCGTGTGCGTCCAATACAGGGCGCATCGAATGGCGGCGGATAGCCCGATCCCCTGCGTGCGGGTACGGCGGCGACGTCGATTTTGGGCATTCGTTGGTCCCTCGTTGCGCGCTGAGAGTTTACGTGAAACTCGCTCGCATGGCGTACCTCCGACCGATGCTGGCCAGGCGTGTTGCCGCACGTTCGCACTCAGAGTCGGCTGGTTCCACCGCGTTGCGGACGCTCAGTGATCAAACGCGTCTTCCGGGCCATCCGTTATCGGTCATTGCATGATGTCGGGGTACCAAATAAAGTGTGTTGGACAGCTACATTTCCAGACAGGCATCGGTAACGTCGACTGCGCAAAATCTCTCCCGAACCAGGGGCGACGTGCCATGACACGGAGGCGAATGTCGCCAGTGAAACTCGGGTTCTGTCTTCGGCATTTCGCGGCAGGTGCGTTCTGCGCTTTTCTGCTCTTGTCGGGGTCGTCGTGGCCGGCGTTCGCCGCCGATGCGAAGCCTCTAACCGCAATTCTCATCATCGGACGAGATGACCTGCCCGATTCCGATTTCGCGGATTCGATCGTGCTCGTGATGAACAACCTCGGTCCCGGCCCGATCGGCATCATCGTCAACAGACCGATGCGGGTTCCTGTCTCGCATCTCTTTCCCGATCTCAAGCACCTCGCGCAGGTGCGCGACAAGGTGTACTTTGGTGGACCCGTTGACACTGGGTCCGTATGGTTTCTATTCCACGCCGCCACGCCACCCGAGCACGCGATCCAGGCCTGTGACGGCGTGTACCTGAGCGCGGACCGGCAGCTGCTGCTCCGGCTGCTGGGCCGCAGCAAGCCGATGGACAATCTGCGGATCTTCCTCGGCCACGCCGGCTGGGCGCCGGGTCAGCTGGAGGCCGAGATCGAGCGGCACGACTGGACATCCAAACGCGCCGAGATGGAAGCGATATTCAGCGGCAAGTCCGAGCATCCCTGGCCCGCGCCGCAAGATCCAAAGCAGCGCATTTAGCGCGACCTATGGGCCACAGCGACACCGGGTGCATAGACCAAGGCCAATCCCACGCTCCGCCCGTCGGTCATCAACAATAAGCACCTGGAGAACCGCCGTGGGCATCAATTTCCGCCGCGGCCGAGATGGAACGCATCACTCGCTTTGGCATTCTTCATTGGGTTGGCGGATTAGCAGCCCCGGCAGCCGTGCGGTCACTGACCTGCGTAATGACCACGCCGACAACCACTATCAACAGTCCCATTGCTCGCATCGTCGTCAATGGTCGCGGAGCGGCGCCTGCCCATGCGAAGTGGTCTATAAACGCCGATGTGAGCAGCTGCGCCGTCACGGCGAACAGAATCGCATTGCCGACACCAAAACGAGGCGCAAGAAACGTGATGCTCAAAATATAAAACCCGACTATCACGCCGCCCACATATTGAGAAGGCGCGATGCGAGCCAATGTCTGAATAGCGGGAATGTGGGCCTTCGTTGTTGCCGCGAGCACGAGTGACGCAATCAGCCCGGTAGAGAACAAAATCACAGTCGCCTGAATTGTGCCTCCCGTTGCACGTGCGAGTCCGGCATTCAAAATCGCCATAAGCGGGATCAGCGATCCGGCGGCCAATGCCCATACGGCATAGGTTATCGTAGACACGCGTTGCTCCTTCCTTCAGAGGGTATTGGCGTTGCGCAACTGAGCGCGTAAGACTGACTGATATCTAGGCAGTGGTGCGATCTCACTTGTGTTGACATCCGCGCTCCAACCGCATGTCCGATCAAGGCCACATGTTGCCTTATTGTCGGCGAATCCGACAGGCCGCCGTTTGCGCGGCGGCCTGTTGCGCACACCGCCGCATGCCGGTTTCAAGGCAGGGATGGCGGTGCCGACGTAGATGCGGTATGAAGGGGGCATCCTGTTTGCGCGCCTCATGGCGCGCAACAGCGGCAAAAGACAAGAACGACAAGGGGACGATACATGAGCAGCCCTGCCAAGCCCGCACCGCTCGCCACCGCGCCGCGCACCGAACTGACGCTGCGCGGCCTGGTTCTCGGCGTACTCATCACCGTGGTGTTCACCGCGGCCAATGTCTACTTCGGGCTCAAGGCGGGCCTCACCTTCGCCACCTCGATCCCGGCCGCGGTGATTTCCATGGCGGTGCTGCGCGGCTTCAAGGGCATGACCGTCCAGGAGAACAACATCGTGCAGACCGTCGCCTCGGCGGCCGGCACCCTGTCCTCGATCATCTTCGTGCTGCCGGGCATGGTGATGATCGGATGGTGGACCGGCTTTCCGTACTGGGTTTGCTGCGCGATCTGCGCCCTGGGCGGGATCCTGGGCGTGATGTATTCGATTCCGCTGCGGCGCGCACTGGTGACGCAGTCCGATCTTCCCTACCCTGAAGGCGTCGCCTGCGCCGAGGTGCTCAAGGTCGGCGGTGGCGAACACGCCGATGCCGCGGCGGTCGAGGACAGCCGCGCCGGCCTGGCGGCCGTGGTCTGGGGCGCGATCGTTGCGGCGGTCTTTGCCTGCATCGTGGCGACGCGCATCTTCGCCGGCGACGTGGTGCGATATTTCCGCCTCGGCGGTGAACGGGGCGGCGTGACCGGCTTCGATTTCTTCCTGTCCTTCGCGCTGTTCGCCGTCGGCCACCTGGTGGGGCTGTGGGTCGGCATAGCGATGTTCGTAGGTGCGCTGATCGGCTGGGCTTGGGGCGTACCACACTTCTCGGCGCTCGCGACCAGCACCGAGCCCATGGCGCAGTTGGCCCAGCACACCTGGAGCCATCAGGTGCGCTTCGTCGGCGCCGGCACCATCGGGGTGGCGGCGGTGTGGACCCTGGCGAAACTCGTCAAACCGGTGCTCGCCGGTCTGCGCTCCGCCATGGTGGCCTCGCGGGCGCGCGCCGCCGGGAACGCCGCACTGCTGCCGCGCACCGAGCAGGACATCCCGATCGGCTATGTCGCCCTCATCTCGCTTGCCTGCATGGTGCCGATCGGCGCGCTTATCGCCAACTTCGCCGCCGGCAGCGGCCTCGGAGGGCATATGCTCGCGATGGTGGCTGGCGCCTTGGTTTACATCGCCCTGATGAGCTTCTTCGTTTCCGCGGTCTGCGGCTACATGGCCGGCCTCATCGGCTCATCGAACAGTCCGCTGTCGGGCATCGG
>JBEKYO010000080.1:0-20350 GCA_049510875.1 Steroidobacteraceae bacterium
TGGGATTTCGTGCAGCTCGATATCACGCTGGTGCTGGTGTGGGTGGGCATTCAGCTGGGGCTGCG
Organism: Steroidobacteraceae bacterium; assembly: GCA_049510875.1. Taxonomy (GTDB): domain Bacteria; phylum Pseudomonadota; class Gammaproteobacteria; order Steroidobacterales; family Steroidobacteraceae; genus Bog-1198. The sequence continues at coordinate 66 of JBEKYO010000080.1, forward strand.
CCCCGTGAAGCGCCTGCGCGACGAAATCGCCGCCCGCTCCCCCCTGGACCTGCGCCCCATCGATGAGGCTTCCGTGCCGCGCGAAATCGCTCCCGTGGTGGTGACGCTCAATCGATTGTTCACCCTGCTGCGCACCTCCGTGCAATCGCAGCAGCAATTCATCTCGAATACCGCGCATCAGCTGCGCACCCCGATCACCGGCATGCAGGCGCAATTGGATCTGCTCATCGAGGAGCCGGCGGCGCAGCCGGTCAAGAAGCGGCTGTTGACGCTGCAGGAAGGCATCCGTCAGCTGGCGCATTCCTCCAATCAGCTGCTGACCTTGGCGCGCGCCGACCCGGCCGCGAATTTCTCAGCGCGCAAGCAGAGCGTCGATCTTAAGGCCATTGTCGGCGAAGTTGCGGCCAAGTTCTTCGATCGGGCGCTGCAAGGGAATATCGACCTGGGGGTCGATGCGCAGCCGGTTTCGCTCACCGCCGATCCGTCGCTGCTCGATGATCTGGTGAGCAACCTGGTCGACAACGCCTTGAAATACACGCCCGCGGGCGGCAGCGTGACAGTGAGCGCGGGCCGGCTCGAGGGCAGGCCCTGCCTCGCGGTGGAGGACACGGGACCCGGAATTCCCGCGGATGAACGTCAACGCGTGCGGCAGCGGTTCTACCGCATGCCCAATTCGCCGGGCCATGGCAGCGGATTGGGGCTCGCCATCGTCGATGAAATCGCGCGGATTCACGATGCCACCATCGACATTGGCCCCGGGGCCGGCGGCGCCGGCACCAAGGTTACGCTGCAATTTCCGTAAATCGAGAGTGACTCGAAGGCGATCGCTATCCCGCGCTACAACCCGGTCAATGCCAACATGAGGAGGTGGGATCAGGAAGCGCGGTTTGTTGGCCCGTGGACGTGAGCGTGAATGACTGGCATTGCGTATCTTTCGCGAGCTGAGTGCCGATCGGCAGCGCCTGCAGCGAATAGGTCGCAGGAGCGGCCGTCGTTGCCGCCACGACCACTGGTGTCTGAACCTGGTAATAGCCGCTGCCCACCGTTTGCGGAAATGCGGTGTAACCGAGACTGGCGGGGACGGCGGTATAGCTATTGTTGACGCTGAAATAGCGCTCCTCGAGGCTCGCCAAATCGAGCAAGGCCGTCTTGGCGTCGGTACGGTGCGCCTGGAGCGTATAGTTGGAATAGCTCGGTATGGCGATCGCCGCGAGGATCGCGACGACGACCATGGCGACGACCAATTCGATCATCGAGAAGCCTGCGGATTTTCGTGCGGGATGCATGTATCTGTCCTTTACATTAGCGCCGTTGTATCCAGGTCAATCGGCTGCCGAGGGTGTTGCATTGCAGGTTGGCCTGCACCCCGGTCGGCGAACCGCCCACCGTTTGCGTCACGAGGGTGGTCTGGGCGCCCGGCGTACAGGGCGGCACGGTGTTGCAGCTCGTGCCCGTGCAATTCGTGGGATTCGTCGTCACCGCGAACACCGACCCCGTGCCGCTCACACCGACCCCGTTGTAGTTGCCCGATCCGCCGCTACCGGTGGTCCCGCCGCTGCTGCCGGTGGTGCCGGTCGACTGGCCAGGCACGAACACGGATTTCGTGAACGAGCCGCCGCTGGCCGGGTCGATCCCCATGGTGAAGCCGCCGGCGGTTACCGAGAAGCAATTGATGAGCGACGAAGCCGACGGGATCACCGTGTTCACAATGAACGTGTCCCCATCGACGATCGGGTTATAGACCACCTGTTCGTACACCTGGGGGTTTCCGTTATTGGCCGACGACGGCATATTGACGTCGCCGGGGTTCGCGTACCCGGTCACCAGCGGCAGGTACCATCCGTACTGCGGCGTGGTGCACCCCGTGGTGCCGGCCCAGCACACCGTGTTGCTCGTGACCGTGCGATAGTCGACCCCGCTCACGGTCACGGTCGCCATGCTCTGCGCCTGCAGGTTGCTGGGCGTGAGGCTTCCCGCCGTCAAGCCGCTGGTCGGCGCAGCGACGCCGCCGTAGGGAAGCGCAGCATATTGGGTCGTGGACTTCGAGTTCCACGTGGCAAGGTCCCAGTCCCAGATTCCGTACAACGACTGCTGCGAGCCTGAATAGGTCGCGGGCGAGGCATTGCTCAGCGGTGTTTCATCACCGGTACCGAACTCGATCATGACCCGGCGAGCGGGAATCGACAGCACCGACACCACCACCAGCTTGCTGGTGATGGGCTGGCCCGCCGCGGTGGTGTAGACCGGAATGGGCGATACGGCCCACGACGACGCGGTGGCGCTGGTCAGGTCGAAGCGCCAGATGTTACCCAGCAAATCTCCCGCATAGACGTAGTCGGTGATGTGGTCGCCGTCCAAATCGGCGGTGGTCACGTAGGCAATGCCGTCGCTCTTGCCGGAGCTGCCTGTGCTCAAGTAATAGAATGTCGGCGCTCCCGTCGAGGTGTTCAACAACATCACATAGATGCCCGCATCGCCGGTGGTGCTGCCGAGGCCGTTGCCGAACACGGCGCCCCATTGGCCGTTGTGAAAGCGGCGGATCTGCGGCGTGCCATAGGTATTGCCGAGATTCATGCCGCAGTTGCCCGCGGTGGTGCTGGCGTTCGACTCGCCCACACAGCTCAGCGTCGAGGCCGTCGAGGTGTTCGAGGTGTTGGTCGTGGTGGGATAGCAGACCGTTTGGTTGCCTCTCCTGACGCAATTATTGTTCGTGGTCGTGGTCGTGGTCGTCGTGGTCGTCGTGCTCCAATCGCCGATCACGCTGGCGGCGGTAAACGTGGGGTTGGTCACGTCGAGCGCAAAAATTCCCGGGCCTCCTGCGCCCAAGCCGCCGACCAGCAGGGTGTGCCAGGTACCGTTGTAAAACACATCCCCGGTTCCCGGCGTCGCATCGACGTCGAACTGATGGCCGTACTGCGGATCGGAGTAGTTGGTTGCCGAGTTCGGGGTGCTCGTGGTCGTGCTGGTGGTCGAGGTTGTCGTGCCGGTGTCGTTGACCACGGTGGTTGCGCTGGTCGCGGTCTGAATGTGATTCAGCACATAGCCCGGCATGTAGGCGAGGACCTCCAAACCGTCATTCTCGGTGCCGACGAAACTCGTGCCCGAGCCGCTGCCGACATAGTTGCCGTTCGCGTCGTAGTAACCGGACCGAAAGCCGTGCAGGAAGCCGTCGTTGGCGCCGGCGTACACCACGTTGATGCGCGACTCCTCGGCAGTCGTGTAGGCGCCGTAGGTCTGGCCCGAGTTCTCGAGCATGGTGCCGCCGTTGTAACTGTCGACCCAGCTGTTGGGATAGCCCGAATTCGGCGGTCCCACCCAGGTCGGGCTCGAGTCGATGATGTCGCCGAGCACGCTGACGCGATCGCGAAAGGGCGGATAGGACGGGTTGCTGCCGCTGTACTCACCGGTTCCCGAGGAATTCTGCTCATTGCCGCGGTCGCCGAGCAGGTAGTTCAAGCGGTACGGTTCGTAGGTGGTGCCGGTAGGCGTGCCGGTGGGGGTGTTGGGGTCCCCGGCGTCGAGCGCCGCCTGCTCACCGGCGGTCCCCGTGGTGAGGCTGGCCCACGCGAACGGGATGCCCGCCGAGCCGTTCCAGGTGAGCGCCGTACGGCTGGTCGGCGCCTCGGCCGTGGTCGGCCCAGCTACGCCCGTCCGTGCGCAGGTCGACCCCGACGCCACGCCGGTCAACACGCAGGACGCATCCCAGTTCGCCGTCGAGGCGATGGTCACGGTATTGGGGGTGACGGAGGTATCCACATAGAGTGAATCGGATGCGACGGAACCCGCCCAGGTGGTCGGATTGTAGTAGGAGAAATAGACCTGCGTACCCGTGATCACGGGCATGGATTGCTTTTGGTTGCCTGCGGCGGAGCTCTGCGACGTATTGGTCGGGGTGGCCTGAAAGCACATGACCTCATGAATGTTCGTGGCGCCGCCGTCGGACCCGGCAAATCCGAAGCGTACATTGGCCGGCAACGCACCGTTGCTGTTGACGATGTTGTAGCCGCTGATGACGTTGATCGACGCGCCGCCGTCGTAGCTGTAGGACAGCGTGAGCAGGCCGGCGGCGGTGATGCTCAAGGCGTAGGAGATGGGAACGCCGTACTGGCTCGTGAGCTGAGTCGCCGTGCCGTTGCCGCGGTAGATGGCGCTTTCGTTCGCGATTTGTACGCCGGACAGGTTGCTGAAAGCCAGCGCCTGGTAGTCCGGCACCGCGATGTTGGTGCTGGTGAAGGCGCCGGTCGATGCGTTGTACTGCTGCACGAAGCCGGTCTGGCAGGTGGCCTGCACCGCGGATTGAGTTTGCGCCGAGGTGAACGAACTCAAGTAGTAGGTGGGATACTTCGTGTTGAGCCAGGTCCACGCCACGTTGCCCGCGCCCCGAATGCCAACCCGGTTGCCCTGGAAATTGGCGGTGCCGGAAGGCGCTCCGGGGGTGTTGGCGGCACCGGTCGCAGTGTTGTCGCCCGGGTTCATGAAATTCCCGTACTCGTCGATGCCCATGCCGACGTAGGCACCGGTCAGACCGTCGTAGCCGCGGGGCAGACCATCCGCGCGAATGTTGGTGGTATCGTCGTTCACGTTGGTACAGCCGTAGGCAAGGCTGCCGCCGGTGGCGCCGAGGTCGGGGTTCTGCGAGGCGTCCTGGAGGAAGAAGCTGATGCCGTCGGCCCCATCGCCGCCGCCGCTGTCGCCTTCGTAGGTTTCCGTCACGAAGGTAACTTGCAGGCCCTGTGAAAGCGGAAACGTAAAATTGGACAGGATGGCGCCCGCCTCCTGGTATCCCTGCGGATACGAGCCGTTGGTCGGCACGTTGGTGAAGCGCAGCGCGCCGCCCTTGGTGGGGTCGGTACCGGGGATGGTGCCGCTGGTACCCCCGACGAGGGGTTCGCCGACCTGGTTGCCGATATTCCAATAAAATGACCCCGTCGTCATGGAGGCGCAGGAGGGACCGGTGCTGGGTACGTTGTTGGCCGCGCCCGCTACGTTGACCGACGCGGTCGTTTCAGCCGTGGTGCCCGCCGTCAGGCAGGCGCCCTTGAAGAAATACCACAAGTTCGTGGTGGTTCCGCCGGTAAAATTTTCCGCGTACGACGTCTGCGCATGGGCGTTCCATGACCCGAGAACCATCAGTGCGGCGGCTGTGCGGAGCCAAAGTGTTTGCGTATTCAATTTGTACCACCCAAATCCTGATCGGACGTTTGCAATATGTAGGTGCTTTCGACGACGGCGGCCGCGTTCGGGCTGCCGCCATATCCGGCGGCATCGATTTGATACACGCTGCCTTGAGCGCCGTTGGCACCCGTGCCGACGCCCAAATAGGAAATGTAGAAGACCGGAGCTTGGTAGTAGGTGCCTGCGGTGATGCTGTTGCCCGTCGCCACCGTCACGCCGGGCGGGGTATAGCTCACCCCTACATTCCCCCCGGATATCTGCCAGGGCAGCACGGCGATGCCGGCGGCACCGCCGACGAGCACCGACGGGAGTGTGTTCGAGCACACTTGGACGGTCGGCGCCGTCACCACAGGGGCGGCACATGTAACCATTGACACCGCGTTGCCGATCGACAGCCACCACTCCGCGTACTGTTCCGCGCTGACCGCGGCCTGCAGCGCGCGCTGCTTCTCGCGCGTGTTGCCGGCGATTTTTTCGTCCAGGCCGAAACTGTGAAACAGGGCGATGGCCAGGACCGTCACGACCACCAGCATCAGCAGGCTCGAGATGAGCACCATGCCGCGCTGTGGGTAATTCAACCGGAGCGCGTCGTTCATGTGTTGACCCCCGCCTTGCTCATGACCGCTATCGTGCGCGACACGGGAATGGTCTGCGGCTGCGTGGTTTGCTGGCCCGCCAGGCATTGCGTCGTGCAATACAGGGGATTGGTGAACCACAGGGTGACCTGAACCGAGATGACGCTCGGCCAGTAATTGCCCGCCGTGACCTGAGTCGCGGTGAGATATGTGTCCACCGAGAAGGTGCCGGCCGCCGCATTGGTCTGCACACCGTACAGAATCTGCATGTACTGCACGCCGCTCGCGATGGTGACCGGCGCCGCGGCCGCGACGCCATTGGTGGTCAGCAGGCATTGCAGATCGCCCAGTCCGTCCAAGCTAAAAGCCGCGATCCAGCTCGCCGCCACCGTGCTGGTGCCGCCGATGCAATTGAGAACGCCGTCGCCGCCGGCCGAGGAGTAGCGGACGGCGATGGTATCGGTCTGCGTGCTCCCGGTTCCCACGTCGGTGCCCTGGATGGTTTGCGCCGAGGCCCACGTCGACCCGACCACGGGGAACGCGGTGCTCGCCGTGGTGGCGCCGATGGGGCTCGGAAAATACCCCGACGACTGGATGACATCCGTCATGAGCGACAGCGCGATGCGTTCGCTGTCGTGCAACTGGCTCAAGTTGCCTTGGATGCTGCCGGTGCGCTTCAGTGCACTCGTCAACGTCACCAGCCCGCCCAGCAAGAATAACCCGATCAAAATTGCGACCATCAACTCGACCAAGGTGAAGCCGCGCTGCGCCGGGCGGCGGGGATCGCGGCAATCGCAACGCGTGGTGGAAGGTCGGTTCATGGTTGCACGTTCAAGGTATAGGTCGGTCTCGCGAGCGCGCCGATGTTGGCCTGTTGCTGCGAATTGGCGGCGACCGCGTTTTCTATCCAGGTGATGGTGATGGTGCAGGTGACCGGCGCCGCGGTGACGGTGGGCGTGCAGATAATCGTGGCGATGTAGCCCGGAAGCAGTATCTGCAGACCATTGCCCCAATTGTTCAAGTCGTAGGCCGCCATTTGGATGGGCGTGCAGCTGGTCGCCCCCGACGTGGTGCAGGGGACGCCGCCGTAGGCCAAGGTCGGGTCCGACACGCTGTAAGCCGTGAGCCCATTGGTCGTCAAGGCGCCGCCGGTCACGACGGCGGAAACCGTCGCCAAAGTGCTGGACCAGTAGCCGCGATCCGCATGCATCATCGCCGCCAGACTCGAGGCCTGCAGGGCGGCAATCGTGCGGGTGCCCGACACATCCTCGCTGGACAATGCCAGAGACTCCATCTTGGCCAGCCCGAGCAGGCCGACGGAGCAGACCACCAGCGCGACCAGCACTTCGACCAAGCTGAACCCGGCTTGTCGTGCCGGCGCCGCGCGCGCAGGAGTTCTGGGCATGGCGCTCATGTGCAACCCGTTGTCGTAGTCTGCTCAATGGTCAATTGGCCCACCACTGTGATCGCGAGGCAACGCGTCCAAGCCGTGTTCTCCGGTTGCGTGCGCAGCGCCATGACCGTGGTAGTGGTGACCGTCGGGATGCTCGCGCCGAATCCCTGCCGGTTGAAAGTCGCGGCGTAAATGCCGTTGTTGACCACGAATACATCGGTACTGTTATTGAAGGAGGTGCTGAAAGCCGGCTGCTTGCGCAAGATGGGGTTGGCGCCCACCGTCTGATTGCCGCTGGGATCGGAGAAGATGATCCAGCCCGACTGCCAGGAGGCGCTGCTCTTCGAACAGGTGAGCCCATCGGCGGATGCACACACGGTGACTGGCAGGCCCTCCTTGACGGCTTCAGTGCGCGCGTAGCGCATGTCGCCGAGCATCGCGTTGATTTCCGCGGCGATGCGGTTCGAGGCCGTGACGTACTTGAAACTTGGCACGCCGATGGCGGCGATGATCCCGACGATCAGCATGACGATCACCAGCTCGAACTGCGTGAAGCCCGAATCGAAGGACATCCCAAGCTCTGTTTTCATGCACCCAGGTTATCGAAGCAAACTTGCCCGAACCTTACAGCGCGCGCTGCGATGCTCGAATTGTGACGCTGTCGGCACGGCGCGCGGTGCGGTGCTCGAACCGTGACGGTCTCGGCAGAGCGCGCGGCGGTGCTCGAATTGTGACGCTGTCGGCACAGCGCGCGGTGCGGTGCTCGAACTGTGACGCTGTCGGCACAGCGCGCGGTGCGGTGCTCGAACTGTGACGCTGTCGGCAGTTGCAGCGGCACCTCACCGCGCGGATACCGCACCCGCGCAGGATGAGGTGGCCCCGGCGGCCGAATCAATTAATTGGCGCTGTAACCGCGCCCCTCGACGCAGGCCACCATCGCGCGGCGGTAGTCATTGCTGTTGGCAGCGCCCTGTCCCGCCTGAGCCGCGGCCCACTGCTGGCACTCGCGCTTATCGACCGACTGCTGCTCATCGCTTTGCCCATTTTTCGGGTACATGAATATCTGCCCGCCGCTGCCTGGAGCAGGCTCGGCCTGCGGCGCAGGCTCCGGTGCGCCCGGCGGAGGCGCCGCCGCCCCTCCCTGGTCGCCGGTCGCGGAAGGGTCGGATACCGGCGGCGGATCGGTGGCCGTGTAACCGTTGTAGCCCGGGTTCCAGGTGTAGTAGACGTCGTTCGCGTAGTAATACGGCATGCCGTTCCACCAGTAGGTCGCATAAGCCAACGGCAGCACCGGAAGGAACCAGGCAAATCCCAATCCGTAGTAGGCCCGCGGCCAGTAGCCGCCGCGCCAGTAGCCGCCGCCCCAGAACGCGCCGGTGGAATAGCCGTGACGGTAGCCGCCGCCCGGATAGCCATAGGCAGGGTGTCCGCCGTAGCCGCCCGCGTAGGCATGAGTGGCCCCGTAGCCGCCGCCGGCATACGCGTGCGCGCCACCGTAGCCGCCGTAATGGCCGGCGGCAACCCGAGCGCCCCCGCCAAAATGGGCTCCTGCGCTCGCATGGCCCGCCGCGTGGCCGCCGCTCGCGTGCCCACCGCCGCTGTGCTGCGCGAACGCAGGCACCGCCGCCGCCATGGCCGCGCCCAGGACACTCGCCGCTAGCGCAACGCGCCGACCCTTGGTACTCATGGTGCTCACTCTCTTTGAACTGTAGGACCCAATCACTAAGACCCCCAATCACTAAGACCTTATCTATACAACGCGGTTCGAGCAGTTTCGTGGACATGAGCGTCAAAACCCGGCTGTTTTGCTGTCCTGGCTGGTTGCCACGTTGTATTTGACATAATGTGCCCCTAAAACCCCCTAGAAGTCGCCCGCCTGATACACGACCTGGCCGCCCACCACGGTCTGCAGCACCCGGGTATCGGCGATCTCCTCGGCCGGAATCGTCAGCACGTTCCGATCGAGCACGATGAGGTCGGCAAACTTGCCGGCCTCGAGCGAGCCGGTGAGCCGATCCTGGTGTAGCTCGTAGGATGAGTTCATGGTGATCGCCCGCAGCACCATCGCCCGCGTAAGTCCGGGATCCTCGCTCAGGCGGCCGGCGTACTTGGGCAGGCTGCGCGGCGAATTGGTGCGCGTCACCCCCACCTTGAGCGCGAACCATTCATCGAGCGGATCCACCGGCCAGTCGCTGCCGTAGGCGATGCGCGCGCCGGCGGCGGCCAAGTATCCCGCCGGTTCCATGTAGGTGTAGCGCTTGGGGCCCATGTAGTCGCGCGCATTGTCGACGGTGTCCGATGCCGGTTTCTCCCACTGAAACGACAACACCGGCACCACATTCAAGGCCCGAAAGCGTGCAAAGTCGGTGGGATTGACGATCTCGTCGTGCGCGATCGCACAGCGCACGTCCTTCGCCGGGTAGGCCTGCCTCACGGCCTGCACCCCGTCCAGTCCCTCGCGCACGGCTCGATCGCCGTCCGCGTGCATGTGCGGTTCGAATCCGGCGGCCACCACATCGAGCAGCAAGGCGCGCAAGATGGGCGCCGGAAAATAGACCTCCGGTCCCCGATTCTGGCCCGGCGCCCAGATCTGGCCGCCGGGCGTTGCTTGCGCCGTCCGGTAGGGCTCCAGCATCGCGCCGCTCATGGCGGGCGCGGTGATGACGCCGTCGAGAAACAATTTCACGTTGCGCGCGGTGATGCCGGGCTTCGGGCGCAAGGCTCCGCCGTCCGCGTGCGCCAGGGCGATCACCTTCGCCGTCGCCTTCTTGGGGTCGCGGCCCTCGTCGGGTGTAATCAACAACGCGAAGTGGGCGCGCGCGGTGAGCTTCCCATCGCGCTGAAGGCGCGTAAACGCCGCGAGCGACGGCGGTACCGCCATCGCGTCGAGGAACGTGGTGATGCCCTGTTTACGCATGGCGTCGAGTGCCGCCGCGGCGGACTTCACGTCATCCTCAGGCGTGGGCTTCGGGACCTTGTCGGACGCCAGGTCCTGCGCCGCATCGTCCAGCAGTCCGGTCGGGTTGCCGGCCGCATCGCGGCCGATCTTTCCGCCCAGGGGATCCGCCGTCTTGGCGGTGATGCCCGCGATGTCGATGGCGCGCGAATTCGCCAACGAGGTATGCCCGAATGAGGATTCGACCAGGATCGGCCGCTTGGTATTCAGCCCATCCAATATCCCGCGATTGGCGATGACGCCCGCCGGGACCATACCCTCCTGGAACCAGCTCACCACCTCCAGCCACCCGTCCGGCTCCAAGGCCCGCGTCGCATCCAGGCAGGCCTGGATCGCGGCCTGCATTTGTTCGACGGTGAGCTGGGCGTAGTTCAGGCTGCATTTGAGCAATTGAGCGCCGCCCTGCAACGGATGCATGTGTCCGTCGACCAGACCCGGCATGAGCATGCGTCCGTGCAGATCGATCACCTGCGTCCCGGCGCCGATGAAAGGCTTGAGACCCGAATCGGCGCCGACGTACACGATGCGGCCGCGGCGCATCGCCAGCGCCTGTTGCACGCTGTCCTGCGCATCGATGGTGTACACCGAGCCGTTGCGATACACGGTATCCGCGGCCGGCGACGCCGCGCCGGCACTCGCTGCGGACGCGAGGAAGGCGCCCGCCAGCACGACCCTCGAGAGCGGTATCATTCGATCAAATCGCATCGAGCGCGGCTCCCAGATCGGCGATCAAATCGCCGGCATCCTCGATGCCGACGGACAGTCGGATCAACGCGTCGGTGATGCCTATCCGATCGCGCGTCGCCTTCGGCAGACCGGAATGCGTCGTGCTCGCAGGATGGGAAATCAGCGATTCGGTACCGCCCAAACTCACGGCCAATTTGATGACTTGCAAGGCGTCGAGCAATCTGAACGCCTCGGCTTCGCCGCCTTTGACCGCGAATCCAAAGGTCGAGCCGGCGCTCGCGCACTGCCGCTCGAACACCTCGCGGCGCGGGTCATCCTGCGCGATGAAGCCCAGGTAATTCACGCTGGCGATCTTCGGGTGCTTGCGCAGGAATTCCGCCACCAACGCCGCGTTCTGCGCCGACCTGTGCATGCGCAGCGACAGCGTCTCCATCGAGCGCATGATCATCCAAGCCGAGTTCGGATCGAGTTGGGTGCCCAGGGCGCCGCGCAATTTCTTGATTGGACCGACGGCATCCCGGCCGCCGGCAACTCCGCCCGCGACCAGGTCGGAATGGCCTCCCACGTACTTCGTCAGCGAGTACATCACGAGGTCGGCGCCATGCGCCAGCGGCCGCTGGAATACGGGGCCGAGAAAGGTATTGTCCACCAGCACGGGCGGCCGCGCGCCGCCCTGCCGTATGCCAAGCTGTTCGGATGTGTGGCGCATCAACTCGAGATCGACCAGGCTGTTGGTCGGATTCGCGGGCGTTTCGGTCATGACGAGGCAGACCCGCCCGCCCCCCTCCTTGGCCTTCGCCAAGGCGCGATCGGCGGCCGCGGCCACGGCCTTGCGGTCGCAGCCTTCCGTGAAACTCACCGCGCCGACGCCGAACAGCGGAAAGGTTTTCTCGATCAGCGTCTCCGTACCGCCGTAGAGCGGCTGACTCATCAATATGACGTCGCCGGGCCGTACGTAGGTCCACAACGCCGTCGAGATGGCCGACATTCCGCTCGAGAACACCGCCGCCGCCTCGCTCTCCTCCCACAGCGCCAGACGGTCCTCGAGCACTTCCAGGTTCGGATTGTTGAAGCGCGAGTACACGAGGCCCGACGATTGCCCGGCGCCGGGTTCACGGCGCCCCGAGGTGTAATCGAAAAAATCCTTGCCGTCCTGCGCAGTTTTGAAAACGAACGTCGACGTCAGAAAAATGGGCGGCTTCAAGGACCCTTCGGACAATGCGGGATCGTAGCCGAACCCCATCATCTGCGTTTCCGGCTTCAGCAGGTGTTGACCGATTTTCCGTTTATGATATGCCTCGTAGCTCACGTTGCCCCCCGATCGGTATTGCAATGCCCGGCAATATACTCCGCCGGCGATGGCGCGGGGGGAGGCGCGCGCAAATGCATTCGAGGAAATCGTGTTATTGACCGTCATCGCCGCCGCAGCCTTTGCAAGCACCTTGGCCGGCGGACTGTTGGCGCTTCGGCTGCGCGACAAGCTGCATTTGATCCTGGGCTTCAGCGCCGGCGCCGTGATCGGCGTCGCCTTCTTCGATCTGCTTCCCGAAGCGATCAATGTCGGCAGGAAGTTTCACGATCCCGGCGCGATCCTCTCGTGGTCCGCGATCGGCTTCCTGAGCTATCTGGTGCTCGACCGGATCCTGTCGTTTCACGGCGCCGCGGTGCACCGCGGCGGCTTTACCGCATCGGTGCTGTGCGTTCACAGTCTTCTGGACGGCGTCGGCATCGGGCTCGCGTTCCAAACCTCGAGAGCCGTCGGCATCATCATGGCGATCGCCGTATTGACCCATGATTTCTCGGACGGCATCAATACCATGAACGTCGTGCTGAAGAATCGCGGCGCGCGCGCGGCGGCCTTGTCCTGGCTGCTGCTGGACGCGGTGGCGCCGGTGATCGGCATCGCCTCGACATCGTTCTTCGTGCTGCCCGGCGAGCGCTTCGGCGTGGTGCTCGCCTTGTTCGGCGGCTTTTTTCTGTATATCGGCGCCAGCGACCTCATACCCGAGAGCTACCACGCGCATCCGAAATTCTTGACCACCGCGATGACGCTGGCCGGCGCCGCGGTCCTCTACCTGGCGATAACCTTAATCGGGTAGCGGCGGCGGCGCTGCGAGGCGGTCCGCGGGACGTCGACTGGTTGCCGCGCTGCCCGCCGAGGCGATCACGATGCATGCGATCGCCGCCCATTGGACGACGCTCAGGCTCTCCCCCAGAAGCACGAGCCCCGACAGCGCGCCGAGCGCCGGATCGCCGCTCATCAGCACACCGAAGGTGCGCGTCGGCAGACGGGTGAGGGCGTACATTTCGAGCGAATACGGCAGCGCGCTCGACAGCAGAGCCATGGCGCAGGCGGTCGGCAGCAGGGCGGGCGCCAGCAGCGCCGTGCCGGCCTGCGCGAAACCGATGGGCATGATGACCACCGCGGCGGCCAGCGTGCCGAGTGCCGTCGTCTGGCCGCCGTGTGCGGTGCCCGCCTTCTGGCCGAACACGATATACAGCGCCCAGCACACGCCGGCGGCGAGCGCGAACGCGAGCCCCGCGGGATCCAGCGGCTTCGACTCGAGGCCCCACGGCAACAGCACGATCAAGCCCGCCGCGGCCAATGCGATCCACGCGTAATCGACGGCGCGCCTGGATGCCGCGATCGCCACGGCGAGCGGCCCGGTGAATTCCAGGGCAACCGCGATGCCGAGTGGAATCCGGCTCAGCGACAAATAGAAGAAAAAATTCATCCAGCCCATCGCCAGTCCGTACATGACGATGGTGCGCGCCTCGCGCACGCTGAGCCTCACGCGCCACGGCCGCCATACCACCAGCAACATCAGGCTCGCGAGACCCAGTCGCAGCGCCGTGGTCCCCGCCGCGCCCACGACGGGAAACAACTGCTTTGCGACGGCGGCGCCGGTTTGGAAGCAGCACATGGCGACGATCAGTACGGCGACGGGCACTACGACCGAGTGAGGCTTGAACGGGGAAGACAACGTCACAATAATCCAGGGGTGAACGAGATTTCAGATTAGCATCGCCGTGCCGCGGCGGTAAACCGAGGAGTACCCCATCGCACAGAGCTCGCCAGTTCCGATGCCCGGCACGCCGCGCGCGCAGCCGTTGCCGCTGCCGCGTTCCGAGCTTCCTCATGACACCGAAGCGCTCGCGCGCTTCCTGCTCGGCAAAGTGCTGGTTCGCGAGCTGGGCCGCGCACGAATCACCGGCCGCATCGTCGAGACCGAGGCCTACCTCGAGGACGACCCTGCCTGCCATGCGTTTCGGGGCATGACGCCGCGAAATCGTTCATTGTTCCTGGAGGCGGGCCATGCCTACGTCTATTTGTGCTATGGCACCTCGTACATGCTCAACGTGTCGAGCGAGCGTCATGGGACCGGCTCCGGCGTCCTGCTGCGCGCGCTCGAGCCGCTGACCGGCATTCCGCACATGCGGCGCGCGCGCGGCCAGGGCCGGCTGCGGGACCTTGCGCGCGGGCCCGGCCGCCTGACATCCGCGATAGGCGTGGACCTGCGGCACGACGGGATCGACCTGTTTTCGCGCGGACCCCTGTGGATCGGCGGCGACGGCGCCAGCGTCGATGCGATCGGCGTGAGCGCGCGCATCGGGCTCACCAAGGGGGCGCAAGCGCGCCTGCGCTACTTCGTCGCCGGCAGCGATTTTTTGAGCGGGTCGAGGCGGCTCAATGCACCGTCCGTTTGACGATTTATTGGCGGCCCAGCCGGCGGTCGTGCTCGACGGCGCGCTCGCCACCGAACTCGAGCGCCGCGGCGCCGATCTGCGCGATCCGCTGTGGTCCGCCAAATGCCTGATCGAGCAGCCCGGCATGATCCGCGCCGTGCACGCGGATTACTTCGATGCCGGCGCGGATGTGGCGACGACGGCGACCTATCAGGCAACCTTCGAGGCCTTTCAACGCCGCGGCATCGCGCATGCCGAGGCGGCTCGCCTGATACAGGGTGCCGTGGCGCTGGCGATCGACGCGCGCGATGAATTTTGGGCCGTTCCCGCCAATCGAACCGGACGTCTGCGCCCGCTGGTCGCGGCCTCCATAGGACCCTACGGAGCGATGTTGGCGGACGGCTCGGAATACCGCGGCCATTACGCCGTGAGCGATCGCGTGCTCGAGGCCTTCCATCGCCCTCGCTTGCGCGTGCTCGCCGAATCAGGTGCCGACCTGCTCGCCTGCGAAACGCTGCCGTGTCTGCGCGAGGCGCTGGTGCTGGCGCGGCTGCTCGAGGAAATTCCGCCGATGTCCGCCTGGATCAGCTTCTCCTGCCGCGACGGCGGCCGCACCTGCGAAGGCGACGACGTCGGGGATTGCGCCGCCGCATTGCAGGCATTCGGCCAGGTTGCGGCGGTCGGCGTGAACTGCACGCGGCCCGAGCACGTGGGTCCCGTGCTGCGGCGGATGCGCCGCGCGACCGGCAAGCCTCTCATCGCCTATCCGAATTCAGGGGAACGCTACGACGCGGAGTCCAAGGCCTGGCTGGGGTGCCCCGACAGCCAGCCATTCGCCGGGCTCGCGCACGGCTGGTTCGAGGCCGGAGCACGGATCATCGGCGGCTGCTGCCGCACGACGCCGCGGGACATCAAGGCGCTGCGCGAGCGCTACGGCGCGACCCGCCCCAGGAGCCTGTCCGGGTAATCTGCGCGCGCACCGCGAATATTGCGGAGACAGGCTCAGACAGGCTCCTAAGGATCTCCTCGGGATCTCCTCGGTACTGTCCGGCTGCCCCTCAATGTTCGGAAAAATGCGGTTCGCGCTTCTCGAAGAAGGCGCGTACGCCCTCGACGCAATCGTGCGTTTCGAGCGTCATCTCCTGAGCGCTGCGTTCGGCCCGCAACTGCTCCTGCAGGGAATTGTCGAACGTCGAGGCGTGCAGCGAGCGGATCTGACCGAGCACCGCGCATGGTCCGGTGGCGAGCCGCTGCGCAACCGCCTGCGCACGCGCCACGACCTCCGCATCGGGCACGATCGCGTACGCCAGTCCCCAGTTGAGTGCCGTCTTCGCGTCGATCTTTTCGGCAAGCATCAAGGATGACAGGGATCGGCCGCCGCCGATGCGGCGCGCCAAATGAAACGTGATGCCGGCGTCGGGCACCAAGCCGAGACGCGCGAAGGACGGCAGAAAATAGGCGCTCTCGCCAGCGATGATGATGTCGCTGGCTAGAGCCAAACTCATGCCCGCGCCCACGGCCGCGCCGTTCACCGCCGCGACGATGGGAAAGCGAAAGCCGCTCAAGCGCATGATGAGCGGATCCATGAAGCGCCGCATCTCGAAATGCGCGCGTTGCCGCGCCTCTTGAGTCTTCAGGTCGATCGAATGCAGGTCCAGGCCGCTGCAGAAAACCTCGTTGCTGCCGGTGATGACCACCGCCCGCGCCCCGCTGTCGCCCTTTTGAATTTGATCCAGTGCCAGATGCATGGCCCTGATGATGGTGATGTCGATCGCATTGCTGACGGACGCTCGATTGATTGCGAGCGTCGCCACGCCGTCGGCGACTTTGAAGGATAATGAACCGTTCATCGTTATGCCCTCCCGCTAATGACGCCAGCCCACCATTTGACTTATATTTAAGCCGTACTTAAATACCGGTCCGGCTACGATCATGCCCCTTGGGCTGCGCGGCCGCAAGGACACCCGCAGCCCCCGCCCATAGCCCGAGGTTTCGTGTCGATTAGCGCTCCCTTGGCCGCCGCGCTTGCGCGTCGCGGCGTACACTATGGCTGGATCGTGGTCGCGACCACGTTCATGACCATGCTGGTCACCGCCGGCGCCGTGGGTGCGCCCGGCGTGCTGCTCCTGCCGCTGCAGCGCGAGTTTGGCTGGTCGACGGCCGCCATCTCCTCGGCGTTGGCGGTGCGGCTGCTGTTGTTCGGGCTCATGGGTCCGTTCGCCGCGGCCTTCATCAACCGCTACGGCGTCCGCAAGGTCGTCTTGAGCGCCCTCGCTTTGATCGGCTCCGGCCTGGCACTGTCGCTGGCGATGACGCGGATTTGGGAATTGATTCTGCTGTGGGGCGTGGTGGTCGGCGTGGGCACGGGCCTGACCGCCCTGGTGCTCGCCGCGACGGTATCGGCCCGCTGGTTCAACTCGCGCCGCGGACTCATCGTCGGCTTGCTGACGGCGAGTTCGGCGACGGGTCAGCTCATTTTTCTGCCGCTGCTGGCCTCCGTATCGGTACACGCCGGCTGGCGCAGCGCGCTGCTCATCGTGTGCGGGCTGCTGGCAGCGGCCGCTGCATTGGTGTGGCTGTTCATGCGGGACCGGCCTGCCGATCTCGGCCTCGCGCCGTTTGGCGGCTCACCGGGCGCCGCGGCCGCTCCCCCGGACACGCGGCCCGACCCGGCGGCGATTTCGGTTGCGGGCGCCGCGCTCTTTGCCTTGCGCGACGCCGCCCGCTCGCGCACCTTTTGGATTTTATTCAGCACGTTTTTTATTTGCGGAGCCAGCACCAATGGGCTCATCCAGACTCACTTCATCCCGTTGTGCTCCGACCGCGGCCTCGCAGAAGTGGCGGCCGCCGGCGTGCTCGCGACCATGGGCGTATTCGATTTCTTCGGCACCATCGCCTCGGGTTGGCTGTCCGACCGTTACAATCCGAGCCACTTGCTGTTCTGGTACTACGGATTGCGCGGCCTGTCGCTCATGTATTTGCCGTTCGCCGATTTCAGCTATCCGGGGCTCTCGCTATTCGCCGTGTTCTACGGATTGGACTGGATAGCGACGGTTCCGCCCACCGTGAGCATCACCGTGCAGACCTTTGGCCGCGAGCGCGCGAATCTCGTATTCGGCTGGGTGTTTGCCGCGCATCAGCTGGGCGCGGCCAGCGCCGCATTCGGCGCCGGCCTGACGCGCACGCTTGGCGCGACGTACCTGCCGGCGTTTTTCGCCGCCGGCGCGTTGTGCCTGGTCGCCGCGGCTCTCGCCCTGCGTCTGGCGGACGCCCGGCGCACGGCGCGGCCGGAGGGCGCCGCGGGCTAGAGGAGGATCCGTCTGAGTCATCCGCATGAGCCGCGAAGATTACTCGTACAGGCTCCTGGTCGCGGCATTGCGCGCGTTGGCGCGATACAGCACACTTCGGCCGCGCACTTCCGCGCGTGTTTCACAGGGTGAAATGATGTCGATGAACCCAGGACGCCTCGGCGCAAGTCTGTTGTTGATCGCTGCGGGCGCCGCGCTCGCCGCTGCCGGCGTCTCCGCACCCGTGGCCGTGGGCGACCCGCCCCTCCCCGCGGGCGCCGCGGCCACTCCCGGCGAGACCCCGGCAAAATTCAGCCCGCGCGTCGAGTCATTCGACTACGTGAAGCGCGAGGTCATGATTCCGATGCGCGACGGCGTCAAGCTGCAAACCGTCATCCTGATCCCGCGGGGTGCGCAGCGCGCGCCCATTCTGCTGACCCGCACCCCCTACGGCGCGACCGCCCGGATAGCGAAAAACACCAGCGCGCATTTGGCGACCGTCATCGACAGCACCGATGTGGCCGATGACGCGGTGGTCAACGGCAACTACATCCGGGTGGTGCAGGACATTCGCGGCAAGCATGGTTCCGAAGGCGACTACATGATGACCCGGCCGCTGCAGGGGCCCCTGAATCCATCGTCGGTGGATCACGCAACGGATACCTACGACACCATCGACTGGCTGGTTAAGAACATCCCCGAGTCCAACGGCAAGGTCGGCATCCTGGGGATCTCCTACGACGGATTCACCTCGCTGATGGCCCTGGTGCATCCGCACCCGGCGCTGCGCGCCGCGGTGCCCATCAACGCCATGGTGGACGGATGGCGCGGCGATGACTGGTTCCACAATGGCGCGTTCCGCCAGGACAGCCTCACCTATTTCCACGACCAGGAGGCGACCCGCGCCAGCGACCTCGGCTGGTGGACAGATCACTACGACGATTACGACACGTGGCTGTCCGCGGGATCCGCCGGCGACATGGCGAAGAAGCACGGCCTGGAACAGGTGGGTTTCGACATGAAGGTCATGCAGCACCCGGCTTACGATGAGTTCTGGCAGGATCAGGCCCTCGATAAAATTCTGGCCAAACAAGGCGTCACCGTTCCGGTGATGTTGGTGCACAGCCTGTGGGACCAGGAGGACATCTACGGCAACATCGCGGTCTACAAGGCGCTGCAGGCGGCGCATGCCGCGCAAGCTCCCCTGTACCTGGTGATCGGTCCGTGGTTCCATCATCAGGAGCGCTTGGACGGCAGCCGGGTCGGTGCCATCGAATTCGGCAGCGACACGGCCGCGTATTTTCGCCTGCATGTGTTGCGCCAGTTCCTCGATCACTTTCTCAAGGATGATGCGCCGCCCATCGACCTCGCGCCGGTAACCGCCTTCGAGACCGGAACCAACCGTTGGCTGGCATTGCCCGAGTGGCCCTCGGGCTGCGCGTCCGGCTGCACCATCTCCCGCAAGAAGATTTATCTCCAGCCGAACGGCAGTTTGGGGTTCACGGCGACGGCGGCCGCCGGTTTCGAATCCTACGTATCCGACCCTGCGAAACCGGTGCCCTATTTGCCGCGTCCCATTCACACCCGCGGCGAGGCCGGTGAAGCGAGTTGGCAAACCTGGCTGGTGAGCGATCAGCGCGAAGCCGCCTCGCGCACCGACGTCTTGAGTTTCAGCACGCCGGCGCTCGCAGCGCCCCTGAAGATCAGCGGCGAGGCGGTGGCCAATCTGATCGCCTCCACGACCGGCACCGACGGCGATTTCGTCGTCAAGCTCATCGACGTGTATCCGGATGAAGTTGCGCGCG
The DNA here is from genome assembly GCA_049510875.1 of Steroidobacteraceae bacterium. GTDB lineage: Bacteria > Pseudomonadota > Gammaproteobacteria > Steroidobacterales > Steroidobacteraceae > Bog-1198. Next base: position 19,631 of record JBEKYO010000080.1, read on the forward strand.
ATCCAAAACTGGGCGGCTACGAACTCATGGTGTCCGCCGACATCCTGCGCGGGCGCTATCGAGAGTCGTGGAGCGCCCCGAAGGCGATTCCCGCGGATAAGGCTCAGGTCTTCCGCTTCGCGCTGCCCACGGCCAATCACGTGTTTCTGCCCGGACATCGCATCATGGTCCAGGTGCAGTCGACGTGGTTCCCGCTCTACGACCGCAACCCGCAAACCTACGTCGACAACATCTTCTTCGCGACACCCGGCGACTACAAGAAAGCCACCGTGAAGATCTTCGATGGAGGCCAAGCCTCCAGCTTCATCGAACTACCGGTGGTGGATGGCGCCGGCTCGCAAGCCATGGGCCACTGATCGTTAAGCCATCAGCCATCAGCCATTAGCCATTAGCCATTAGCCATTAGCCATTAGCCATTAGCCGTTAAGCATTAACCACTTGCCTTACCATTAACCGCTAGCCTAACCAATAACCACTAGCCACAAACTCCACTAGTCCCCCCGCGAACCTGGCGCGAACCGAATCGGCATCCCGACTCGGTTCGCGTATCCGGCTAGGGGTTGTTGTGCTCGTGCTCGGGCTTCGGCGGCGGTGGCTTCTTCGCCGGCGGTTTCGGCTGGTTCGCCGGCGCTGCCGGGGCCGCCGGGTGCGGCGGAGGCGCGGCCGCTCCACGCGCGCCTACCACACCGGGCGCGCTGAATGCAGCCGGTCGAGGCGTGG
>JBEKYO010000081.1:0-20223 GCA_049510875.1 Steroidobacteraceae bacterium
CGGCCGCGCGGCGCGCCTTGCTGGCCGCCGTCATGGGCGCGTTAGCTCTGCGCGGCACGGTGTGCTCGCCGCAATTCGAGCCGAAACCCGGGCTTCTCGACCACGATGCTGGCGAGATCCTTGCGCGCGGTGAGCATGCGGATGAGCTCAATCGCCGGCCGCCCCGATGGGTCGTAATGGCGCGCGGCGGGAGCCGCGGACAGCATCGCGTCGACCTGCGCGGCCGGCATCGTGGCGCGCAGCAGGAACTCCTCGTCCGGCACCTGTGAACCGAAGCGGGTCCGAAGGTCCGCGAGCGACTGCATCGGCGGTTCCGCGCGCAGCTCACGCGTGCGCGGCAGCGATTCGATGCGCTCCATGACTCCGGGGTCGATCGGCACATTGGGCCTGCCGAAGCGCCCGAGCGCGTAGCGGATGACCTCGTCGGGGACCACGCTGTAGCGTTCCCGGCGGGTGACGTTCATGACGGCCTGGGTCATGACCATTTGTGCGAACGGAGTCATGACGATGGGCCAGCCGAGCTCCTGGCGCACCCGGCCGACCTCTTCGATCACCGCGGCTTCAAGATGCGCGAGCCGGCTCTCGGCCAGATGGCGGCGCATCGTCCCGACCATGCCCCCGGGGAGCTGGTGATGAAGATAGTTCGCATCAAATTCCTGGGGCGCCCCAACGGGGAGGCCGTCGGCCTCCGCGAGCCGCGTGAAATAGGCTGCCACCTCGGCGAGCGCCTCGGTATCGACCGGCACCGTGTGACCGAGCGCGCGCAGGTTTGCGACCACGCGCTCGGCACGTGGGTTCGAGATGCCGTCGCCGAGGGCGCCTGCCGCACACTGCACCGCGCAAACCCCATGCTCCGGCGCATCGAGGTAGGCGAGTTCGCCCAGACCAATCGTGCCGTGCGAGTGCAGTTCGAGCGGCTTGGCACCGAGCTGCGACTTGATCGCCGGCAGGAGCGTCGCCGCGCGCTTGGTCGAGAGCAGTCCGCCGGGATCTTTGAGGTAGACGGCATCGACGTCCGGACTCGCGGCAAGCCGTCGTGCACGGTCCGCGTAGTGAGCATCGTCATGGATCGGACTCAGGGTGAACACGAGCGCCGCAATGACATACTCGCCGCCCGCCTGCTTCACCATCCGCGCGCAGGCCACATTGGCGTCGGCGTCGTTCATGGGGTCCGCCAGGCAGAAGCGCCGGATGCCGTTACGCGCGAGCGTTCGGAATGCGAGCGCCATGAAATCGGCGCTCGCGGTCTCCCATGAGATGAAGCGGAAGCCCGTCGACATGAACTGCAGCGGCGTATTCGGCGTCGCCGCCGCCATCAGCCGGATGCGCTCCCAGGGGTTCTCGCGCTTGTACCGTACGGCTACGCCCATGTGCGTCGACGTCGTAAAGTCAATCGCACGAAAGCCGACCCGGTCCATTACGGGTGCGATGGTGAGCGAACGTGCGGTATCGACGCCGAGGGCGGCCCACAAGCTCTGGTTGCCATCCCTGAGGGAGGTGTCCACGATTTCGACGTTGGCCATATGCGGTTCTCCGGTATGTTATGCCGCGCGCGCGAGCAGCCGCGCGACGTAGCCGGTATCGACGCCGCCGGCCGCGAACTCCGGGTCGGCGAGCAATCGTGCGAGGAAGGCGAGATTGGTCGCGACGCCCGTGACGCGAGTCTCGTCGATCGCCCTGCGCATGGACGCCAGCGTCCCGGCTCGGTCGGGCGCGCGCACGATGATCTTGGCGAGTAGCGAGTCGTAATACGGCGGTACGTGGCAGCCCGCTTCGATGTGCGTATCGACGCGCACGCCCGGTCCTGCCGGCCATGACACCTCACTGACCACACCAGGGCTCGGAAGGAAATCGCGGGCCGGATCTTCGGCGTTGATGCGGCATTCGAGCGCGCAGCCTTCAGCACGGATGTCCGACTGGGTGCGCCCCATCCCGGCGCCCTCGGCGATCGCGATCTGACGGGCGACGATATCGATGCCGGTCACCGCCTCGGTGATCGGGTGCTCGACCTGGATGCGGGCGTTCATCTCGAGGAAGTAGAATGCACCACTCTCGAGGTCGACCAGGAACTCGACCGTACCGGCGCTACGGTACGACAGGCGCCGCGCGACGCGCAGCGCCGACTCGTGCAAACGCTGACGCAGCGCCTCCGGCAGCCCTGGTGCCGGCGTTTCTTCGACGAGCTTCTGGTAGCGCCGCTGGACCGAGCAGTCGCGCTCGCCCAGGTGCACGACGCCACCCGCGCCGTCCCCCAGCACCTGCACCTCGATGTGACGGCTGCCCTCCACGTATCGCTCGAGATACATGCGCGCATCGCCAAATGCCGCGCCGGCCTCCGCCGCCGCGAGCTCGATGGCCGCGGGGAGGTCGGCGAGCCGGTCGACGCGTTTCATGCCGCGGCCGCCGCCCCCACCAACCGCCTTGAGAAGCAGCGGCGCGCCGATGGTCCGTGCCAACGACCGCGCCGCGGCGAGCGACCCGACCGCGCCGCCCGGTGCCACGGGAACATCTGCCGCCGCGGCTTCCTCGCGTGCCCGCAACTTGTCCCCGACTGCCTCGATCTGAGCCGCCGTCGGCCCGATGAACACGATGCCATGCCGCTCACAGAGCCGCGCGAGGCTCGCACGCTCGGAGAGAAATCCGTAGCCCGGATGAATCGCGTCCGCGTGGGTACCCAGTGCGGCCTGAACTATCTTGTCGGCCCGCAGATAGCTGTCCGCGGGGCGCGACGGTCCGATGCAGACCGCGCGATCGGCGAGCCGAGCGGGCAGCGAGCCGCGATCGGCTTCGGACACGGCGAGCACGGACTCGATGTCAAGTTCGCGGCAGGTACGGATGATGCGTCGCGCGATCTCGCCGCGATTGGCGATCAGTATGCGGCGGATGGCCATGGCTAATCGACCCGCGACACTCGCAGCAACGCTTCTCCGTACTCGACCAGAGCGCCGTCGCGGGCAAGTATCTGCGCGACCCGCCCGTGCGCACCGGCACGCACGGTGTTCATGAGTTTCATGACCTCGAGGATGCCGATCACCGTATCCGGTTCGACCTCGGATCCGATCTCGACATATGGCGGCGCGCCGGGCCGCGGCGCGCGGTAGAACGTGCCGAGCAAAGGTGCGGTGACGGTGTGCAGCCCCGCAGGGTCAGCGCCCGGCGCGACGACCGGGCTCGCGGGTTCCGCACCGGCAGCCGCAACCGCCGGGGGCGGCTCGGCCGATGAGGCGATCTTGTTGGTGGGATCGGCGCTGCCGCCGCGGCGCATGCTGAGCTTCATGCCATCCAGTTCGAGGTGGAGCTCGTCGAATTCCGACTCATCCAGCAGTCTGGAAATCTCGGCGACGTCCTTGGCGGTCAGGCTCACCGGCGCCCCCCGAACACGGACATGACGTGCGCGAGCGGATTCTCGGCGGGACGGGCCACCGGCGCGGCGTCCTTTGCCGACCACACGGTCTCCGGACGACTCTGCAGCAGCAGGAGTTCCCCGGAGTGTCGGTCAACGGCCCATTCAACGTCCTGAGCGGACCCGTAGTGGCGTTCGATCCTGCGGCCGATCATGCGAAGCGCTTCAAGCTCGGCGTCGCTCATGCTGGCGACGCGCCGCCGCTCCTCTGCGACCGTGACCGCCTCGACGCCTCCGCTTGCCGCGGGAACGTGCTCGATGGCCTTGTCGGATATCGTCCGCACCGAAATTTCGCCCGTCACCTTGCCGATGACCCAGCGGTCGGGGGTCACCTCACCGCCGACGACGGCGGACCCGAGCCCCCACGCACTCTCGACCGTGATCACCGAGCGGTCTCCACTCGTCGGACTGCGCGTGAACATCACACCCGCGGTGCGCGCGTCGACCATCGATTGGATGACGACGGCCATGGCGACACCTGCCTCGGGAAAGCGTCGCGCCCGGCGATAACTGATCGATTCGGCGGAATACAGGCTGGCCCAGCAACTGCGCACGCGATCCAACGCATCGGCCGCGGTTGTGACCCAGAGAAACGTGTCCTGGAGGCCGGCGAAGCTCGCATCGGCGGCATCCTCCATCGTTGCCGAAGAGCGGACCGCGACGGGGATGCGGGCATCGCCGGCCAACGCCGCGTGTGCGCTGCCGATATCCGCGGCGACATCGGCCGGGAGCGCAGCGGCTTCGATCCGGTGGCGAAGATCGCGCGAGCAGGCCTGGATCTCGGGCAGGTCGTCCGGTGCCAGCGCTTCGACCCGCGCTCGCACCGGTGCGGTGCGCTCGATCTCCTGCAGGAATCGCTCGAAGGCGCCGGTGCGCACGACAAATCCCGGTGGCACGGCGATGCCGGCGCGCTGCAGTTCCCCCAGGCTGCCACCCTTGCCGCCGACGCGCGCACGATCGCCGAGCCCGATCTCAGCGAACCAGCTAATGTGGCCGGAGGGCTGCATCACGGAGTTAGGGCAGCAGCGTCACGATGCCGCGGCCGCCGTCGACGCGAATTCTCTGGCCATCGCGGATGCGCGCCGTCGCGGTACCGGTACCGACCACCGCCGGGAGGCCATACTCGCGCGCCACGATTGCCGCGTGGCTCATCGAGCCGCCGATGTCGGAGACTGCGCCGGCGATCTTCTGGAAGATCGGCGCCCAGGTGGGATTGGTGACCTGGCACACCAAGATGTCACCCTTGCGCAGCCGGCCGATCTCCTCGGCCGACTTGACGATGCGGGCCGGGCCCTCGGCCACGCCGTTCGACGCTGCGAAGCCGCGAATTTCGTCGCTGGCATTGTCGGTGTCGGCGCGCAGCCACGCGTCGAGACTCTCCCGCGTGATGCCCCACAGCATCACGATCGCCGGATCATCGATGACGTCCGGGACGGGTCCGAGCGCGGGCGGCGTGTCGGCCTTGGCCCATTGCTTGATGGCCGCGCGCCGTTCGGCGATGACCTTCGGCCAGTGCGTGGGACCGCGGGGCTTCGATCCCGTGGACCATGCGGTCATGAGATCGATGATTGCCGACTCGACCTCGTAATGCGTGAGCTGGAATACATCCTCGGCATCAGCGAAGAACTCATGTGCGGCGAGTAGCGCGCCGAACTCACGGATCTTGTTGAAGAACAGGTTTGTGTACCAGTGCTCGCAATAGAACTTGTGTCCCTCGACGTAGGGGAACACGCGGTGGGCGAGCGTGATCATCTGATCGTAGGCGGCGCGTTCCTCATCGGAGCCGAGCAGCTCGCGGTACTCCTTGATGAGCTCGCGGCGCTCCGCCTGGAGCTTCTCGATCGGCCGGTGCAGCGACTCGCCGGCTTTTACCCGCTCGATGTAGCCGGACAGGCTCGCCAACGGCATCGACAGGTCGTCGTTCCAGGAGCGGTGGTAGTGGTAGAAGCCATCGCCCACATTGATGTTGAACCAAGGATCGCGCGAGGTTTCGAGTTCGGCCAGCCACTTGCGTCCGGGCTCGCCGGTCTCGCGCAGCGACCGGAGGATGGCCTCGGCTGACCGGCCGTCCTGAAAGTGTCCGTCGACCCGAAGTTCAACCGCGCAGCGGGCCAGCCGCCGCAGCTCCTCGTCCGGACGGAAGATCTCCGCGTCGATGCCGGCCACCATGCGTGCGACGGTCTGGTCGCTGATCTCTGGAAACGCCTTCTTGCAAAAGCCGAAGAACGTGAGATATGCACCGTAACCCAGCAGGAGAAACTCGAAGTGATGGTGCCACATCCGGAAGTAGCCCTCGAGCGTCTTTTGATACACGTCGAACAGGTAGTGGTTCGACGCCACTCCGCGTCCCGCGTGTACATGGGCGATCGGTTCGAACTCAGGCAGCTCGAGCTTGGGCAGTGCTTGAGCGTCCTTGATGAGCTCGAGCATCTTCTCGCGCCACTGGGCATGGAGGCGCTCCCAATGCTCGTAGTAATAGAACGCGCGCGACTGGAACTCCTGCGTACGGCGCGCAATCTCGGCGGGGTCGGTCACCGCGTTGCCGCCGATGTAGACGCGGCCGTTGATGATCCGGTAGTCGATCCCGAGCGTCGTGGGAAGGCAGTGCACGCGTGTGTTGGCGGAGCCGAGAGCGCAGTACGCGGCCTCCGCCGTCACCATGTCGAACGCCGACATGGGTTCGGGGAAGTGCATCGAGTTGTAGAACCAGAACCGCTCATCGTCCGCGGGCGTGAACTGCATGTAATACGGGTAGGCCGCTTGAGCGGCTTCGGTGCCCGGCAGCAGTTTGAGCGAACTGGGCAGCGGGAATCCATCAAGCTTCGTTGGCGTGTCCATGGCATCTTCCCCACACTAATCGGCCGGAGCCTTAAAGACCTAGGCGCCGACTCTATCATGGCGTATTCGGCGCGGCTCTCAAGCCCGACGGCCGTGAACGGCGCGACGATGCGTGCAGGCCGCATGCCCAATCTCCAAAATTGGGATCGCGCGGCAGGTCCGCGCCGCAGGACACGCAGCGCTGCCGGCTAAGCTTATGTTAATTTTGGAAGATATTGCGATGCGGCGGCGACGCATTGCGCGCGCTGCGTCGTGCGACCGGTAGCGAACCGGTTGCAGCGAGGACGCTACGGTGCGCGGAAATCCAGGCTCGCCCGCCGCTCGACGAAGCGCCACCCATGCGCAGTCATGATCAAGCGGTCGTGATAGGTTCCGACCAGCGGGGGAGTAGGACAGCCTCCGTATACAGCGCCGCCACGCCGTCCCAGTCGCCGGCATCATTGAGCGCCGCGTAGCGGGTAATCAATTCCGCGATGGCGGCTTTGGCCATCCGCGCGTGTGTCTCATCCATCGTTCAATCTCCGGCGCCGTCCACCCCGTCATGTTTGTATTCTATGGCATACTGAAAGCAAGAGAAAAATGATGCGGTCCATTCCGACAACGCATGTGGGGAGCTTGCCGCGCGGGAATGAGCTGGTCCCGCTGCTGCTCGCCCGCGACCATGGCGAGCCATACGACGCAGAGGCTTTCGATCGGCTCGTTCAGGCGGCGGTCGACGAGGCGGTGGTGAAGCAGGAGGCCGCCGGCGTGACCATCGCGAGCGACGGGGAGCTGGGCAAAGTCGGCTACTCGACCTACGTGAGAGAGCGCCTCTCGGGGTTCGGGGGCAACGTCGCACGCAAGCCCGCGCTCGATCTTGCGCCGCTTCCGGAGCTGCGCAAGAAGCTCGCGGTCATCATGGGCGAGCAGGAGTTCGTGCGGGCCAGCTGCATCGGTTCCGTCAGGCTCGTCAATCTCGAGCCCTGCCGCGATGACATTCGCCGCTTCGCGAAGGCCATGTCGGGCAGGAACATGAGCGGGTTCATGAATGCGGCCTCTCCCGGCCTCATTACGGCGTTTCAACCGAATGCGTTCTATCCCAGCCACGAGAACTACCTCGCCGATCTGGTCAGCGCCATGCGGCCGGAATATGAAGCGATTGCCGGCAGCGGCTTTCAGCTGCAGCTGGATTGTCCCGACCTCGCCATGTCCCGGCATACCGGATACCAGGATCTCAGCGAGGGAGAGTTCCTGCGAGTTGCCGAGGCCAATGTCGAGGCGCTGAATGCGGCCACCGCCGATATCGCACCCGAAAAGATGCGCATGCACGTCTGCTGGGGCAACTACGAGGGGCCGCATGACCACGACATCCCGCTCGAGCGAGTGATCGGCATCATCCTCAAGGCGCGGCCGGCAACCATTCTCTTCGAGGCGGCCAATCCGCGCCACGAGCACGAGTGGAAGGTGTGGGCTGGCGCGAAGATACCCGACCACAAAGTGCTTGCACCGGGTCTGATCGACACCTGCTCGAACTACGTGGAGCATCCTGAGCTGATTGCGCAGAGAATCGAGCGCTTCGCCGCGATCGTCGGCGCCGAGCGGCTGTGCGCCGGCACGGACTGCGGCTTCGGCACGTTCGCCGGCTACGGCAAGATCGATCCGGCCGTGACCTGGAAGAAACTGCGGGCGCTGCGCGAGGGGGCCGATATCGCGGCCGCGAGACTGGCGCGCGGCTAGACGGCTGCCGTAGCCCGGGTCCTTACTTCAATACCGCGCGTACCGCGGCGGCAATGCGCGCCTCATCGGGAATGACGTGGGCCTCGAGCGGCTCGCTGTACGGAATGGTCGTGTCGGCCGCGGTCACCTGAACAATCGGAGCTTTCAGTGATTTGAAGCGGTGTTCGGCAATGTCGGCGGCGATCATGCCGCTGACCGACGCGTGCCGCGTTGCCTGATCCACGAGGACGACGCGGCCCGTTTTGTCGATCGACTTCAGAATCGTGTCCAAGTCGAGCGGCGCAACCGTGCGGGGATCGATCACTTCGGCATGGATCCCTTCCTTGGCGAGCTGCTCGGCGGCAGCGAGTGCGCGCGGAACCATCCAGCCCGTCGCGACGATCGTAATGTCCCCACCGGCGCGCCGAATCGCGGCCTTGCCGAACGGTACGAGATGCTCGCCATCCGGAACCTCGCCGGGTTCCAAGGTCAACATGTAGTGGTGCAGATACACCACCGGATTATCGTCACGAATCGCCGTGGCCATGAGTCCCTTGGCATCCGCGGCCGTCGAGGGGACCACCACTTTGAGCCCTGGAACCCCCATGAACAGCGCGGTGAGCGAGCCGGTGTGCTGGCCCGCCCAGCCGGCGGTAAATCCGTAGCCGGCCTTGAGCACCAAGGGGACCTTGACCTGTCCGCCTGACATGTAACGAAAACGAGGAGCCTCGTTGACCACCTGGTCCATGGCCACCAGCATGAACTCCGCCATGTAGAGCTCCACGACAGGGCGAAACCCGGCCATCGCGGCACCCACGGCGATGCCGATCTCCGCCGTTTCGGAAATGGGCGTGACGCGCACGCGGTGCGAGCCGTAGGCGGCCAGGAACTGGTGGTTCTCGGTCGTGGCGAGGTTCTGGCCGAAATACAGCACGTTCGAATCGCGCCGCATTTCCTGATGAATTCCCTCATCGATGGCGGCTATATAGGGCATTTGTGCCATGTGAATCTCCGTTAAGCGTAGTTGTAGTCGAGTGCGGACTCGAGCTTCGGGAACGGACTGTCGAGCGCGTAGCTGACCGCCTCTTGCATCTCGCTGGCAATTCGCGCTGCCAGTTCATCCGCCTTGGCCGCGCTGAGTACGCCCGTCTGAACCAGCATGCCGCGGAACCGCGGCACAGGATCGCCACGCAACGCCGCTTCGTATTCTTCGCGTTTGCCGAACACGGCGATGGCTTCGTGCTCCGGATAGTGCAACGGCACGCCCGGCGGAGCGATGATGTTGCCGTGCGCGGACAGCCGGTACACCTTGGACTCGACGAGCGTCGGGCCCCGGCCTGCACGCGCTCGCTCGATGGCCTCGCCGACCGCCCCGTACACCGCGAGCGGGTCGTTGCCATCCACGGTAACGCCCGGCATGGCATAGGCCTTCGATTTCACCGCGAGCGGTTCGCCCGCCGCGGCATTGGCGTCTTCCTGCGCAGTGGTCGTGACGGCGTTGTAACCGTTGTTCTCCATCACGAAAACCACCGGCAGCTTCCACAGCGAGGCGATGTTGAGGGTTTCGTGGAATGCACCCTGCTTGGAGGCGCCGTCACCGAAAAAACTTAAGACGACATTGCCCTTTGCGCGGATCTGCGCCGCCCAGGCAGCGCCCGCTGCGTGCGGGATGCCGGCGCCGACGATACCCGAGGTGCCGAGAAAGCCGTGCTTCACGTCAGTCAAATGCATGGAGCCGCCGAGGCCTTTGCAAAGGCCGCCTGCGCGCCCGAAGATCTCCGCCATCATCGCTTTGGGGTCGCTGCCGAGAACCAGCGGGTAGCCGTGGCAACGATAGGTGCTAAGAGCCGCGTCGCCCTCCCGGAAATGACTGAGCGAGCCGACGATTGAGCCTTCCGCGCCATCAGCCAGGTGCGTATGGCCGCGGATCACGCCAGGATGGTCGGTGAAGGCGCGCTTGACGCGTTCCTCGAAAGTGCGGATGCGCAGCATCTGGGTGAACATCCAGATCTGCCGGTCGGGGTTGGGTGGCTTGAGACTCATTTGATTCGCTCCTGTGAGGTTGACGGGGATGCGGGTGCTTCAGCCAGCGATGCCATGCACGGCTCGCACGATGTGCGGCGTGCCGGGCAAGAGTGCCTGCTCCAGGCCCGGCGCGAAGGGTATCGGTGCGAAAGGGCAGGCGACGCGCGTCACGGGCGCGTCCAGCTCGTCGAACAGGTCACTGCCAATGCGCGCGGAAATCTCCGCGCCCAGGCCACCATTCTCAACTGCCTCGTGCGCAATCACCACACGATGAGTCTTCGACACCGAGGCGGCAATCGTGGCCATGTCGAGCGGCGCCAGCGTGCGCAGATCAATCACCTCGACCGAGAGGCCCGAGCGCGAGAGTTCATCTGCAGCCTCCAGCGCGTTTCGAACCATGGCCGAATACGCGATCAGCGTCACGTCGGTGCCGACGCGCGCCACGCGAGCCCGGCCGATGGGCGGCAATTCGGCATCCAGGGGCAGCGCCTCCTTGCGGGTGTAGAGGCGCTTGTGTTCGATGAACAGCACCGGGTCGCCAAGCCGCACGGCGCTCTTCAGCAGACCGTACGCTTCGACGGGCGAGGAGGGCGCGACGACAATGAGCCCCGGCACATGAACGAACCACGCTTCCAGACTCTGCGAGTGCTGCGCGGCCGCGCCGCCGGCCGCGCCCGCCTGCGTGCGCACCACCATCGGGACGGCCAGTTGTCCGCCCGACATGTAACGATACTTGGCGCTCTGATTGACCAGACAATCGATCGCCAGGGTCGCGAAATCGATGAACATGATCTCGAGCACCGGCCTCAAACCGCAGAGCGCGGCGCCCGTGGCAATACCGGTGATCGCGGCCTCGCTGATGGGCGTGTTGCGCACGCGCTGCGCGCCGTATTTTTGAGCGAGGCCGCTGGTGACGCCGAACGCTCCACCGGCTGCGACATCTTCACCTAACAGGTGGACGGCCGGGTCTCGGCCAAGTTCCTCATCGAGCGCGCGGCGCAATATCTCGATGAACGTCTGACTCATGGGTTCACCCGGGATGGCGCGGCGAGCGAGGGCGCGCTATAAACGTATTCGAGCACGGTTGCCGGATCCGGCGGCGGCGAGGCCCGCGCTCTCTCGACCGCCTGTAGTACCTCCTGTTTCGCCTCCTCTGCCAGGGCGCCGAGCTCATCTTCCTTCGCACCCCACTCGATGAGCTTAAGCTTCAGGCGCTCGATCGGGCATTTTTCTCGGGCGGCGGCAAGCTCTTCCGCCGAGCGGTAATGTTGGGCATCGCCCACGAAGTGGCCGGCCATCCGGTACGTCATGCACTCGAGAAGATATGGCCCCGAGCCGCGGCGCAGCGCCGCGACGGCAGCGCCCGCCGCCGCATGTACCGCAAGCAGATCGTTTCCATCGATCATCCTTGCCGGCATGCCGTAAGGCGCCGCGAAAGCGCTCACTTGCTTCACGTTCGAGTGTTCCTCGCGGCTCGTGAACTCTGCGTACCCGTTATTCTCGCACACGAACAAAATGGGAAGCTTCCACAGCGCTGCGAGGTTGAGAGTCTCGTGGAAAACGCCCGCTCCCGTGGCGCCGTCGCCGAAGAACGCGGCGCTGATCGCGGTCGCGCCTTTGGACTGAAAGGCCCACGCTGCGCCGGCGGCGAGGGGCAGATTGCCCGCCACGACACCGGTTGCGCCAAGCATGCCGTTGGCGGCGTCGACAAGATGCATCGAGCCGCCGCGGCCGCGGCACAGTCCGCTATCCCGGCCGATGATTTCTGCAAAGACGGCCTGCACATCGCTGCCTTTGGCGAGTGTGTGGCCGTGGCCCCTGTGGCCGGTGAAGAGTGCATCCTCGCGCGTAAGATGCGCGCAAACCCCGACGGCCACCGCCTCCTGGCCGGTCGACAAGTGTGGAAAGCCGGGTACCTCACCGGCGGCCGCGAGCCGCTGGACCTGGCCCTCGAAGATGCGGATGCGCCAGAGTGCCCGGTACATCCGCTTCCAGTCGGCCAGGGTCGGGGCGACGGGCTCGGTCACGGAGGGTGTCCCACACTTAGCTCCTGTATCGTGTGTGAATGTGGAAACATATCACGGGACATGCACTACACTTTCGTCCAGGAGGGAATTGGGCGCCGTCCGACGATGAAGCGCCCACTCGACGGCCTGAGTCGCCGGAGGAATCATGGCAACGACATTCGATCTGTCGGGAAAATCCATCCTGGTGACCGGGGCGGGTCGTGGACTCGGACGGCCGCTCGCGATTGGCGCCGCGCAGGCGGTCGCCGCGTTCGATCGCGACGCGGCATTGCTCGGTGAACTGCGCGCCTCGCCGTCGATAACCCCGTACGTGGTCGACGTTGTCGATCGCGCGGCGTTCATGGCCGCGGCGGCGTCAGCCGCATCGAGCGCGACGGCAACCAACTTGTGATCATAGGAAAGGTATTCGGAACCATGCCGTTGAGCGCGACATTGACGCCGCCGAACGTCCGCGAAGGCTTGCGGCTGCTGCGCTGGCCGGGAGTGCTGTTTCTGCTGACGATGCCGTTTCGCAGGTCCACGGCGCAACGACAGCAGAGGTGAGGCAATGACGTCGTCCATGAAGGGCAAGGTGGCGGTCATCACCGGCGGCGCGGGCATGATCGGGCACGCGGCGGCCATGTCGCTCGCAGCGGCCGGCGCCGATGTGATGCTGGTCGACATCAACGCCGAGGCGCTGGCGGCGCGCCGCAGCGCAATCGAGGCGGCCGGCGTTCGTGTCGCAACGCATGTGGCGGATGTCAGCAAGTCGAGCGAGGTCGCGGCTTACGTGGCGAGCGCCTTGCAGGCATTCGGCCGCATCGACGCCTTCTTCAACAATGCCGGCATCGAGGGCAAGCTTGGCCCCACGCACGAGTATGACGAGGCGGAATTCGACAAGATCATTGCGGTGAACCTGAAAGGGATATTCCTCGGTTTGCGCCACGTGCTTCCGGTCATGCTGCGACAAGGATGTGGTGCGGTGGTCAATACCGGTTCGATCGCAAGCGAGCGCGGCCTCGCCGGTGCCTGCGCCTACAATGCCTCGAAGCACGCAGTGATCGGCCTGACTCGCACGGCGGCCAGCGAAGTCGGAGCGTGTGGCGTGCGTGTCAACGCCGTGATGCCGGGCGTGATCGACACCCCGCTCCTGGAGGCGATGCTGCGCATGATGTTTGCGGGCGATGTCGACGCCGGTAAGCGCGCGCTCGGCAAGGTGGCGACCCAGGATCGGATCGGGAGGCCTGCGGAAGTGGGTGAGGTCGTGACGTTTCTGCTGTCGGACGCGGCGAGCTTCGTGAATGGTGCGGCATGGGCTGTGGATGGGGGCGCCCTGTCGACCATCCGGCATTGACTCAAGCCGGTCGCTCGCCGCAGGGCCTCCGCGCGAGGCGCACCGGCGCGGTCTCGGATAGGCCGAGCGCAAGGGTGCCCGCCGTGACGCACAGGCCGAACATGATCCACAGAGGCGCGGCGAGGCCGGCGCGATCGGCCGCCCATCCCGCAAGCGTCGGGGATAGCACGCCGCCGAACACTTCGCCCGTGCCCATTACCAGGGCCATCGCGGTGGTCATGTGCCGCGCACCGACGCTTTCGGACGGAATGGTTCCCATAAACAGCGGAAACAGACCCGTCAGTGCCCAGCCGAAGAAAAAGATCGCGGCGAGGATCCAGGTCGAACCGCCGTAGTAGAGCGCGCCCAGCGGCAGGATCATCCCCAGATAGGCCGTGAAAATCATCACGGGCCTGCGTCCGATTCGATCCGAGATGCCGGACACGACGAAGCTGCCGACGGTCGCAGAGATGCCGAGCGTGCCCATGAGCCAGCTCATGGAACGTGGCGCAAAGCCGCGCACTTGGGTCAGGAACAGCGGCGCGAAGCTCCAGCAGATCACGAGATAGGAGACGAGCAGGATCGAGATGAGTGCGCAAAGCACCATGTTCCGATGACGCAATATCTGCTTGAGGCGGCTCGCCAGCGATTCCTTGACCACCGGACCAGGAACCGCGGCCGCGCCCGGTTCCCGGACGAAGCGCCACAGCAACCACGCCGACAGGAGCCCTGGTGTGCCCGCGAGGAAGAACGCCCGTTGCCAGCCCCAGGCAGCGGCGATGCCGACGAGCAGCACCGGCGCGACGAATGAGCCGAGCAGGTTGGAGCCGAAATTTTGCATCACGCCCATCGCGAGCCCCCGCCGCTCGGGCGGCACCGTCAGCGCGGTAATGGATTGCGATATTGGGTTGACGCCGCCCTCGGCGAATCCCATCAGAAGTCGCGTGCCGACCAGCAGCAGGAACGACGTCGCGAGTCCGGTCAGGAACGAGCAGAGCGAGAAAGCGAGCGTGGCCCCGAGGAGATAGGCCTTGCGGCGCCCGCCGCGGTCGGCGGCCGCGCCCACGAATAACGCGGCAAGGGCCCATGACAAGGAGAGCGAAGAGGATGTCAATCCAACCTGTGTGTTCGACAGCCTTAAGGCAGGCTTGACGAAGGGCATGAGGAAGCTCAGCGCGTTTCGATCGAAGAACAGGATCCCGAAATTGATGCTCAGCAATCCGACCAGCAGCGCCTGATAGCGCGCCCCCGGCGCCGCGGCGGGAGTCTCAGCAATACTGTCAACAATACTGTCAGCAGCCACGCGCTTCGCTCCCTTGCCTGATGCCGGGTATTGTGAGCGATAAGACCCTGGCTTGCACGGCCCCGGGCTGTCTACGCTTGCAATCGACAGGCGGCCCTCACTGTGGCTATGCTTGCGGCTGTCGCGGTTGGCAACCGCGCGGCATTTTGGAAGGAGTCCCCGTGAGCACCCGAAGCCTCGTTCCGCGACGCAGTTTTCTGGCGGCGAGCGGTATCGTGTCAGGACTTCTCGCGGCGGGCGGTCCCTTAAGCCTCATCGCGCCGGGTCGCGCTTGGGCGCTCGAGTTGAAGGCACTGACGAGTGCGCAAGGCGCCACGCTGATGAGCATTGCCCGTACGATTGCACCGCACGACGGCCTTGAGGATGCGGCGTACGCTCTCGTGGTGAAGGCGATCGACGCTGCCACATCGGCGGACGAGCACGTCCGCACACTGGTGGGCTCTGGTTTGGCAGGCCTCGACTCAAACTTTGCCTCGCAGACCGAGGCGGCCCGGGTGCACGCCCTCAAGGCAGTGGAACACACGGAGTTCTTCCAGCTGTTGAGATCGACTACGCTCGGGAACCTCTACTCGTCGGCGATTGCGTATGCCCATTTCGGCTATGAGGGTGAAGCCTTCTCGAAGGGTGGGTACCTCAATCGGGGGTTCAATGAGCTGGACTGGCTTCCGGACGTCCCGCTTCAGGACAGCGGACCCGCGGTGGGCGATACGCCGCGTTGACGAATCGCCGCGTTCGGCAGAGCAATGGGGGTCGATAGGGGGTTGCCATGACCGAGATTGCGCACGACGACTCGAATGCAGTCGTGATCATCGGATCCGGAGCCGGAGGCGGAACGCTCGCTCACGAACTCACGCGACGTGGCATCAAGGTGGTGCTGCTCGAGGCCGGGGCACGCCAGTCCCTCGGCACCTTCTCCCAGAACCCTGGAGAGGCCTTCGCTCAGCTCACCTGGCTGGACCCGCGCACGACATCCGGATCCTGGACGGTACCGGAGGACTATCCGGGTCTGCCCTCCTGGACGGCCAAGACGCTCGGCGGAACCACCGTGCACTGGACCGGCGCCTGCCCGCGGATTCGCCCCTGGGAAGTGCGCGCCCGCACCACGTACGGTGCGATGGCCGGCAGCTCGCTCATCGACTGGCCGATCGAGTACGCTGAGTTGGAGCGGTACTACGAGCTCGCCGAGCGGCGGCTCATCGTCACTCGCCGGCACGGCAACCCCGGTCTGCCCGCGTCGAGCCATTTCAAGGTGATGTACCAGGGCGCAACGCGCATCGGCTACAAGCGGGTCCACACCGGCTACCTGGCCGTCAATACGCGGGCGGCCGATGAGCGGGGATTGTGCATCCAGCAGGGTTTCTGCGTTCAGGGATGCAAGACGGGCGCGAAATGGAGCACGCTCTACACGGAGATCCCTCGCGCCGAAGCGACCGGCAATCTGGATCTGCGCATCCAGAGCATGGCAGTGCGCATCGAGCACGGTGCGGACGGGCGCGTCAACGGCGTCATCTACCGCGATGAGCACGGCTTGGAGCAGCGTCAACGGGCAAGGCTGGTCTGCGTCGCCTGCAACAGCGTCGAGACTGCGCGCCTGCTGTTGCTGTCCGAATCCGCCCGATTTCCGCATGGGCTCGCCAATTCCAACGATCAGGTGGGACGACACTATTGCCGCCATACGGCGGGATTTGTATGGGGAGCCTTCGAGAAGCCAATCCGCTTCTGGCGAGGCACAACACTCGCCGGAATCGTCGAGGACGAAACCAAGCACGAGCCCAAGCGTGGCTTCGCAGGCGGCTACCACCTCGAGCTGGCGGCGTTGGACCTGCCGAGTCTTCCGCTCGCAGGATTTCCACGCACCCTTTGGGGGCGCGAGCTCGGTTTCCTGATGGATCACTACGACAGCATGGCGGGCATGCTCATCAACGGTGAGGACCTGCCGCGCGCGACGAACCGGATCACGCTCGACCCGGCGGTCAAAGATGGCCTCGGGCTCCCCGTAGCCCACATACACGTCGACGAGCACGAGAACGACGCCGCCATGCGGACCCACGCACAACGCCAGGGCCGGGCGCTCTACGAGGCGGTCGGTGCGATACGCACGGCGACGTCACGGCAGACGCCGGCCACACACAACATGTGCACCGCACGCATGAGCAAGGACCCGCGCGACGGCGTTGTCGATGCCTTTGGGCGGTCCCACGATGTGGCAAACCTGTTCATATCCGACGGCAGCGCCCTGAGCACGCCGGGGTCCGCCAATCCCACGCTCACGATCGTTGCGCTCGCCCTGCGCCAGGCCGGGTACCTCGCGCGCGAGATGAGCGCGCGCAATCTGTAGACCGAGTCACGGGGCGCCCGGCTGTTGCGTTGCTCCGACAGGGAAGGTCTTGCACTGTCGGGCGAGAATTCTTGCGCTGTAGTCTGCGCACATTCCGATGACCGGGCAGATCCTGACCGCAACTAAAACAAGGTTTTGATAGGGATTTTCCAAAGGGAGGGCCTAATGAACAGCAGCTTCATGAACCGTCCGGAACTGCGGCGGGCCGCGGCGCTTGCCCTCGCCAGCGCCTTGTGCGGAGCGGCGCTTGATGCGCAGGCGCAGCAGACAACGGCCAGCGGCTCGGCCGCCTCTTCCGATCAAGGAGCACTCGCGGAAATCGTGGTCACGGCCGAGCGCCGTGCGGAGAATGTGCAGAACGTGCCGATTTCGGTGGCGGCGTTCACCGCGGACATCTTGCAGAGCCGCAACCTTGTCGACATCCATGCGCTGGGCAATCTGACACCAGGCGTCAATCTCGACGCCGGTGCTCCGTTCTCCGGCGACCGCTCGGTGCTGTCCGCATCGATCCGCGGCATCGGCCAGGACGACTTTGCGTTCAATTTGAACCCCGGCGTCGGGGTTTACGTTGACGGCGTGTACTTCGCTCGCACCATCGGTGCCAACCAAAATCTCCTCGATGTCGACCGCGTCGAGATTCTCAAAGGACCCCAGGGCACGCTGTTCGGTGCCAACACCATCGGCGGCGCGATCAGCATCACGACCCACGAGCCGGGCGATGAGGAGCGTTTCATCGCGCAGGCTACCGGCGGCAGCTACGATCGGCGGGATTTCGGCTTCTCGGCGGATATACCAATCATCGCCGGCACGCTGCTCTCGACGATCAGCGTCTCCTCGCAGGAGCAGACCGGCTGGATGAAGGTGGTCCCGTATCCCTCTGATACACCGTACGGGCAGGCGCCATTCACGGTCACGCCGATGAGCGACTTTGCGCAGTCCGGCCTAGGCACCAGCGACACCTACGACGGCAACGGCGTACAGGTGATCCGCGGCAAGCTGCTGTGGAAGGCCACCGACAAGCTCAACATCACGCTCGCCGCGGACTGGTCGCAGGAGGACACCACCGCCCTTGGTTATACGGTGCTGGACGCGTTCCAAGGCAACCTCGGTTACTCGACCTTCTCGACGCTCTACAACCTATGCATCAGCAACAATGCCGCCAGCTTGCCGGGAGCCATTCAGGCCAATGGCGGGCCGCCGACCTTCGTCGGCGCCAACGCGCTGTTTGCCGGCACGTGCGCGCAGCCGCGCGCGCAGGTCCCAGGGGTCTCGCAGGGCGCTCCGGCACTGCTCGGCGCCGGCTACGTCGGTGGACCGGCAGGCCCGTACAACTATCTCAACCACCCCGGAACGGCGTACCTAGGATCCAGCTCGCCCTACATTTGGTGGAACAACGCTGCCGTCAACACCGGCAACATCAACACCACGTACGCCGCGGATGGCCCGGACTTCGCACGTTACAACCTGTATGGCACATCGATAACGGGTACGTATGACCTCACCGATGCACTGACGCTGAAGTCGATCTCGGCCTACCGCCAGATCACCTGGGCAATCGGCACCTCGCTGCAAGGCATCCCGGGCGACGGCATCCAGAGCGTCAGTGACAAGCAGCACCAGCAGCAGGTCTCCGAGGAAGTGCAGCTGCTCGGCAAGGCCTTCGACAACCGCCTCAACTATGTCGGCGGCCTGTACTTCTTCGACGAAACGGGCTACGTGCACGACTTCGTGCCGTTCGAGGGGCTACTGTACGTGTATGACCTGGCCAACGATGTCCAGAACAAGGACCTCGCGGCGTTCATCCACGCCGATTTCAAGCTGACCGACCGGTTCAGCTTCACGGCCGGTGGCCGGTTCACGGACGTTATGACCTACTTCACGGGCGGTCAGAGCGACCTGAACTCCTTTCCGTTCGGATCGTACTGCTGGCAGCACTCCTGCGGCGGAGCGCCGCCCTACACCGAGATCATTCCGAATGCCAATCCGCCGGGAAGCGCGTTCTTCCGCTACTTCCCCAACACGCCGGACAGCCAGGCCTGGCATATCTTCGATCCCACGCTGGGAGTGCAGTACCATTTCACCGACGACATGATGACTTACTTCACCTTCAGCAAGGGATTCAAGCAGGGCGGCTGGACCACGCGTCTGTCCGATGCGATTCCGGACGCTCAGGACGCTCGCTTCGGTCCGGAGTATTCCAAGACCTACGAGCTCGGGCTCAAGTCTGAGTGGCTGGATCACCACTTGCTGGCCAACGCGGCGGTCTACTTCACCAATTATGACGACATTCAGCTCAACATCCAGCAGGGCATCTCGCCCGTGTACACGAACGCGGGCAATGCGGACATCAAGGGTGCGGAATTCCAACTCCAGTCGAACCTGGGTGGTGGCCTGAGCCTCAACTTCGCGGGCTCGTACATCGACGCGTACTACACCGACATCAATCCCGCGGCCAACATCCCGCAGTACTTCCTGGCGGACGGCACGCCGGTTTGCCCGGTCAACACCGCGACGATCGGCGGCGTCACCAAAGTGATCTGCCCCATTCAGCCACCCGGCGTCACCGCGGCCAATGCCGCCGCCTACGCCCTGGAGAATGCCAAGCTACCTAAGACCCCGAAGTGGAAGTTCACGTTCGATCCTACCTATGATCTGCGGCTGGCGAATGAGGGCGTCGTGCGGTTCATCTCGGCATTCACTTACACTTCGAGCATGTTCAATGATGCGCTGAACACCCCGCAGCTGTTCCGGCCGGCAACGCGCATGGTGGATGCCTCAATCCACTACGTGTCCCCGTCCCGTATGTATGATCTGGCCGTTGGCGGCACCAATCTTACAGATGATCGGTTCATCACGGCCGGCTCGCCGAACAACGGTGCCGGCGAAGTGGGCGGCTACTACAACGACCCGCGCGAGTGGTACGTCACTCTGCGCGTCAACCTGGGCGCCGGCCATTGAGCCCCACTGTCCACTCGTAGTCGCGCTTTGGCCGGAATCCATACAGGCCCGGATACCGGGCCTTGCATTTGCGGCGCAGGGCGGGGTGGACGATCACGTGGCGTAGCGCGGTCAGTTGACGAGCACGGGATATATATTCATGAGCACACAAAGTCTCGAAACCCTGCTGCGGAGTGGGCGCGATCCGGTGACGCTGCTGCGCAATTCGCAGGTCGGTGCGTACGTCTATCCGGTCGTCCCCAGCGAGTTCAGCAACTGGCGCAGCGAGCAGCGTGGCTGGCGGGAAACGGCGGTGCTGTACGATCAGTCCCACCACATGGCGGA
>JBEKYO010000082.1:0-20605 GCA_049510875.1 Steroidobacteraceae bacterium
CACAACCTCGCCGCGGGAACGGTGAGCGTCAAGATCCGGCGGCGGGATTTCACGACGTACACACGGCAGTGCCGCGCCCTGCCGCCGACGCAGGACACCTCGGTCATCGCCGGCTTGGCGCTGAATCTCCTGCGGGAATGGCTGCGCATCCAGCCTGATGCTGCGGTGCGGCTCCTGGGTGTCGGCGTGGGTGATCTGCAGGCGCTGCGGCAGGGCGACCTGTTCGACGCGGACCAACAGGGGTCCCGGCTCGACGCCACCATCGATGGCATCCGCAGCCGCTTCGGCAGCACCCTGCTCACCCGCGCGAGCTTGCTGCCGCGAACGCCGGGCGGCGGCGGCCGGCCGTAGGCACCCTAGGTTCCCGCAACGGCTGAGGTTGGTATACCCTGACGGCGCCATGTACACCAGTTTCTTCGGTCTCAGTGAAAAGCCTTTCGCGATCACGCCGGACCCGCGCTATCTGTATCTGAGCGAGCGCCATGCAGAGGCGCTGGCCCATCTGCTGTACGGCAAGAGGCGCTGGCCCATCTGCTGTACGGCATCAACGAATCCGGCGGCTTCATCCAATTGACCGGGGAAGTCGGCACCGGCAAGACGACCGTCGTGCGAACTTTACTCTCGCGCGTTCCGCATCATGCGGACGTTGCGGTGATCCTGAATCCGCGCGTCACGCCGGTCGAGTTCTTACTGACGATCTGCGAGGAGCTGGGCCTGCCCATCAAGGAGGCGGATCGCGACAGCGTGAAACAGATGGTCGACGCGCTGAATCAGCGCCTCCTGACTGCGCATGCCGAGGGCCGCCGCATCATCGTGATCGTCGACGAGGCGCAAAACCTCTCGGCCGAGACGCTCGAACAGGTCCGTCTCCTCACGAATCTCGAAACACCGACGCAAAAACTGCTGCAAATCATCTTGATCGGCCAGCCTGAACTGCGCGAGCTCTTGGACCGCAACGACCTTCGCCAGCTCGCACAACGCATCACTGGGCGCTATCACTTGACGCCGCTGTCGAACGAGGAGACGCAGGGTTACGTGCGCCACCGCCTGCGCGTGGCCGGCGCCGCCGGCGAGATATTCACTGCCGGCGCGTTGCGCGAAGTGCACCGACTGACGTCGGGCGTCCCCCGCGTCATCAACGTCACCTGCGATCGCGCGCTGCTCGGCGCCTACACCCAGGAAACGCGCAAGGTAACCCCGGCTCTGGTACGCAGGGCGGCGAGTGAGGTCTATAGCCGCCGCTTCGCCCCCGGTTGGTTGGGCTGGACAGCCGGCGCGCTCATTGCGGTCGGGTTCACCGCCGCGGCCCTGGTGGGCTGGCGCGCGTGGCAGAATCGGACCGGCGCGCTGCGCGCGGCGCAGCCGCATGTGGCTGCGGAGCTCGCACCGAGCGCCGCGCCGCGCCGCATCCCACCCCCTCCGCCGGTGTCGATCAACGCGTTGCTGGCGGCGAACAGCGCCTATACGAGCGACGCTGTCGCTTACCGTCGATTGCTGTCGCTCTGGGGAACCGCAATGACCGACGATCGGGATCCTTGCGGTCAGGCGCAGAAGGCCGGATTGGCCTGCTTGGAGCAACGCGGCTCTTGGGCGCAGGTGCGTGCGCTCAATCGGCCGGCCATCTTGAGCCTGTTGGACGACGCGGGGCAAAGGCATCGAGTCGTGATATCCGGCTTGGACGACAAGTTCGCCACCCTCGATTTGGGCGAGCAAAGCACGCGCGTACCGCTCGACGAGGTATCGCGCGACTGGTTCGGCGACTTCACCGTGGTGTGGAAGCCGAAGACCACCCACATCCGCGAACTATCCATGGGCATGCGGGGCGACGAAGTACGCTGGCTGCGCCGCAGCCTCAATGCGCTGCGCGGCGCAGCGTCCGATCCCGAACACAGCGACATCTACGATCAGGAATTGGCCATCGAAGTCCAGAATTTCCAGCGCGAACATCGGTTGAACGTCGACGGCGTCGCCGGATTGCAAACTCAAGTCGTCCTCGACACGGCATTGGCCGATCCGACGTCGCCCATATTATTGCACAGCGCACCGCGCGGTTAGCCACCCTATGTCATTCATTCTCGACGCGCTGAAGAAATCCGAGCTCGAACGCCAGCGTCAAACCATTCCCGGCCTGGTGGATTCCGTGACCGTACGGCCGCGGGCGAGGTTGCCGGCGTGGGCGATTGCCCTGTGCTCGCTGCTTGCGGTCAATTTGATCGTGCTGGTGATCGTATTGGCGCGCGCGTGGATAACGGCGACGCCCGAACAACCGGCGCCAGCCGCACAGGCGCGCCGGGACGATTCGAAGGCCGGCCGGCCGGCACCGGGCGGAGCCGGCGCCGGGCAGCTCGCGGCCGCCGCAGCCGCAGGGGCGCCTGCCGGCACCGGGCCGGCTGCGCCGGGCAGCGACCACTTCAGTCCCTTGGACGCCGCGCCGGTGTACGCGCCGGAGATCCCGGTGGCCCCCGCGCGACCGGCGCAAGCCGCGCCCTCGCCGCCATCGAATGGTGTCGGCGGCACGGCGGCGCGCGCGGTTCATGGCCGGGATCCCCTGCTCACCGAGAACGACTACAGCGCCAAGGACGAAGAAGTTCTACCCACGATCAGCGAGATGAGCTTGACCGGCGACCAAGCGCTCCCTGAATTGCATCTCGACGTGCACGTGTTTGCGACCCACGCGGCGGAGCGATTCGTTTACATCAACATGCGCAAGTACCACGAAGGCGCGACGCTGCAGGAGGGGCCCACCATCGAACGCATACGCCGCGACGGGGTGGTATTGAATTACCAAGGGCTGCGGTTTCTGCTGCCGCGCCAATAGACGCCTCGAAGCCCCGCCCACGTGGTCGGCCCGCGGCGAGGCCGCGTTACCGAGCGCCGCGCGCCAGCTGCTCGAGCGCCTTTCCCGTGATGCGGTAGCCGATCCACGGCGGGTTGGCCTGCGCGCCCAGCCCTTCATAGAAATCCCGGGCCGAGCGGTTCCAGTCGAGGACGGACCACTCGAATCGCCCGCAATCGCGCGCAATGGCAAGCTGCGCCAAGCGCGCCAGCAGCGCCTTGCCGACGCCTGCCCCGCGGAACGCGGGCCGCACGAACAGGTCCTCCAGGTACAGGCCATGCTTGCCGATGAAAGTGGAGAAATTGTGGAAATACAATGCGAATCCGGCGTCCTCGCCGCCGCTGCGCGCGATCAGCGCCTCTGCCGCCGGACGGGGGCCGAACAGTGAGTGCCGCAGCGTCGCCACGCTGGCGACCACTTGATCTCCGAGCTTTTCGTACTCGGCCAACTCCTTGATTAGCGAAAGAATGAGCGGAACGTCGGCCTCTTGCGCGGGCGAGATCTCGATGGCGGCAGCGTGCGTCATCGGCGGCAGTTTACACGCTGTCGCTGCGCCCCGCGCGGTTACGGTGTCGGGACCGTGATGTGCGATGATAAAGGGATGCGAAAGATTTTTGCGCTGACGATGAGCGGCCTGGTCACCGTGTTGCCCCTGGCGCTGACGGTATATGTGATCTGGTGGCTGGTGAATACCCTCGAGGGTTGGCTGCGTCGCGCATTGATCGCCCTGGGCGTGGTGCGGCCCGAACATTACTGGCCCGGCCTCGGCTTGATTACCGGATTTTTCCTGTTGCTCGCCGTCGGCAGCCTGGTCAACGCGTATGCGGGCAAGATCATCCTCAAGTATTGGGATGACTTCCTGGGCAGGATACCCTTCGTCAAGACCCTGTACGGCGGATTTCGCGACGTCGTCAGTTTGTTGCCCTCGGGAAGCGGCGAGAAGCGCGACCTGCAGCGGGTGGTGCTGGCGCGTTTCGCCGATGTGCACGCCATCGGCTTCGTCACGCGCGAGGACGTCCCCGCGGCGCTCGAGGCCCATGGCGGGCGGGATTGGGTGACGGTCTATTTCCCGATGAGCTATGCATTCGGCGGCTATACGCTGTACTTGCCGCGCGACCGCGTTCAACCCCTCGACATTTCGGTCGAGGATGCCATGAGGCTGGCGATCACTGCGGGCCTCACGGCCGGCAGCCGCACCAAGACCCTCTAGCCGGCGCCGAGAGTACGGTGATCATGGTCAAGCAGTGCGGTCCGATGCTTGCGCTACTGTTGCTCCACGTCGCTGGCGCGCTGGCGGGAACGGCGGCGCACGCCGCCTCGCCCAAAGCCGAGGCTGACGCGGACGCGGCGCGCCGAGCCGAAGCGGCGCGCGTGCTCGCGGACCACAGCGATTCCGCGTCGCTTGCCGCCGCCGCGGCGCTCACCTTCTCAGGGCCTCCGTCGCGCTCCAAGGCCGACGCCGCGAAGGCGGCAACCGCCGCGGTCGAATTTGCCGCCAAGGCCAGCGAGCTCGCGCCCGACAATCCGGCCATCAGCTGGCTTCGGCTGCACTTATGCGCCAGCGCGCCCGCCTGCGACGTTCGGGATGCGGCGACCATCATGCGTTGGGTGGATGCCGACAATGCGGCCGCCTGGCTGCCCATGTTGGCGGCAGCGCAAAGGGACAAGGACGCGGTTCAGGTGGACCGCGTCTTGGCCGACATGGCGCAGGGAGCGCGCTTCGATCTCTACGGGAATCGGGCCACGGTCATGATGTTCGACGCGCTCAAACGCGCGCGCGCCGAGCTGCCCGCCAATTACGCGAACTCCGACCTCTCCCGGCTGACCGAAGCGCTGGGCATTGCCAGCGCGGCGGTCATGCCGTCGTTTTCGCCGCTCATCAACGCATGCCGGGAAGCGGCCGCGGGAGAGCGCCGCGACGCCTGCCTCAAGTTGTCCAAGACCATGCAGCGAGCGGATGCCGTCATGACTCAATTGGTGGGTTTTGCCGTCGAGAAGCGCTTGACGTCCACGGACAGCAAGGAACAGCGCGTCATCGCCGAGCGCCGCCGTTTGCTCGAATGGCGGGCGTCGTCGGCCAACGCATCCGATACGCCGCTGCTGCCGTGGCTGCGCAACGCCAGGGCGCGTTCGCGCCTGGCGAAAATGCGTGCCATGCCCCGCGAGGAAGACGTCTGCATCGCGCTGGTGCGGGAACACGGAATGCGGCTCGAGCCGCCGGATGAACACCGCTGACCCGATAGTTCGTCGCTCAAAGCCGCCGAGTGAACCACGCCGCAGCTTAATTAGGTGCAGTTACCCTAGGGCGGCGCCTTGTCGTGCGCATGGAACCACGCGAGCACGTAGGCCACCTTGTCGATGAGCAGGCTGGGACGCGCCGAAATGTCGTGCGACGCATTCGGCACACGAACCAGGGCGGTGTCGATCTTGCGCAGTTTCAGGGCCTCGTAGAACTGCTCGGCCTCGGTTGACGGTGTCCGGTAGTCCACCTCCCCCGTCATCAACATCGTGGGCGTATGCACGTTGCCGGCGTAGGCGAGCGGCGAGCGCTTCCAATAGCCTTCGACATCGTCCCAGGGAAAGCCCGCGAACCAATAGCGATAGAAATAGCTCGTCATGTCCGCGGTGAGCACGAAGCTCGCCCAGTTGATGACCGGCTTCACCACCACCGCGGCGCGAAACCGATCGGTGTGGCCCACGATCCACGCCGTGAGTACTCCGCCGCCGCTGCCGCCGGTGACGAACAAGCGGTCGGTGTCGACGAAACCGCGGCGCACGACCGCGTCCACCCCCGACATCAAATCGTCGAAATCCTTGTCGGGATAATCGTGGTGAATCATGTCGGCGAACTCCTCGCCGTAGCTCGTGCTGCCGCGCGGATTCATGTACAGCACGACGTATCCCGCCGCCGCATATAGCTGCAATTCCGCGGCGAAGCTCGGCCCGTAGCTCGCGTACGGTCCGCCGTGAATCTCCAGGACCAGCGGATACTTTTTTGCCGACTCGAATCCCGGCGGCTTGATGATCCAGCCCTGCAGCTTGCGCGCGTCGACCGACGATGTGAACGCGACCTCCTCGAGGCTGCCGAGCGAGCGCGCGGAGAGCAACGGCTCGCTCAGTGCGGCCAGCGTCGCGATGTCGCGCATCGACGTGCCGGTGGCAAGCGCGGGCGGCGCATTCGGCGTTGCCCGGGTGTAGGCAAAACGGCCGCCACCCGACACGGAAAAGGTTCCGCCGGTATAGGGCCGCGTGATGTCGCCGCCGCCGACGTCCGCCGCCAGGACTTTGAGATTTCCCTGAAGATCCACGCTCGCGAGCTTGCCTGCGCCGCGATCGTCGTATTGAAAGACCAATTGCCTGCCGTCCCTGCTCCAATGCGGCGCCGCGGCGTCGCGATCCAGCGACGCGGTGAGCGAGTGCGAATGCGTTCCGTCGCTGTCCATGACGTATAGCTGAGTCGCCTGATACCCCAGGCGTCGGTCGTCGAAGCCGAGATAAGCGATGTGTTTCCCGTCCGGGGAGGCCGCCGGACTATGATCGGGTCCGCGACGATCCGTGAGCGCATGCAGCGAGTCATCCGCCAAGTCGACGCGATAGATCTCGCTGTCGATGGGCTCGAAATCGGCATCGTCGCGCCGATTGGAGGCGAACAGGATTCCCTTGCCGTCGGCGGTAAACGCCGGGGCGCCATCGGTGTCGTAGTCGCCGTGGGTCAGTTGGCGCGCCGCGCCGCCGTCGGCGGCGACGACGAACAGATGGTTGAAGCTGTTGGGCAAATAACCCTCGCCGTCGACCCGAAACACCATGCGGTCGATCAGCTTCGGCGGATCGGCCCACTTCGCGCCCTTGGGGGCTTCCGGCACCTCGACCTTCAATGACTTGTGTTCGGCGGGTGCCGGCATGGTGAATGCCAACCAGCTCCCGTCCGGCGACCATGCAAGATTCGACGGCGACTCGAGGAAATGGCTGATGGTTGCGGTCACACCGCTCTGCATCCAGAACACGAACAGCTGTTTTGAGCCGTCCGCGCCGCTTCCCACATAGGCAATGCGGCTGCCGTCGGGCGACCAGCGCGGCTGCGAGCTGTTGTCCGCGTTCGACAACGGGCGAGCATGCTTGCCGTCGGCGTCGACCAGCCAGATGTCGCCCATCGGCTTGTCCGTCTTGATGTCCATGCGCATGCGTACGTAGGCGATGCCGCGCCCGTCCGGAGAGATTTGCGGATCGGCGACCCACTGCAGATCGAACACGTCGTTCGCCAGGAACGCGGGTTTCACGGCCGCGGCGTCCGCGTTCGCCGTGCCGGCCAGCAGCCAGATCAACGCAAGCAATGCGGCCGCGGCACCTTGGCCCGCGGTACGGGCGGCCGCGCGCCAGCATTGGCGTTGATGCTCATCCACGATGCCGACCGCCTGCATGAACGCATGGCAGATGGTCGAGCCGACGAAGCGGAAGCGCTTCTGCTTCAGATCCTTGCTCATGGCGTCGCTGTAAGGCGTCGATTGAGCGATGTCGCTCAGGTACCTCGGTCGCCGCCGAACCACCCTGCCATCGGTGAACTGCCAGATGTAGTCGGCGAATCCTCCCCGCTGCTCGCAGATCTCGAGGTAGGCCTGCGCGTTGCCGATGAAGGCGTCGACCTTGAGCCGGTTGCGCACTATCCCGGGGTTGCGCAACAGGCTGTTGCGTTTTCGCGCCCCGTAACGCGCGATCTTCGCCGCGTCGAATTGATCGAAGGCCGCACGATAGTTTTCGCGCTTGCGCAGGATGGTGAGCCAGCTCAGCCCCGCTTGGGCCCCCTCCAAACACAGCATCTCGAAGAGCCGTTGATCGGCGCGCACAGGCACCCCCCATTCGTTGTCATGATAGGCCATGTACAGCGGATCCGTCGTGCACCAGGCGCACCGGCGCTTGCCGTCGGCGTGGGGTGTCGCGACGGTGTGCAGCTGCTCCGCGGTCTTTGCCATTGATGTGGATGTGCGTGTGGCCGCGGGGCGCTTCAATGCTTGCCCTTGTGCGGCCTGGCTGCGATGACTTCGATCTCGAGCAGCGCGCCGGGCGCGACCAGCGCCGCCACCTGCACGGCGCTTCGGGCGGGTTTGTTGGGTTGTTCCGCCGTTCCGAAGAATTTCGTGTAGCCCGCCATGAGTCCCGCGAAGTCGAGCTTGTTGTCCTTGGCCGGGTCGGCGACCATGAATACCGTCATCTTCACCACGTCGCCCATCCCGAGGCCGAGTCTCGCCAGCGTTCCCTTGATCGAGTTGAGAGCGCTCACGGCCTGAGTCTCAATGTCGCCATAGGCTTGCGTACTGCCCTTCGGCGCGTCCTTGTCGACGACGGCGGGCAGTGCGCCGCTCACGTAGATGGTGTCGAAACCGGCCGGCACCGTGACGGCCGCGGAAATCGGAAACGGATTGCCGTCGGGCAGCGCAGTTCGTTCCACATCCACCGCCCAGGCGGGCTCGAGCGTCGCGGCAAGCAACACCGCGGCCGAGGCAAGCATTGCACGCCGAAAGCACGTTACAGGCATTTGGTCATCCCCTTGTTGATGATCCGAGCATCGCAATTAGGTGGGCTCGCTGTCCAGAGATTTCTGCGCGGTGGCGGCGAGCGCCGCGACACCCGGCGCGGCGGCTCCCGGCGTAACGACGGCCGGCGCAGCGATGCCCGGCGAGTCCTCCTTGAGCTCGACGCCGGTCAGCCGCAGCATGCGCGCCTGCGACATCAGCCACTCGAGCTTCTCGGCGGCGGCGGCGTACGGCAAACCGTCCGCATGAATGTTCGAGATGCAATTGCGTTCGGCATCCCGCCGGCCGACTCGCGGCCCGTAGGTGAGGTAGATCCCTAAGCTGTTCGGGACGGTGAGGCCGGGCCGCTCGCCGATGAGCACGACGACCATGGCTGCGCCCATGAGGGCGCCGATTTCGTCGCCCAGCGCGACGCGCGCCTGTTCGGCCAGTATGACCGGTCCGAGTGCCCAGCCGGCCAGCCTTGCGGTGGCGGCCCTGACGGTGGGCACCGCATGCGTCTGCACGGCGCCCGCCGACAGCCCGTCCGCGACGACGAACACGGCATCGAAAGGACCCGGGGGCAATCCTGCCGCACTCTCGCTCGCCAGCATGCGGCCGAGATCGGGGCGCCGTAGATAGGTCGATCGGTCGCCTGCCGCCGAGTGCACCTGGCGTGTCGGGGTGGGCTGCAGTTGCGCCGCCAACGCGGCGAAATCCACGCGTGCCGCCACGGCGTCGCGCGCGCAGGCGTGTGCGTACTGAAAGTCGAGCGAGTGTTGCGTGGGCAGGGCGTCTCCCGACCGCCCCAATCCAATGCGCGCGCGCGTCACGTCGGTGAAGCGGCTCCACATCTTATCGACCGGACGAGGCGGCATGACGCTGCCGGACCTTAGGTCAGAAGTCCGCGCACCAGTGCATTCGATGCGGGCGGCGGCGCAAGACGCCCGTGTTCATCGAGCAGCGCCATGCGCGACAGCCAGCCGGCGAACTCGGGCGCGGGCTGCAGATTCAACAGGTGCCGCAGACCGAGCACATCGTGAAAGGACAGGCTCTGGTAATTGAGCATGACATCGTCCGCGCCGGGCACCGCGATCACGAAGTTGACGCCGGCCACGCCGAGCAGCGTCATCAGCGAGTCCATGTCATCCTGGTCGGCCTGCGCGTGATTCGTATAACAGGCGTCGCATCCCATCGGCAATCCGAGGAGCTTGCCGCAAAAATTATCCTCGAGACCGGCTCTGATGATCTGCTTCGAATCGTAGAGATATTCGGGACCGATGAATCCGACCACGCTGTTGACGAGCAGGGGAGAGTAGGCGCGCGCCACTCCGTACGAGCGTGCCTCCAAGGTTTGTTGGTCGACTCCGTGGTGCGCATTGGCGGACAGTGCGCTGCCCTGCCCCGTTTCGAAGTACATGACGTTGCTGCCGACTGTCCCGCGGCCCAGCGACTCGGCTGCGGCCTTGCCTTCCGCCAACATGGCAAGCGTGACCCCGAAGCCGCTATTGGCCGCCTCCGTGCCGGCAACGGATTGAAACACCAAATCGACGGGTGCGCCGAGTTCGATGGCCCGCAACGTGGTCGTGATATGCGCGAGCACACAGGTCTGAGTCGGAATCGCGTAGCGCGATCGAACCGCATCCAGCAGTTCGAGCAGAGCGACGGTCGTGCGCAGACTGTCCGCCGCTGGATTGACGCCGATGACGGCGTCGCCCATCCCGAACAACAGGCCGTCCAAGATCGAGCCGGCGATACCGTCGACATTATCGGTGGGATGATTCGGTTGCAGCCGGCTGCCGAGGCGTCCGGGCAGGCCGAGCGTGCAGCGAAAGCGGGTGACGGTGCGGCACTTGGAGG
This sequence comes from Steroidobacteraceae bacterium, assembly GCA_049510875.1. Taxonomy (GTDB): domain Bacteria; phylum Pseudomonadota; class Gammaproteobacteria; order Steroidobacterales; family Steroidobacteraceae; genus Bog-1198. The sequence goes on from JBEKYO010000082.1 coordinate 10,204, forward strand.
CAACGGCGATCAAGTCTTGATTGCGCATCAGCTTCGAGACGGCAGCGGCCATCTCCGGCGTGATGCCGGGCGCCAGCGCTGCGAGAGCCGGCGTATCGGCTTCATAGGACAAGAGCCAGTCGCGAAAATCCCCCACCGTCATGTGACTCACCGTGGCAAACGCCCCGGCGTCGTGCGAATCCATGATGAGACGGGTCACCTCGTCGGATTCGTAGGGGACGATCGCCTCGTTGAGGAAGCGCTTCAGCGGCATGTCCGCCAGCACGTAGCGCGCCGCGACGCGCCGTGCATTGCTGGCGGCGGCGAGCCCCGCCAGTTCGTCGCCGGAGCGGCACGGCGAGGCGCACGCGAGCACGGCCCGCAAATCGGCGAAGAGATGCCGCTCATCGCCGAGCACGCGCGCATAGGGCGCCATCATCCGGGCCCGCCGGGCAGTGGGCTCACACGTTCAAGCGCACGGTGTGGCGCTCTTTGTAAACCAGTTCGATGCGGGCCACGCCCCGGGTGCGGCGCGCGGCGCCGCGGATCCCATGCATGAGCTTGAGCAGCACCCGCGTATTGATGTCCGCCGTCGGCTGCGGCTCGACTCCGAGATGCAGCACCACGAAACGTTCCCGGGCAAGGCGTACGAATACGGCGACGCCGAGCGGTCTGCCGTGGTCCGACACCGCAAACAGCGTCTGCACGCCTTCGATGTCCCCCACTCGGACGCGCAATCCCCCATCGTGTTCGTAGATCTCGGGCACGCCATAGGTCTCGATGGATTGCTGGATCCCGACCCGGACCCGATGTTGATTGGTGTTGAAGAAGAGCAATTGTTCCAAGGCGGGTCGCTGTTCTAAGCCCAACTTGGACGTCATCACGATGGGGTCGCTCAAAGCCCTTCCTCGTAGCGCTGCCGTACGCCAGTGAGCGCCCAGTCACAGAAACGACTTGACGCGGCGCAGCAGACAATGTCCGCCGCAACCAGGCCCGTATCGTATAGTGTCGCTGCTGGAATGACACTAGCCTGCACGATTGACGCGCCTGGTTGTTGCAGTGCGGTGCGCACGGATAAGCTGCACAAGGACAAAATAGCCCCGGGCCGGGGCGTAACCGATCGGGAAACAAGGTAGTAGTGCTAGCCTCTGACGACACGCGCGATCCAGAGGATTCGCTGAGTTTCAGCTTTGCGAGCGACATCGTCGAGCTGGTCATTTGTACTGACGACGACGTGTTCATGCAAACGCTGCGTGAGGCCGTCGGCGACGCGCGGCGACTCTGGCACGTGCCGTCGGCAGACAAGGTCAGTGACCTGTTGGTGGCGGGACAAGTCGGCATCTTGGTGCTGGACGCGCAGTCCTGCAGCGAGCATGCAGGCACTTTCGTCGCGCAGATCAAACGCCAGTTTCCCGATCTCGTGGTGGTGGTCGCCGGCAATCGCGATGCCGAGGGCATGCTCGCCAAATTCATCAGCGACGGCAGCGTTTACCGATTCATCCACAAGCCCATGTCGCCCGCACGGGCCAAACTGTTCGCCGAAGCGGCCGTCAAGAAGTACGTGGAACAGCGTCAGCACCTGCGCACCCCGCCGCCCAGCCCGCGCACTACGACCGCCAAGCAGCGACATTGGCTGATCGGAGCCGCGCTCGGCGCAGGGGTCGCGGGTGTGGTCGCGGCGTTGATCGCCGCATGGACCATGCGGCACGGGCCGACCGCGGCGGTCGTGGCGCGTCCGCCCGCGCCAGCGGCCAAAGCGCCGCTCGTTGCCGATACCGGTACGCCGCCGGCGGGCCCGGCGGACATTCGTGAACGCCTGCTGACCCAGGCCGAAAACGCGCTCTTGGGAGAGCGTCTCGAGGAAGCGGCGGTTGCGATCGAGGCGGCCCGCAAGGCCGGCGTTGAAAGCGGGCGGGTGACGTTCTTGAACTCGCAGCTCGCGAAATTGCGCGAACAGCGGAACGGTCCGGCCCGACTCGAAAACGATTCGCGCGCCGCGGATACCGCGGCCGGCGATGGCCGGCTGCAGCAATTGCTGAGGCTCGCCGCGCAACGCATCAAGGGCGACCGGCTGGTCGATCCGGATCAGGATAGCGCGCGGTTCTATGTCCTGCAGGCATTGCAAATCGACCCGCACGGCAATGCGGCGCAGGCCGCCCGCGAGACTCTCGCGAGGGATCTTCTGGCGCAGACCCGGGCGGCCATCGAGCGCCGCGATTTTGCGCGCGCCGGCAGGCTGCTCGACGCCGCCGGCGGCATAGCGGCGGAATCGAACGTGGACAACGCCCGGCTGCTGCTCCTAGCGGCGCAGAAGCAAGCCGATGCCGACCTTCCCGATAGCCTGCTCGATGCCGATCGGCTCACGCTCGTGCAATCCGTCACGCCCGTGTATCCATCCGGGGCGGCGCAGTCCAAAACCGAAGGCTGGGTGGAGCTCGATTTTACCGTCGCAGAAACCGGGGCGGTCGAGGACATCGCCGTCCACGCGGCCAATCCGCCGGGTGTGTTCGACACCGCGGCCATCGGTGCGCTGTCCCAGTGGCGCTATCAGCCCGTACTGCGGGCCGACAAACCGGCCGCGCAGCGCGCGCGCATCCGGATCCGTTTCGCGCTCGCCGGCTGAGCAGCCCGTTCAGGCCGCCGAACTTCGCGTCAGCGACGCAGACTTCACCGACTCCTGGACGAGCGCGCCGATTTCGGCGCCGATGCGCAGGTCGTCGACCGCTCCGAACGCGTGTTTGCGCACGAGGCCCAGCTTGTCGATCAATACCAGGCTGGGCGTGCCGCGCATCTTGTAGCGCTCCATGGTGTGCGGAATGGGACTACCCGTGCCCGGCTGATCGAGCGCGATCGCGAACTTCAGGCGGTACTCGTGGATGAACGCCTTGAGCACCGCCGCATTGACGGCATCGTGATGCTCAAAGGTGGCATGCAGGCCGATCACCGTGACGTCGCCGGGCTCGAAGGTTTCGTGGATGCGCTGCGCTTGTGGAATCCCGTGCGCAAGCGATTGCGGGCAAAGAACTTGGAATGCCACGAGCACCACCACCCGGTCGCGAAGACCCGACAGCAGCAGAGAACGATCAGTGTTGTACCACGAGTGCACCTGCAACTCGGGCGCGAGGATGAGTGATTTGGTCATGATGGGCCCGCCGCCGGCTTGAGTTACCGGGAGGGCATTAGTCCTTCGTCGATTTTCAGCTGTTCAGGGAATCCCTCAATGTGTACTAGAACCCAGCACGAATTTCAAGAGACTCGAGCGCGCACGCGACGCCGGATCGATGCCTGCGGGGGTATTGAGTGACGCCGGATCGACGCCCGCGGCGGGCATCGAGTGACGCCGCATTGACGCGCGCGGTGCGCATCGAGTGACGCCGGATCGGTATCTGCGGTGGGGATTCAGCGCGCGGGATGGGACCGGCACGGTCGGGGAGCGGGGATGGCGCCGAGCGGCGGCAGCCGTGAGCGGCAGACTCCTCGGGACTACTTGACGGCGTCGACTGCGGCGGAGTGCTCGCGATCGCGACGTTTGCGCTCGGCGATCTCCTCGCGGTCCACCGCGATGTCGCGCGGCGCCTTGATGCCGATGCGCACCTGGGTGCCGTTCACCGCCATCACCGTTACTTCGATGTCGTCGCCGATTCGCAGGGCTTCACCGGCTCGTCTGGTCAGTATGAGCATGATTACCGTTCGCGAATGAGTATGGGCGGCACTCTAAGCTTGCCGTAGCACGTTCGATGTGGGCATTCAGGCGTATCCGTTGTAGGACAGCAGCGGACAGCAAATCCATCAAGCCGGGGTCTGGCCCGCTTTAGCGACGGCCTCTTCGGACACTTCCCAGGTGCTGACCGTGGCTTCGTAGATCGCAAGCTCGGCCAGCAGCTCCTTCAGCGGCTGGGACTTGCCCATCGCGAAACCCTGGCCATAGTCGACGCCGAGATCGGCCATTCGCACCCGCAAATTGTCGGTTTCGACGTATTCGGCGATCGTTTCCATGCACATGACCTTCGCCAACTGAGCGATCGCCTTGATCATCGACTCGGAGCGAGTGTTGGTGAGCGCATCGCGCACGAAGCTGCCGTCGATCTTCAGATAGTTGACCGACAGATCCTTCAAATAGGCGAGCGAACTCACGCCGGTGCCAAAATCGTCGAGCGCGAACTGGCATCCCAAATCCTGCAGCGTCCTGATGAAATCCTGCGCCTTCGCGAGGTTGCCGATGGTGGCCGTTTCGGTCAATTCGAAACACAGCACGTTGGGCGGCAGCGATGAATTCTTGATCTGGTCCGTCACGTAACCCAAGAACGACTCGTCCTGCAGCGACTGTCCCGACAGGTTGATCGCGAAGCGTGCGAATTCCTCTCCCACCGCCGCGCTGTGCGCGCCCAGCGCCTCGCAGGCGTGGCGCACCACCCAGCGGTCGACCGCGGGCATCAGTTGGTAGCGTTCGGCCGCCGACAGGAATTTTGCCGGCGGGATGATCTCGCCGCGGTCGCCCAGCATGCGGATGAGCAGTTCGAACCGAGGACGGCCGTAGTTGCCCCGCAACGGCAGAATGGGCTGTGCGTCCAGCCGGAATTTGTCGTTGTCCAAGGCGTCGCGCAATTGGCCGATCACCAGAATGTCGGTGTGCCGCCGAATGATGCTCTGATCCGAGTCCTGGAATACCTCGACGCGATTGCGACCGCGGTCCTTCGCCGCCTTGCAGGCGATCTCGGCCGTGGCCAGCGCGTGCGCCAACGCGTTATCGGATTTGCCGATCGGCGCGACGCCGATGGATGCCGAGACTTCGAACGATCCCTGTCCGGCCCGCGGCACGATGGCCGCGACCGAGGTGCGAATGTCTTCGGCAACCTTGGCCGCCGCATCCATGCCGACCAGGGGTATGAGGGCCGCCAGGCGATCGCCCGATATGCGTGCCGAGAGCGATCCGCGCGGCAGCGTTTTCGCCATGCAATCGGCGACGCTGACGATGACGTCGTCGCCCACATGCATGCCGAAGGTTTCGTTGATGACGTGCAGTCGATCGATGTCCAGATAGAGGATGCAGTGCGACTGGCTGGGCGCGGGCGAGGTCAGCAGCACGGTGACCTGCCGCTCGAACGCCTGGCGGGTCATGAGGCCGGTACTCGAATCGTACTGCGCCTGTATGATGATGGTCGCCTTTTTCGCCAGCAGCTCGGCGATGCGAGTTTGATGCGAATCGAAATCCGGCGCGCTCGGCGGATTGAACAGCGCCAGCACCCCCATCACTCGCTCCGACGGATGGCGGACCGGGCATGCCAGGATTTTGTAGGGAGCCGCCCCGTCGCTCGCGACCTTGGAAATGCGATTGACGACGATGGTGCGCTGCTGTAGCTGCATCCATGCCAGCAGATGCTGTTGCGCGCGCTTGAGCGATTCCGGGGCCATGGGTTGACCGCTGCGAGTCAACGTCAATTCGATGTTCTTGTCCGGAACCCACAACGCGGCCAGCGCACAGCGCATGTGCTCGAGACCGGTTTTCAGGATCAGCTCGAACTCATCGGCATCGCTGGCCGTGGCAGACTGACGCCCCGACATCTCGAGCATCAAGGATAGATCGCGTTCTCGTCCGCCGAGGGCCTGCTCCTGGGACCCAAGCTGCGAGCGCAGCGACAGTTCGCGCCGCAGGCATTCCAACGCCGGCTGCACCAGGGGCCGAACGTACAGCAGGGGCCGAACCTCGGTCTGGTTGGCGGTCAGCCGCACGATCAGGCTGACGATGCCCAGCAGATCGCTGCGCTGGGCGCGCACCGCGAACGAGTAGACGACGCTGTCCGCGTCGAGAGTCCGCACTATTGCGGGGAATGGTTCGGGATCGGCAAGTGCGTTTGCGATCGCGTCGTTGACGACTCCAGGGTATTCGGCCAGATTCCATTCGTCCGACGCCCATACGAGGTTCGAGTATCCGTCGTGCACGACGATGCCCCGCAGCGTGGGCATGAGCATGCGCAGCAACCGGCCATACGGCTCAAACGAGGCATCAATCGGGGTAGACGCCTCGGCCGAGTTCGCATTGTTTTCCAGCGCTAAGGCCATCCTGGCGATTCATCTTCTGTACGTGGGCGAAGGCGCCAATGTGGGCGAAACCCAGCGCCGCAGCCTTGATGAGCGTCGCAAATCGCGGTGACGGGCGCCGCGGCCGGACGGTAATTACGGCGCGATTTGCCGGTGTTAACAATAATGGCCGCCCACTGTGATCCAAGTCCGCCCGAGTCAGCGGCCCACATTCCCCCTGCCCCGGCCGCCCCGCGCCAGGAAGCGCAGGAGCAGCCGGCCCCCGGGGATTCGCATCAGCCAAAACACGCGCCTCCAGAACCGCTTCGCTTCGGCGTCGAGAACCGCGAGCGGCACTGCCTCGTAGAGCCGCGGCGCCGGCTCGTGAACGATCGCGCTGCCCGCGCTGAGATGACGGACGCCATGCGCGCCCGACAGCGCGACCCGGACCCCGTCCGCGCGCCACTCGACACCCAGCGCCGTGATGCTCTCGCCCGACAGAAGTCCCGGCTCGTCCGGGCGTGCGCCGCAGAGAAAAATCTCGGGGCCCGCGGGGACGCCGGTCGTCAATTGCCAGACGCCGCTTCCAAGATGCCGCGCGTAGAACGGTCCCGCCACGGATTGCTGCACCATCGATTTCACTCCTTCGCCTCGCACTCGGGTTATCCTGGCGGGCTAGCCGGAACCGCCCATGGATGTACCCATCAAACTGCTGCCTGGACAAGCGCTGAGCCCCCGCGGCCGCCCGCGCCTCGATTATGCCGCGGTGGCCAAACTCGCGTTTCCATTCATGCTGAACAGCGCGGTCCAAGCGGTCCTGAACGCGACCGATACCTGGTTCATCGGACGCCTGTCGCCGGCGGCGACCGCCGCGATCGGCGCAGTGTACTGGCCGATCTTGGTGTTTGTACTGCTGTTCGGCGGCGTGGGACTATCGGTGCAGACTCTCGTCGCACAGGCATTCGGCGCACGGCGGTATGCACGCGCCTCACAGGCGACGTGGACGGCCCTCTGGGCGTCGCTCTTCACGCTGCCGCTGTTTGCCGCGCTCGCCGTCAGCGGGGCCTGGATGTTCTCGCCATTCGGCATCGCCGAGGGAACCCTGCGGCTGGCCGTCGACTACTGGTTCCCGCGCATGCTGGGTGCGCCGCTCGGCATCGCGTTGTGGTCGATACTCGGATTCTTCAACGGCGTGGGGCGGCCGATGATCACGCTGCGCGTTACGCTCTGCGTCGCAGCGGCCAATGCCGTCCTGAACCAGCTGTTCGTCGTCTCACTGGGACTCGGCATCGCGGGCTCGGCATGGGCGACGGGCGCGGCGCAACTGCTGGGCGTCGCCTTGGCGATGGCGGCGTTCCTGCACGCGACGACGCGGACGCGGTTTCGCTCGCACCTGACCGCCGGCCTGCGGGTGCATGCGTTGATCGGCCAGTTCAAGTTGGGGGTCCCGATGGGCGTGCTGTACGCGGCCGACATCACCGGATTTGCGTTGTTCCAATTGATGCAGGTGCGCTTGGGGTTGGTCGACGGCGCGTCGACGCAGATCGTCATGATGCTGACGTCTTTTTGCTACATGCCGGCGGTGGGAATCGCCATGGCGGGAACGACCCTGGTGGGGCAGGCCATCGGCGCCCGGACGCCCGATTGGGCCTCGAAGGTGGGCAACGGCATCATCGCGATCGCGGTGCTCTACATGGGCGTGAGCGGAATACTGCTCGCCGCCGCGGGCCCCTGGCTGGTGCCGCTGTTCACCAACCGGTCCGATCCGGCGGCCGCCGCGGTCGCGGCAACCGGCTGTCGACTGCTGTGGATTGCCGCCGGTTACCAGCTGTTCGACGGCCTGAGCTTGGGCAGCGGCGCATGCCTCCGAGGCGCCGGCGACGTGCGCCTACCCTCGCTCATGGTGATCGCATTGTCGTGGGGTTTCTTCGTGCCGCTGGCGCACAGTCTTTCGTTCGCGCCGGGCAGCGGCTGGGTGCACTGGCTGCCGCAGTTCGGTCTCGGGGCGGTCGGCGGCTGGTTCGCGGCGCTGGCCTATATTTTCTGCCTGGGATGGATGCTGTTCCTGCGGTGGCGCTCATCGGCCTGGCGCCGCGTGGTGCTGGCGCTCGGGTGAATGATGCTGTGCTACCTTAGATCGATGCCGCCACGATTCGCAGCCGCCACGCTCATGTTCGTGTGCACCACAGTCACCGCGACCGCACTCGCCGTCATGGGCGCGCCGCCGCCGGTGGCTCGAACCATGGCGGCACAACACCTTCCCGCCGGCGGCATGAGCTTCGCGATACTGGACCCCGATAGCGGGCGCTTGATCGCCGGGCAGAATCTCGACACTCCGCGCAGCCCCGCCTCGACGATCAAGGTATTGACCACATTCGCGAGTTTGGAGCTGCTCGGCCCGGCCTATGTCTGGCACACGCGCGCCGCCGTTCGCGGCGAACTGCACAACGGGGTCCTGGACGGCGATCTCGTGCTGCAAGGCGGCGGCGACCCCTACATGACGCTGGAACGCTGGTGGAGCTTCGCCCGCACGCTGCGCGACAACGGGCTGCAGTCGATCCGCGGAGACATCATCATCGACAATACCGCGTTCGCGCTGCCCGCGGAGGACCCGGGGGCCTTCGACGGACGGCCGAACCGGTCGTACAACGTCGTGCCCGACGCGTTGATGGTCAATTTCCAGTCCATCGACTTCAGGGTGGTGCCGAACGAGAGCCTGCACCGGGTCGACATCGTTGCATCGCCCGCGCCCGTCAATCTCGTCATCGAGAACCACATTGATCTTGCGCCGGGCCGCTGCAGGCCTGCAGCCGACCGGGTGGATTTCGAAGTGGCCTCCGAACGTTGGGATCGGGTGGTTTTTTCCGGAGCCTTGAGCGCAAGTTGCGCCGAGCGCAGCATCGCTCGGGTGCTGCTGCGTCCCACGGATTATGCATTCGGGACCTTCGTCGCGCTGTGGCGCGAGCTGGGCGGCGAGTTCGCCGGCTCGCTGCGCGTGGCCCAGACCCCTGCGGATGCGCGCGCTTTCCTGAGTTTCGACTCGCTGACGCTCGGCGAGATCGTCCGGCTGACCAATAAATTCAGCAATAATCTGATGGCGCGCCATTTGCTGCTCACGCTCGGCGCGGACCGCTTCGGCCCGCCGGCGACTCTCGACAAGGGCGCCGCCGCGATCGCCGAATGGAGTGAACAGCGCGGCCTCACGCTGCAGGACATGAACATCGACAACGGCTCGGGCTTGTCGCGCGCGACGCATATATCGGTCCTGCAGCTGGCGAGGGTCCTGGGCGCGGCCTACCACAGCCGTTACGCCCCGGAGTTCCTGGCGTCATTGCCGCTCGCGGGCATCGACGGCACGCTGCGCGCGCGGATGAAAAACGCGCCGGCCGGTTCGGTGCGGTTGAAGACGGGCCACCTCGACGGCGTCAGCGGCGTGGCCGGCTATGTGACGACACCGGCGGGCAAGACGTTCGTTCTCGTCTCCCTGGTCAACGATGCGCGCGCCGACTATGGCGCCGCCGAACCGGTCCACGCCGCGCTGGTGAATTGGATGCAGGCCAACCTGTAGCCGGCCTACACCGAAGCTCGCTCCATGTCCCACAACAGCGCGGTCACGTCCTTGCGCAGCCATACGCCGAAACCCAGATAGCGGAACTGCCGCCGCAAGCGCCGCCGGTACCAGTTGCCGGAACGCAAGTGCACCGCGCGGTCGGTGCGCGAGCGGTCGCAATTGTCGCGCCAGTCCTCGCGCGTCAGGGCGGAGACGTACAATGCCGCACGCGTCAGCCGCGCAAGATTGGCGATTGCCCGCGCCGCCGCGCGGTCGTCCAGATACTGCAGCACGTCGTAGCAGACCACCAAATCGCTCGGCTTCTTTGGCGCATAATCGACCACCGAACCCTTGGTCCAGCCGAAGCGGGTACAGAGATAGTCGCTTGCGTCGACACCGGTGTAGCGGGCCCGCGGCAGCGCCTCGGAAAACGGCTTGCGCAGCAGGCCGATCCCGCAACCCGCATCGAGGATGCGACGCACGGGGATTCCCGCCTGCGCCAAGATGGCCGCAATCAACCGCGCCCGTGTCCGCATTTCTCCTGGCGTAACGACGCGCGTGGAAGAGCTCAGGTAAAACTTGCGAAAATAGGCCGGTCCAAACACTGTGGCTGTCGAGGCTGGCATTGCCACGCAATACTACACATTAATCGCGCGGGCGCGCACCCGACCCACCCGGCGCCGGGGGGCTTACGCGCGACTGCGTGCTTGAAGTCGGGATTGGGCAGGTATTCTCCGGACCGCCGTGAATCCGTCCATGGAGGCTGCGGGAAAAACATTGCGCTACGCAGTCCCTGCTGCGCGCAAGCCCGGGGTGACCATCCCTGGTCACCCGTGCGACGCATGCGTCGCACCC
>JBEKYO010000083.1:0-26790 GCA_049510875.1 Steroidobacteraceae bacterium
ATGTGAGCGCGGATCGGGGGACCGCGATGGCCGTGGTGCTCAAGCGACTCGACTCCTCGCGGCAAGGGCATTAAACATAACCTGTCCTCGGGCATCGCGCGACCCAAGATTTCAACGCCGGCGCCGGTAAGGCGCCGCCACGGCACCGGCATTCGCTTACGGTATATCCATATGTCGTTTTTGTAGTTCCTGGCGACGCGGCCGCATATTAGCCTGGATCCACCGGGCCATACTTGACAGCGGATAACTATGAATACCGAAACACGTAGGCGACTATATCGCGAATATCTCTGGTTCGCGCTGAGCTTGCTCGCCCTCCTAGTGGGTTCGGTAATTCAAAAGAACGCAAACACCGCCGTGCGCACTGACGCTACGGCGATCCTAAACGTAGGCAGTGCGCCTCATTAGGTGAATTTTCAACCACTGCGCCCGGAGCCGGGCCGTAGGAATTACAGCGGCGCGCGCTCCGGCACGGGTGTGGACTGCGCCTGACGCGCCTGAGGCGCCTCGCACACCACCGAGTTGCCGCCGCCGCCCCGGCGGCCCATGAAGAGGCGCCCGCCGATCGCGCTGGAGCGAAAGCGCATCGTGCGCATGCCGAGGCCGGCGCCGCGCGAGCCCACGTCCGGCAGACCCCGGCCGTCGTCGAGTATCTCGAGCCGCACGCTGCCGTTGCGGACGTAGAAGGTGATCTCGACGGCCTTCGCGCCTGAATGCTTGAGCGCGTTTTGCACGGCTTCCTGGGCGATTCGGTACAAGTGATTGCGCGTCTTGAGGTCGATGTCGAGCGGCGCCTCGTGCTGCAGGCGAAAGCTTACCTGCGTGCCGCTCAGGGAGCTGCGCCGCGCGAGCGCCTCGAGCGCCGCCTCGAGGCTCCCCTCCGCATCCGTCAACGGCGATAACCCTTGTACGATGAGGCGGGCGTCCTGGATGCAGCTCGTCGCGAGTGAGGCGAGCTGATCGAGTTCATCGGCAATCGCGTCGCGTTCCCGCTCGGCGCGGTTCGCCAACGCACGCACCGACAATGCGAGCCCGGTCAGTTCCTGGCCGAGTCCGTCGTGCATCTCCTGGCCGATGCGGCGCTGCTCGCCCGCGATGGCGTCCACCAACGCGCGGCCGAAGGCGCGCCGCTCGGTGACATCCGCCGCGAACACGAGTTCGGCCGGCTGATCCCCGAAGTCGATCGAGCGCATCCACACCTCCACGTCGAGCAGCCGGCCGTCCCGGGTCAGGTGCCGCGCCTCGAACGGCTCGGTGCGCCCGAGTTCGCAGGCCGGGTCGGGCGGCCCGCGAGGCTCCCCCGGCGCGATCAGCGCCGCGGCGCTCATCGACAGCATCTCATCGCGGCTCCAACCGTACTGACGCACCGCGGCCTCGTTGACCATCAATATCCGCAAGCTGTCGCGGTCGTGCACCCAAATGGCCTCTGGGCTGCCGTCGAAGACCTGCGCGTAGCGGCGTTCCGCCCGCAGCCGTTGCAGGCCCGCGGAATCGCGCTCCGCAAGCAGTGCCGTGATGACCAACGTGATGCCCGTCTGCGTGACGCTGACCGACCAGCTGAGGACGAGGCCTTGAAGCTCGTTCAATCCCTGGAGCGCGCCGTGATTGTAAGCGATGCCGTAGGCCAACACCGTGATGATGACGAAGGAGCCGAAGGATGCGGTGACCAGGCCGAAGCGGATGACCCCCACCACCACGAGAAACAGCGCGAAGATGAGAATCGGCGCCCGGAAGTATTGACCGTCGAAGACGAACATCGATGCGCAGCACAGTGCGACGCCCACCAGCCACAGCACGCCGTGGGTCCAGCGCTCCGTGAACTGCGCCAGGCTGTGCCGGTGCACTGCCACCAACATCGGGCCGAGAACCAGCGCGGCCGCCGTGACGTTGGTCCACCAAGTGAACCATTCAGCCGGGTGTGCCGCGCCGGGAACTGGATTTGCCAGGTAGACGCCGAGCAAGCCGAAGGTGGGCGTGACCGTCAGGCCGGTCGCCGCGGCCAGGATGAACAGCGGCACGTCTTTGCCGCGGCTGAAGTTCGGGTCGAAGCCGCGCCGCACGAGAATCCATGCCGCCAGCGCCGCGCCGGTGGCCGCTCCGATTCCGATGCAAATGCCCGTGAGCAGCGGCCGGTGCGCCCACAAATTGGTCGTGATGGTGGCGGCGAACACGGCGACCCACATGCGCGGTCCCCAGCGATAGGTCATCGCGACCGCAACCCCGCTCGGCAGAAGCAGCAACGGCAGGTGGGTGCCGAAGCTCGGCAGCGAGAAGGCGAGCATGCCGGCGGCGAGCATCAGCGCGAAAGTGAGCAGCCACTCTCGCACGGGTACTTTGGGAGAGTGCAGCGTTCGCTGCGACACGTCGGACACTTCAGTCTCTTTTCGGCCTACCCGGTTGATCGCTCATGTAAGGTATCCTTAATCGGCGCATGGTTCAACGCAGCACTGATATCATCGCGCCGTCGCGATAATAAATAAGGCGGCGCCTGAATCGCCTAAGGCGGCAATCCCATGGCGGCGATGTCGGCCGCGAAGGTTTCCGCGATGGCGAGCACGGCCGCATGGATGGGTCCGGAAGGGATGGCGGGGATCACCGAGGCGTCGACCACGTAGACCCGCTCGAACCCGTGCAGCTTGAGATCGGCGTCCACCACGCCGCCTGCCCCGCGGCCCATCCGGCACGTGCCGACGGGATGGTGATGGGTCATCACCGCACGCGCGAGAAATGCATCGAGAGCCGCGTCGCTGCGGCAATCGGCGCCCGGATAGAGCTCGACCGCCCGCCACTCCGCCAACGCGGCGTGCTGACCCACCATGCGGGCGAGGTCGAGCGCCTGCCGGGCGAGCCGGCGGTCGTGCTCGGTGGACAGGTACTGCGGATCGATCGTCGGCGGATCGGCGAGGTCGGGACCGGTGAGCGTGATCCGGCCGCGGCTGGTGGGATGAGTCACGCCGGAGAGAATCGTGTAAGCGCTGCCCATCGCGGGCCGCTCGAAGCACTCGGTCACGCTCGGCGCCGCCACACAGGCGAGCACGACATCCGGAGCGCCGTCGGCGCGGGTGAGGTCGCCGGCGTGAACATACGTCAAGGACTCGGAATGCTGCAATCGCGATGGCGGCACGGGGTTTTTGCCGAGGTAGACGTTCCCCGCCGTGAGCAGATGGTCGTGCAGGTTTTCGCCGACCCCCGGGTGGTCCGAGAGGCACGCGACCCCGGCGCGCTCGAGGCTCCGCGCGGGACCGATGCCTGAGCGCATGAGCAGCAGCGGCGTCGCGACGGCGCCGGCGCACAGGATCGTCACGCCCGCCTCGATCATCCTGATCTCGCCGCTGATCTCGGCGGCCACGCCGGTCACGCGCGTGCCCGATGTGGTCAGCCGATGCACCAGCGCTGCGCTCGTCACCGTCAGATTTGCGCGTGTGAGGACGGGGTCGAGATAGGCGTCCGCAGCCGAGACACGCCGGCCGGCCTGGATGGTGAGCGAATTCGGGGCAACCCCGATGAGTCGGCCGGTGTTGTGATCGCCGAGCCAGGGAATGCCCGCGGCCAATCCGGCGGCCATATAGGCCCGCACGACCGGGCTCACTTCCGCATCGGGCAGCAACACCGGCAGCGGGCCGCCGCCGCCATGCTGCTCGCTCGCGCCGCCGGAGAAACTTTCGGTCCGGCGAAACGCGGGGAGCAGTCCCTCGTACGACCAGCGCGGCGCACCGGTGCTCTCTGACCAGGGGCGAAAATCCTCGCGCGCTCCGCGCACGTGGGCCATCGCGTGCAGGCAACTCGAGCCGCCGATCACGCGTCCGCGCGGCCAATCATGCGCGCGCTGCGCGGTTCCCGGCTGCGGCGCCGTGCGGTAGGCCCAGTCGTAGTCGCGCCCGGCGAGCATCGGCCAGCGCTGCGGAATGGCGATGTCCGGATCGCTCGCCGGGCCGCCCGCTTCGAGCACTCCCACCGTGATCCCGGGATTTTCGCTCAAGCGCGCGGCCAGCACGCAACCGGCCGATCCGGCACCCACGATCAGTATGTCGAAGCTCGTTTTCATTGCCTGCTTGAAGTTTGGCGGCCTGGCGAAGCGAATATAAGGGCTTTTTCCGTCCCGAACCAATATCCGCGCGCACGCCGCGCGGAAGCCGGGTTGTCACGGACCAAACATAGTGCCACTATTGAACCAATCGGGAATTTGGTTCAAGAAATGCCAATGGCCGTGGTCGAGCGGCGATACCAATGACAAAGGGGATCCATCAATGCAGCCCAACGCCAAGCAGCTCATCGCGTGCCTCCTGGGAGGAATCTGGGTAGTCCCCGCCGTCGGCGCCGTGGGGGCCGACACCTCGGATCAGCTTGAACCGATCGTCGTGATCGGGCAGAAGGAAAACCAGGAGATCGAGCGGGCGCCGGAGGCGATCACGGCCATATCGGCCGAGGCATTGAAACTCGACCGCGTCAACGATGTCGAGGACCTCAACGGATTGGTCCCGGGCCTGGTGATCGGCGAGACCGAGGGGTACAACCACAATGTCGCGATTCGCGGCGTGGGTCTCAACTCCCCGCAGGACGACGGTTCGCCGGCCTCAGTCTCCTTTCACCAGAACGGCATCTTCATCTCGAGCCCCGTCTCGCTGGGTACCGACTTTCTGGATGTGGATCATATCGAGGTGCTGCGCGGCCCGCAGGGCACCGTGTTCGGTCAGAACTCCGTGGGCGGCACCATCAACGTCATCACCGTGATGCCGACCTTCGATGCCACCAGCGGCTATGCCGACTTCAGCACCGGTTCCTACAACCTGGTGCACGGCACCTTTGCCGTCAACATCCCGCTGGCGCCGACCTTTGCGGTGCGCATCGCGGCCGACCTCATCCGTCAGGACGGCTACGCGAAGGAGACCGAGGTGGGCGGAACGAACGGCGACTACCCGCTCTCGGACAAGCACAACTCCCACGTACGCCTGACCGCGCTGCTGCAGCCGAACGATGACTTCTCCGTCGTGGGAATCATCGAGTATTCGAAGGCGAACCAGCACGAGGCCGAGGGCAAGAACCTCATCGATCCGAATCCCTCGCCGTACCAGGAAACCAACGACTGGCCGGGCACGTTCAATTACAACCAGACGGTTGCCAGCGGGATCGTGACCTACAATTTCGAGCCGGTGGTCTTCAAGTCCCTGTCGAGCCTGCAGTACGTCAACCAGGGCGGCTCGATCTCCGAGACCGGCCTCGACATTCCGCTCGCCACCGCGCAGTCCGGCGGCGAGAACATCGAATTCTACCTGCACGACATATACGCCCTCACCCAGGAACTCGACCTGAGCTCCAAGCCCGGCGGTCCCTTCGACTGGGTGGTCGGCGGCTTCTTCCTGCACAGCCGCACCACCGACGCGTACGCCCAGTACCTGCGCAACGCCGAGGAGCCGGGCGCGCCCGACACCATCGGCATCCCGGATCCGGCCGCGGAGGCCATCGCCACACCCGAACTCCTGGCGGGCACGCTCTACTTCGAGACCGCCAACGCGTTCCGGCGCGACTCGGTGTCCGAATTCGGCCAGACCACGTATCACATCAACGACGCGTTGCGCGCGACGGCGGGCTTTCGCTACACGGTCGACAAGAACACCACCTTCCTCGACAACTACTACGGCGACCCGAGCATCGGCGGCGGGCTGGTCCACCTGGAACAGAGGGCCTCGAAGCTCACGTGGAAAACCGAGCTCGACTACCAGGCGACGCCCGCAAACTTCGTCTACGGCAGCGTCTCCACCGGCTTCAAGCCGGGCGGCGGCAACCCGGGCACCGCGCCCGAGGTGGTGCCGGCCCAATACAAGCCTGAGACCATTACCGCATTCGAAGTCGGCTCGAAGAACACCTTCCTCGACAACCGCTTCGTCGCGAATATTGCCGGGTTCTACTATCAGGACAGCAACCTGCAGTATCACGCCGAGGACGTGATCAACTTCGACGGCGGGGTCGACAACCTGCCGCGCGTCGATATCTACGGCCTCGAACTCGAATTCAACGCCCTGCTGCCGGATCACTTCAAGGTGAGCGGCAACCTCACGGATGAAAAGGGACGCATCGCGACGCATATCGAGACGATCGACAATCTCGCCGGCAACGCCCTGAACAACCAGTTCGCCGCGCAGTACGGCGAAACGGCCTTCATCGACGCGGAGTTCGGCATCCCCGACCCGGCGCTGCCGAATGCGCAGCAGCTACTGACGGCGCTGCGCTACACCGGCTACCGCGACGTCTACGGCAACTCGCCGCCGAACCTGCCGCAGTACACGGCGAACCTCGCGGTCGCCCAGACCAGCACCTTCCAGGACGGCTCCTCGCTGCTCAGCCGGTTGAGCGCCACGTACCGGGACCATTATGCCGATACCGTGTTCGGCAACACGCCGATCTACACCACCCCGAGCTACGTGCTGATGAATCTTCTGTTCGATTACACGTTCTCCAATCGCACGCTCGACCTCACGTTCGCGATCACCAATCTCGCCGATCGCGTCGCCGTTAGCTACCGGTTCACGAACCAGTACGGCGGCGAGACGACGCAGGGCTATTATCCGCCGCGCGAATTCATCGGGGGGATCCGCTACAAGTTTTGATGAGGTCGGCGGCTTTCTCCGCGATCATGATCACCGCGGCGTTGATGTTGCCGCTCACCAGCTCCGGCATCACCGACGCATCGACGATGCGCAGTGCCGCGACGCCGCGCACCTTGAGCTCGGGATCGACCACGGCGGACTCGTCCGACTCCGCGCCCATCTTGCAGGTCCCCGCCGGATGATGCACGGTGATCGCGGTCGAGCGGATGTGGGCATCGATCTGCGCATCCGAAGCCTGCGCGCTGCCCGGCGCGATTTCCCGCCCAGGAACCGCTGCAGGATGCGCGGGTGGGCCTTGGGATCCCGAGACTGCAAGGTCACCTCACCGCGGCTCTCCGGATGCAGCATCACGATCCGGCTCGCGAAGCCGTCCACGAACGGCGCCTTGAAGGGCTTGAGGTAGGGCCACGCCCCCAAGGGCGCGGCGGTGAGCAGTATCTGGGTGTCGGGCAGGGCGAGTTGCGCGCTCGTCTTCAGGAACGCGACGATGCCGCCGGGCACGTCGGCGGCAAAGCCCTTGCCGAAGAGGTACGCCTTGACGACGGCGCGGGCGATGCGGTCGTAGCGCATCATCGCGAAAAACGGGCCGGGTTCGCGCCGCTGGTACATCAGGATTACCGAGGCGTGGTCCTGCAGATTGCGCCCGACGCCCGGCAGCGCCACCGTGACCGGAATGTCGTGCCGCTTGAGCTCATCCTGAGGGCCGATCCCGGAGAGCATCAGGAGTTGCGGCGAGTTGATGACGCCGCCCGAGAGAATGACCTCGCGGCGCGCCCGCGCCGTGTGCGCGGCGCCGCCCCGCAGATACTCGACCCCCGTGGCCCGGCCGTGATCGATCACGATCCGGCTCGCCAGCGCGCGGACCCGCACGGTGAGGTTACGCCGCCGCAGCGCCGGACGCAGATACGCAGTGGCCGAGCTGCAGCGCCGGCCCCCGCCGATGGTCATTTGCAGCCGCGAGAATCCGTCCTGGACTTGCGCGTTGTAGTCGTCGGTCCAGCCATGCCCGGCGCTGCGGCCGGCCTCGGCGTACGCGCCGAGCAGCGGATCCTGGTAGCCGCAGGTCCTCACGCTGAGCGGCCCGTCGCCGCCGCGATAAGCGCTCGCGCCGCCTTCCCAGCTCTCCTGCCGGCGAAAATACGGCAGCACCGCCTCGTAGGACCAGCCCGGCGCGCCGCCGGCCGCGGCCCAGCGATCATAATCGCCGCGATTGCCGCGCACGTAGGCCATCGCATTCGTCGAGGAGCAGCCGCCGATCACCTTGCCGCGCGCGCACTCGATGCGCCGGCCGGCGACCGTCTCCTCGGGTTCGCAGAAGTAGTCCCAATCGTGCAGGCGCTTCTGCAGTATCTTGCCCCAGCCGAGCGGGATGTGGATCCACGGGTCGCGGTCCCAACCGCCGGCCTCGAGCAACAGCACCGAAACGCCCGCGTCGGCGCTCAGGCGGTTGGCGAGGACGCACCCGGCCGAGCCCGCACCCACGATGATGTAGTCGAACTCAGCAGCCTGAGCCAATGGAGGGTGGCCCTATTGAGCCGCTTCCGAGCGGGGGAATGCCTGCTCATAGATGTACTGCTGAACATCGCCGAGATGGCGCAGCATCTGCGCGTACGCCTCCTGGCCGTTGCGCGCGGCGATCGCGGCGGCGATCGATTCATGGAAGCCGGCATAGACCGCCTGGCGCTTGTAACAGTGCGCATGCTCGCCGAGGCGGCGCCAGCCGGCGTCGCGCTGCTGCGCACACATGGTGTCGAAAAAGGCGAGAAACAGCGTGTTGCGGGCCGCCTCGGCGATGGTCCGGTGAAACAGCGAATCGGCGCGCTCGTAGGTATCCGGGTTGCCGGCCGCGCGGGTCTTGTCCGCCAGCGTCTGCAGACGCTTGATCTCGGTGGCGGACGCGCGCAGCGCCGCCAGGCGCGCCATGGCAGGTTCGGTCGCGAGCCGCACCTCGATGACCTCGAGGGGATTGGTGTAATCGAGAATGTCGCCCAACGTGGCCGCGGGGCTGCGGCTCACCGCGCCGTTCGCCGGGCGCGCATCCGGCGCGGCCGCCGCGGCGCCATACGCCGGTGGGGTGTACACAAAGGTTCCGCGTCCCTGGTGGCGATGGATGCGTCCCTCCTGTTCGAGCACCTCGAGCGCCCGGCGCAGCGAGCGGCGCCCCACGCGCAGCTCGGTCGCGAGCGTCCTCTCCGGCGGGATGCGTCCGTCGGCGGCGAAGGCGCGTTTCTCGATGAACTCGCGCACTTTGCTAAGAGCCTGATCGCTTCGGTCCATGATTCTGCAGCCGATGTAATGACCCCGAATACGATACCACAAGACGCCGCGCCAATGGCCTCGGCAACGCGTTCCGCTGCGGTTGACGTCGGCCTTGGTTCCGGGCAGACTCGATCCGGTTGGAACCACTTGGCCGGATTGGTTCGTGAGAGGTTTCTTAAAGAGCATGCGCGCGGACGAAAAGCTGAACGAAACCGGCGAGCTGCAGGCGTCGCTCGACGCTTTGCACCGCGACGTGTACGCCAACCACATGGCCCCCTACTGGGTGGTCGACCGCAGCGTCGCTCACGACGAGGACCGCCAGGTGATGCAGGGCCGCAAGGCGGTCCCCTTCATCTGGAAGTACCAGCGGCAGATCGAGCCCCTGCTGCATCGCTCGGCGGCGCTCATCAAGACGGAGACCTCGGAGCGGCGCTCCCTCGTCCTGGTCAATCCGGGCCTGGCGCCGCAACGCGCCACGGCCTCGACGCTCTACGTCGCGTACCGCGTGAACGACCCGGTCGAGATCATGCCGCCCCACCGTCACTCGCCCAATGCCATTCGCTTGGGGTTGACCGGGTCCATGAACTTCACCGGCGTGGAGGGCGAGAACATCGTGTTCGGCCCCGGCGATCTCGTGCTCACGCCGCACGACACCTGGCACAACCACGGCAATCAGAGCGAGGAGCCCGCCATCAACTTGAGCGTGCTCGACCTGCCGCTGGTCGAGACGCTGAACTCGCTGTATTTCGAGCACGACTACACCGAGGAGGAGGAGGGCAAGCGCATCCGCCGGGTCATGCAGACCGAACGCTACCCGCCGGACTACTCGCAGCGCGTCTATGGCAGCGGCGGCTTTCTGCCGCGCTTCGTATCCCATCGGCGCGGCGCCGGCAACGCCTCGCCGATGTTCCTCTACCGCTACGACATGATGCGCGAGCTGCTCGAGAAGTTTCGCGGCTGGGACGGCGACCGCCACGAAGCGCTGATGGTCGAGTACGTCGATCCGACCACCGGCCAGTCCGTCTACAAAACGATGACCTTCTTCATGCAGATGCTGCGGCCCGGCGAGCGCACGCTGCCCTTGAAGCAGAGCGCGAGTCTGGTTTGTGCCCCGTTCGAGGGCCGCGGCTACAGTGTGATCGGCGGCGAGCGCTTCGACTGGGAGCCCTTCGACACCGTCGTGGTTCCCGGCGGCACGTGGTGCGAGCACGTCAATCTGTCCGAGCGGGAGCCGGCCATTCTGTTCGTGGCGAGCGATGAGCCCACTCTCAAGGCGCTCGCCCTCTATCAAAAGCACGGCAAGAACGACAACGGCGACGTCACCCGGCTCTTTTGATGGCAGGCTCCAAGAACACGCGGCGTTTGGCCCACATCGACTGTCCCGGCGGCGGCCAGGTATGGGTCGACGGCAAGACCCTCTACATCGGCCACATGCGCGAGCCGACCGGCACGACCATCGTCGACATCGCGGACCCGGCGCACCCGGTGGTGATCGCCCGCGTCGAGGTGCCCCCGGGCTGGCATTCGCACAAGGTGCGGGTCGCCAACGGCATCATGGTCGTGAACCACGAGCGCCAGGGGCAGGGCGGCGATCCGAACTTCGGCGGCGGTCTCGGCATCTACGACGTGTCCACCCCGTCGCGTCCGCAGCTGCTCTGCAAGTGGCGCACCCACGGCAAGGGCGTGCATCGCTACGACTTCGATGGCCGCTACGCGTACATCTCCCCCACCGCCGAGGGCTACGTCGGCAATATCATGATGATTCTGGATCTCAAGGATCCCGCGCACCCTGTGGAAGTCGGACGCTGGTGGATCCCCGGCCAGTGGCAGGCGGGCGGCGAGATCAATCCCTGGCCCGAGGGTCCGGCGCCGCGCTGCCATCACCCCATGCGCATGGGCGACCGGCTGTACGTGAGCTACTGGCATCACGGCTACCACATCCTCGACATCGCCGACATGTCGAAACCGAAGCGCATCGCGAGCGGCAACACGTCGCCCACGTTTCCGCATCCGACGCACACCTGTCTGCCGATTCCGCAAACCCTCAAGGGCCGCAAGGTCATGGTGGTCGCCGATGAGGACGTCGCCAAGCTCTGGCCGTCGGCCCCGGCGTTCGCCTGGATCTACGACATCACCAACGAGCACTGCCCGGTGCCGATCTCGACCTTCCAGGTGGCAGGCCTCGATCCGGACGGTGCGCCGCAGCCGCCCATGATGGGCTGCCACCAGCCCTCCGAGCGATTCAAGGGGACCATCATTCCGTTCGCGTGGTTCGCGAAGGGACTGCGCATCGTCGATATCGCCGATCCGTTCGCACCGCGCGAGCTGGCGTTCTACGAATCGGACCCGCCGCCGGGATTCAATCTCGCCTCCTCCAACGACGTCACCATCGACGACCGGGGCCTGTGCTACCTGATCGACCGGCAACGCGGGGTCGACGTCATCGAAACCTCGGTACTCTAGAACAGGACTCGACACTTCGTGAACGGCAAGATCATTCCCCTCGGCAAGCGCAACCCTGCCCTGCCCTTTCACCCCGCGGTGCGCGCCGGCGACTTCATCTACGTCTCGGGACAGGTTGCCAAGGACGAGAACGGCAACATGTGCAGCGGCAACATCGAGGAGGAGACGCGCTGGACCATCGAGGGCATCCGCCGGATCTTGAAACTCGACGGCGCCGATCTCGAGGATGTGGTGAAGGTCACGGTGTTTCTCGCCGACGCGCGCAATTTCGGGCGCTACAACAAGGTCTTCGGCGAGTACTTCCCGGACGGCCGGCTGTCACGGACCACGGTCGAAGCGCGTGCGGTGATCGAATGCAAGATCGAAATGGATGCGGTCGCCTACAAACCGCGTAGTTGAATTCCTAAATCAAGCTTTGGGCCGCGGTGCGGGGAGAGTAAAACCATGTTGAAAGTTCTGGGTCGGGGCACATCCGGTAATGTGCAGAAAGTGGTCTGGCTGCTGGAGGAGCTGCGGCAACCCTACAGCCGGGAGGACTACGGGCGTCAGTTCAACAATACGCAGACCGAGGCGTATCTCAGTCTCAATCCCTGCGGCAAGGTGCCGACCCTGGTGGACGGCGACGTCGTGGTGTGGGAGTCGAACACGATCCTGCGCTATCTCTGCAGCAAGCTCGCCGGCGGCGCGGCGCTCTACCCCGCGGACCCCGCGGCGCGCAGCCAGGTCGAGCGCTGGATGGACTGGCAGCTCGCCTCGCTCAACGCCCCCTACCTCGGTGTGTTCAAGGAATCGAAGAAGAAGGACGAGGAACGCGCGGCGAGCTTCGGCGCCGACGTCAAGGAGCTGGCCGCCCAGCTCGAGATTCTGGAGAAGGGCACGGCCGGACGGCCCTGGCTCGCGGGTGCGAATTTTTCCATTGCCGATATCTGCTTGGGGCCGGTCATCGATCGAACGCTCGCCTTTCCGGTCACGCTGCCCGCGCTGCCTGCGTTACGAGCCTGGCGCGACAAACTCGTGGCCCGGGACGCCTATAAGAAGTCGAAGGCCTGAGCCGCCGCATGCTTGCGGGGTCAAAGTTCAAGAACGCCGCCGTCATTGGACTCGGCACCATGGGGCCGGGCATTGCCGCAACGCTGGCGCGCGCCGGTATGGCCGTGTCGGCCTTCGACGCCGACCCGGCCAAATGCTTGAAGGCGGGACCTGCGTTCGCGGCGGCGGCGACGGTGCTGTCCGCGCTTGCGGTCCCCGATCACAGCGCCGTCGCCATCAAGGTCCACGACACGCTCGCGGCGTGCGTCGCGGGCGCCGAGCTCGTCATCGAGACGGTGCCGGAGGACTTGGACCTCAAGATCCGCGTGTTTCGCGACCTCGAAGCGCAGGTGGGCGAGGACTGCATTCTCGCCTCGGACACCTCGGGAATTCCGATCACGCGGATCCAGGCCGGCACGCGCATTCCCGGCCGGGTCATCGGCATGCATTGGTCGAACCCGCCGCACATCATTCCCATGATCGAAGTCATTTCGGGCGCGCAGACCAGCCCAGAGGTCGCGGCCGCGCTGGTGGAACTCATCCGGCGCTGCGGCCACCTGCCCATCACCATTCGCAAGGACGTGCCGGGATTCGTCGAGAATCGCGTGCTCTACGCCGTCATGCGCGAATGCCTCGACCTGGTGGAACAGGGTGTCATCGAACCGCAGGATCTCGACAGCTGCGTCTCGTGGGGCATCGGCTATAAGCTCGCCGTGGTCGGGCCGATGGCGCTGCTCGACATGGCCGGCCTCGACATCTATGCGGCGGTCGCCGGCTATCTCAACCAGGAATTGTCGAATCGGCCGGATGTCGCCTCCTACATCAAGGAGCGCACGGCGCAGCACAAGCTCGGCATCAAAACGGGCAGCGGCATCTACAGCTACACGCCGGAACGGATCGCGGAACTCCAGAGCGCGCGGGCGGCGAAGTTGGTGGCGGTGCGCAAGGCGTTGCAGGCATGAGGCGCATGAGGCGGATGCCGGCGGCGTGGCGCGCCGCCCTGTGCGGGGCCGCCTGGGCGCTCGGCGCGGGGTTCTCCGCATCGGCCGTTGAGCTCAAGGCGCTCGCGATCATGATGCCCGAGGAGCCGACCGATTACGGCTGGAACCAGCAGGGCTTCAATGCCGCGAAGGCGGTGGCCGCGAAGTACGGCATGAAATTCCTCCCCGCGACCGGCATGGGTTACGGCGACGTGCATGCGCAGCTGCGCGAACTGGCCGATGACGGGGCGAGCCTCATCATCGCCCATGCCGCCGGCTACAACACGGCGGCGCCCGAAATTGGCGCCGAGAAGCATGTGCCGGTGGCCATCGTCGATCGTCCCAAAGACAGCAAACCCGGCGCCGTCGCGGATTACACGCTCTCCGGCCATCAGGGAGCCTATCTCGCCGGGGTTCTGGCGGCGAAGACCACCCGGACCCGCGTGATCGGCATCGTCGTCTCGGGCGAGCCGCCCTCGTGGAATTCCCAATCGGCGGCCTTCGCGCAAGGCGTGCACGCGACGGATCCCGCGCTGCGCATCGTCTATGCGGTGATCGGACCCGCCGCGTATTCGGACGCCGCGGGGGGCCGCCGCGTCACCGAATCGGTGATCGGGGCGGGTGCCGACGTGGTCTTTGGCCAGGGCGACGGCGCGAGCTTCGGCATGTTGCAGGCGGTGGAAACCCGCAAGTCCACCGGCGGCGGCAAGGTCTGGTTCATCGACGTGATCGGCGACAAGACGCCGGTCGACAAGGGCAATCTCCTCTCGTCCGTGGTTTGGAACCTGGTGCCCGTATACTCGGCGATGATCGAGGACTTGAAGGCCAACAAGTTCGGCACACATGCCTATCCCCTTCAATTGGCGGACGACTCGGTGCGCCTGCTGCACTCCAAGTACATCCCCGACACGGTATGGTCCGACGTCGAGGCCGTGCGCAGACAGATCATCGACGGCCGGCTGAAGATCGAGCCGACCTTCGATGCGCTCAAGGTCCGCGCCCTCATGACCACGGTGGCGGCGCCGCCGAAGTAGCCGGCCTCGTTGCTGCCGGCAGGCCGCGCAGCGTGCAAGCGAAGCGAATGATCACAGATGTAACGCAAGCAGGTCAGTCAGCGGCTTCCCCGGGGCCGGGTCGAGTCGCCGTGGCGGCCCTGCGCCGCGTCACCAAGCGCTATCCCGGGATCGTCGCGCTTAATGCCGTGTCGCTCGAGTTTCACCCCGGCGAGATCCACGTGCTGCTGGGCGAGAACGGCGCCGGCAAATCCACCCTGGTGAGTCTGCTCGCCGGCATGCAGCAGCCGGACGAGGGCGACATACTCATCGGCGGCACGCCCTCGGTCATCGACTCGCCCCGGCGCAGCATGGATCTCGGCATCGGCGCGGTCTTCCAGCGAGTGCTGCTGGTGCCGAGCCTCACCGTCATCGAAAACCTGATGCTGGGAGGTTCCTGGCGCAAGCCCCTGGCGCGCGCCGCCGCCCTGCGCCGCTTCGACGAACTGTCGGCCCTGCTCGGCGTGCGCGCCCCGCCGCATGCGCCGGTAGCCGGATTGTCCTTGGGCGAGCAGCAACAGGTCGAAATCATGCGTGCGCTGTGGCGTGACGAGAAGTTGCTGCTGCTCGACGAGCCGACCTCGATGCTCACGCCGCAGGGCGTGGCCGATCTCGGCCGCATGATGCGCCGTCTCAAGCAGATAGGCGTCGCGCTGATTCTCATCACCCACAAGCTGCTCGAGGCCTACGAGTTCGGCGACCGGATCTCCGTGCTGCGCTTGGGCTGCGTCGCCGGGGAAATCGACCCGCAGCGGCTGCAAGGCATGACCGCGGCGCAGAGGACCGACACCGTGATCCGAATGATGTTCGGCACCCCATCGGGCACCGCGCCGTCTATTGCATTGGGCACCGCACCGTCCAGCGCATTGGGCACCGCACCGTCCAGCGCATCGGGCACCGCGCCGCCTACCGCATCGGGCAGCGCACCGTCCAGCGCATCGGGTACTGCCTCGCGTTTTTCATCGGATACCCCGTCGGACACTGACCAGGAACTGGCGATCCTCTTGGGTCGCAAGCTGCGCCGCGCCAACACGGTGGATCGCCGCAAGTCACCGGTGCTGTCGGTGCGCGCCGTGGTGACAGCGCCTGATTTCGCCGAGACTCCGCTGCGCGAGGTGAGTTTCCAGCTGTGGGCGGGAGAGGTGCTTGGGATTGCGGGCGTGGATGGCAACGGCCAGAAACACCTGGCGGAGGTGCTTGCCGGGCAGCGCTCCTCGGTGCAGGGGCGGATCGAACTCGGCGGCGCGGACATTACGCGCGGGCGCGTTCCGGAGCGCCGGCAGCGCGGCGTGCGCTATGTCACCGACGACCGGCTGGGCGAGGGCACGGTGGCCACTTTCTCCGTGGCGACGAACCTGGTGCTCAAGGAGATCGGCGCCCCGCCGTATTGGCGGCGCGGCCTCAGCGACTGGGAGCTGATTCATGAGCGCGCCCGAGCGCAGATCCTCGCCAACGACATCCGCACGCCCTCGGAACTCACGCCGGTCGGCAAGCTCTCGGGGGGCAACGTTCAAAAGGTGCTGCTCGCGCGCGAACTCGACGCCGAGGCCAATGTGGCCATTCTCAACAAACCCACCTATGGACTCGACCTGCACAATCAGCGCTTGGCGCTCGATCGGATTGTCGCGGCCGCCGCACGCGGCGTCGCCGTCATCATGATCTCGACCGATCTCGACGAACTGCTCGAGATCAGCGACCGCATCGGCGTGATGTATCAAGGACGTCTCGCGGGCATCGTCGACAACGACGACGGCGCGGGCCACCAGGTCCGGCGCCTGATGACCGGGGCCACGGCGGCATGACGACGCAGGACGGCATCGGCCCGGGACTCAAGGCCACGCTGCTGCGCGTGCTCGTGCCGGTCACTCTGGCGCTGGTCGTCGGCGGGCTGATCCTGCTGGTCCTCGGCAAGGACCCGCTGGGCTACTACGGCTATGTCGTCGAGCGCAGCCTCATGCGCTGGGGCGGCGCGGAGGAGACGCTGACGCGCATGGCGCCGCTTCTGCTGATTGCCGCCGGCCTGATCGTCGCGTTTCGCGCGGGAATCTGGAATCTGGGCGGCGACGGGCAGTTCCTGCTCGCGGCCGTGGCGAGCGCGGCGCTTGCGCCGGCCTTGATCCCGGTCCTGCCGCGCGGCGCCACGCTCGTGGCCTGCCTGATCGTGGGCAGCCTGATCGGGGCCCTGTGGTCGTTGATTCCCGCGGTGCTCAAGGCGCGCTACGGCGTCAACGAGATCATCACCACGCTGATGATGAGTTTTCTCGGCACCAGCCTCGCGAATGTGCTGATCAAACTGGTGCTGCGCGATCCCGATACCACGGTGCCGCAGACCCGGAGCCTCGCCGTCGATGACCGGCTGCCGCGCCTCTTCGGCACCACCATCCATGTGGGACTGGTGCTCGCCATACTCGCAGTCATCGGGGTTCATCTGATGATGACGCGAACCGCCTTCGGGCTGAAGCTGCAGGTTCTCGGAGCCAACCGGGCGGCGGCGGTCCACGCGGGCCTGCGGGTGGAACGGCTGACCATCGTCGCCTTCGCCCTGAGCGCCGGCCTGATCGGACTCGCCGGCGCCGTCGAAGTCCTGGGCGTCTGGGGCACGGTGCGGGCGGACTGGAATCCGGCCTTCGGGCTGCTGGTCGTTCCGCTGGTGTTTCTCGCGCGCTTCAACGGCTACGCGGTGATCGGGTTTACGCTGTTCTTCTCGGCGCTGATGGTGGGCGGTGAAAGCGCAGCGCGCCGGGTCGGCGTGCCCCAGCACTACGTGCTCGTGCTGGTGGCGCTGCTGCTGCTGTTCCTGGGCCTGGTCGAATATCTGGATCAAACCCGCCGCAAGCGCAACGGTGCCTGACGCATGAATGCCCTGCTCACGGAGCCTTTCCTGGTCTCGCTGCTGTTCGGCGCGGTGACGGCCGGGCTGCCGCTGCTGCTCGCCGGTCTCGGCGAGCAGATCTCGGAAAAGGCGGGTGTTCTCAATATCGGTCTCGAGGGCATGATGCTGGTCGGCGCGTACACGGGCTTCCTCGCGACCTACCACACGGGATCGTTCTGGCTGGGCTTTCTCGCCGGCGGTGCGGGCGGGATGAGCGCTGCGCTCATCGTGCTCTTGCTGTGCATCCGCAAGGGGCTGAATCAGATCGTCATCGGCATCGCCATTACGGTCGGCTGCGAAGGACTGACCTCGCTGCTGCACTTCGTCCAGTTCAGCCGCTCGTATCCGCGCCTGCCCGCAGCGCCGGTGCTGGCGCTGCCCGTGCTCAGTCAGATACCGATTCTCGGCAAGGGTTTGTTCAGCCACAATCCGCTGGTGTACCTCACCCTGATTCTGGTCGGCGCGTTGACCTGGCTGTACCGCTCGACCTACCTCGGCCTCAGCCTCGAGGCGGCGGGCAACAAGCCCGCGGCGCTCGACGCCGCCGGCGTGGACGTCATGCGCACCCGCTCCTGCGCCGTGCTGTGCACGGGATTTCTGGCTGGACTCGGCGGCGCTTACCTCGCGAACGTGGGCGCGGGCATTTTCGTACCCTTCATCACCGGCGGCGCCGGCGTCATCGGGATCGTGCTCGCGATGCTGGCCCGAGGCCGGCCGCTGTGGGTGTTGATCGGCGCCGCGCTCTTTGGCGCGAGCCTCGCCATGACCACGGCCCTGCAGGTTGCCGGCATCGACATCCCCACCGACGTGGTGCAAATGCTGCCCTTCGCCGTGGTCATGCTGGTGCTGGTGCTGTTCGGCCGCAAAAGCATGTTGCCGCCGGCCTTAGGTGTGCCCTATGTGCGCGGCGAGCGCTGAAATCGCGATAACAGGAGATCGCCCATGTCGATCACGCCCGACCAAGAGCCGATTTTCACGCTGACGACCGGACCCGTGGATGCCTATCGTGAGGTGCTGCGGGGCTTGTCGAAGCCCGTCCTCTATGACTATGACCCGGTCTTTCTGGGCTTCTACGAACGGGTCACGCAGAAGCTGCGCACGGCCTTCAGAACGCAGCACATGCCGGTGATTCTCCACGGCGAGCCGGTGCTCGCGCTCGAGGCGGGCGCGGCATCGCTGATCGCCCGGACCGATGTCGTCCTCAATCTCGTCTCAGGGGTGTACGGCGCGGGGTTCGGCTATTGGGCGAAGCGCCACTGCGCCGAGCTCATCGAGATGCGTGTCCCCTTCGACGAGGTCATCGATCCGGAGCGCGTCGCCGCCCAGCTGAAGGCGCGCCCGGACATCCGCATCGTCGCCGTGTGCCACCACGACACGCCGTCCGGGACCATCAATCCGGTGACGCAGATCGGCCGGATCGTCGCGGCGCACGGCGCCTATCTGCTGGTCGACGCGGTCTCCTCGTTCGGCGGCATGGATGTCGATCCGGATACCTGCCAGGCCGATCTGTTCGTGACCGGGCCGAATAAATGCCTGGGCTGCCCGCCCGGCCTGTCGCTGGTCGGCGTGACGCCCCGTGCCTGGGAGAAGATGAGGAACAATCCGCACGCGCCGCGCGATTCGATCTTGAGCATCCTCGATTGGGAACATGCGTGGCGCCGGGATCGGCCGTTTCCCTTCACGCCGTCCGTCGCGGAGATCAACGGTCTGGATGCCGCGCTCGACCTGTACCTCGACGAGGGGCCGGAGGAGGTCTGGGCTCGCCACGCGCTCACCGCGGCCGCGTGCCGCGCGGGTGTTCTCGCGCTGGGCCTCTCCCTCTGGGCCGCCGATGAGCGGACCGCATCGCCCACCGCGACGGCCGTGCGCATCCCGGAGGGCGTCGAGGACGCGGCGCTGCGGGCGGCCGCACGCGCGCGCTACGGTGTGATGTTCTCCGCGGGGCGCGGCGAGACGCTGGGCAAGCTCGTGCGCATCGGCCACATGGGGCCCACCGCCCGGCCCATGTATGCCGTGGTGGCCGTGGCCGCGCTCGGCGGCGCGCTGCGCGCGCTGGGCCACGCCGTCGACCTGCCGGCAGGAGTTGCCGCAGCACTCGCCGTCATCGACGCGGGCGTCGCCGACGCCCCACGCACCGCTTGACGCCCAGGGCATGAACCAATGGGAGAACTTGGTTCACACAATGATCAATCGATGACGAGCAATGCGACGACTGCAACATCTAAGGGGATCGATCAATGCACCGGACCGTGAGACCGAACGTAGCGTGGATTTTATGCGGCAGTTTGCTCGCGCCCGTGCTGGGCGCGGCGGCCGCCTCTGACTCGCCGGACCAGCTCGAAGGCATCATCGTCGTCGGACAGAAGGAGAACCAAGGGATCCAGCAGGCGCCGGAGGCCATTACGGCGCTGCCGGCGGATGCGCTCCGGGAGAACGGGATCCGAAACACCACCGACCTCAACGGCATGGTGCCGAGCCTGGTCATCGGCGAGAGCGACGGCTACGACTTCGACCTCTCCATTCGAGGCATCGGGCTCAATTCCCCGCAGGACGACGGCTCCCCGGCGTCGGTGTCCCTGCACCAGAACGGCATTTTCATGCCGAACCCGGTGTCGTTGAGCTTCGGCTTCCTCGACGTGGACCATATCGAGGTGTTGCGCGGACCCCAGGGCACGGTATTCGGACAGAACTCCGTGGGCGGCACCGTCAACGTCATCACCGTTCAGCCGACGCTCGACCAGGTCAAGGGATACACCGACGTGGAATTCGGTTCGCTCGATCTGATGCACCTGCGCACGGCGATCAATCTGCCGCTCTCCAGCACCTTGGCGGTGCGCTTCGCCGGCGATTTCATCAAGCAGGACGGCGATGTGGTGGCCACCCAAGTTCCCGGCGATTTTCATCTCAATGACACGCACAACTATCACGTGCGCCTCTCCGCGCTGTTCCAGCCCAATGACGAGTTTTCCGTGGTGAGCTCGGTGGAATACGCGAAAGTCGTGCAGCACGAGCCGGAGAGCAAGAACATCCTCGACCCGAACCCGAATCCCTGGGAGGAAACCAGCGACTGGCCGGGCATCTACGACATCGATCAGACCATCGGCACGATCGTCGCGACCTATAACTTCGACGCGATGACCTTGAAGTCGCTGTCGAGCGTGCAATACATGAATCAGGGCGGATCGAACTCGGAAGGCGGGCTCACGGTGGCGCTCTCGACGCCGCTCTACGGCGGCGAGAACGATCAATTCGTGCTGCACCAGAACTATGCGGTGACCCAGGAATTCGATTTGAGTTCGAAGCCGGGCGGTCCGCTCGACTGGGTGGCGGGCGTTTTCTATCTCGATACCCGCACCACCGACGGCTACGATCAGTACCTGCGCAATCCAGCGGAGCCCGGCGCGCCCGACATTCTCAACAACGAGGTCGAAAGCCTGGTGGCGCCGGAGATCGCGGCCGGCACGCTGTATTTCGAGAGTGCGAATTCATTGCGCCGTGCCTCGGTCTCGGGCTTCGGCCAGGCCATTTATCACATCACGGACCAGCTGCGCGCCACCGCCGGCTTCCGCTATACCTACGATCACAACACTACCCTGCTCGACAATTATTTCGGCGATCCGAGCATCGGCGGCGGCATCGTGCACTTGGCCCAGCACTCCGACAAGCTCACCTGGAAGACCGGCCTCGACTACCAGCTCACACCCGACAATTTCCTCTACGGCAGCATTTCCACCGGCTACAAGCCGGGCGGCGGCAACCCGGGCACCGCGCCCGCGGTGGTTCCGCCCAACTATGCGCCCGAAACCATCACCGCCTTCGAAGTGGGCTCGAAGAACACCTTCCTCGACAAGACGCTGATCGCGAATCTCGCCGGCTTCTACTACATCGACAAGAACATGCAGTATCACGCCGAGGATCTCATCAATTTCGACGGCGGCGTCGACAACCTGCCACAGGTGAACATCTACGGGATCGAGGGGGAGTTCACCGAGCTGCTGCCGTACCACTTCCGCCTCAGCGCCAACCTGACGGCGGAGAAGGGCAAGATCGCGACCCATGTCTCCACCTTGGACAATCTCGCCGGCAACGCGGCCAATAGTCAATTCGCGGCGGAGTACGGCGAGACGGCGTTCATCGACGCCGAATTCGGCATCCCGAATCCGGCGCTGCCGAATGGAGTGCAGCTCCTGACGGCGCTGCGGGCACAGGGCTATCGCGACGTGTACGGCAACGCGCCGCCGAATCTCCCCACGTATACCGCCGCCTTGGCGCTGTCGCAGACCTCCACGTTCGGCGACGGCTCGAGCCTGCTGTCGCGGCTGTCCGGCAACTATCGGGATCATTATGCGGACACCGTGTTCGGCAATTCGTTTTACTATACGACTCCGAGCTACGTCCTGATGAACCTGTTCTTCGATTACACCTTCGCAAACCCGAAGCTGGATTTGACGTTCGCGGTCACGAATTTGGCCGACCGGGCGGAGGTGAGCTATCGTTTCACCAACCAGTACGGCGGCGAGACCACCCAGACGTGGTTCCCGCCGCGCGAATACATCCTGGGGTTCGGGTACAAATTTTAATTTAAGGGTTCGGGTACCAGTTTTATTTGACGGTTCGGGTACCAGTTTTATTTCGGGGTTCGGGTATAAATTTTTCATGCAAGGAGTTGCGCAGATGTGGCGGAGAACCCTGCCGGCGGCGCGCGCCGCCGCGGCCGCGGCCGCGGCCGCGGCCGTCGCAGTCGCCGTCGCCGTCGCCGCGGCATGGACGCTTGGGGTGGGGTGCTCTGCCTCGGCCGCCGAGGTGAGCTCGCTCGCCATCATGCTGCCGGAGGAGCCCACCGACTTCGGCTGGAATCAACAGGCCTTCGAGGCGGCCAAGGCCGTCGCGGCGAAATACCACTTGAAATTCATGCCCGCATCGGGCTTGGGCTATGGCGATGTGCACGCCGAGCTGCGCGAACTCGCGGACGACGGGGCGAGTCTCATCATCGCGCACGCCAGCGGCTACAACACGGCGGCGCCCGAGATCGGCGCGGAGAAACACGTGCCGGTCGCCATCGTCGACCGCCCCAAAGACTCAAAACCCGGCGCCGTCGCCGACTACACCTTGTCCGGCCGCGAGGGGGCGTATCTCGCCGGCGTTCTCGCGGGGAGGACCACGAGGACCCACGTCGTCGCCATCGTCGTGGCGGCCGAATCGCCGCCGTGGAACAGCCAGTCGGCCGCCTTCGCGCAAGGAGTGCGCGCGACGGACCCTCATGTGAAGGTGCTGTACGCGGTGATCGGGCCGGCGGCTTATGCCGACGTCGCGGGCGGCCGCCGCGTGACCGAATCGGTGATCGGCGCCGGGGCCGACGTGGTCTTTGGCCAGGGCGACCGCGCCAGTTTCGGCATGCTGCAGGCGGTCGACACCACGCCGTCGACCGCCGGCGGCAAGGTATGGTTCATCGACGAACTCGGCGACAAGAGTTCGCTCGACAAGGGCCATCTGCTCACATCGGTGGTCTGGAATCTGGTGCCCGTGTATTCGGCCATGATCGAGGATCTGAAAGCCGGCAAGTTCGGCACGCATCCCTATTCCATTCAACTGAGCGATGACTCGGTGCGGCTGCTGCATTCGAAGTACATCCCCGACAACGTCTGGTCCGAGATCGAGGCCGTGCGCACCCGGATCATCGGCGGCCAGGTGAAAGTCGACCCGGTTTGGGATGCGCTCACCGTGCGCGCCATGATGACCTCGGTGGCGGCGCCGAAACCCTAAGGCTACAGGAGCACTCGAATCATGAGCGACACGAAGGTTCACCTGCTCGATGGCGGAACGCTGGTGATCGACGGTTTTCACGCCTTCTGGAACCGCGGCCCCGCCGGCGAGGTGCGCTTTCCCTGCTACAGCGTGCTCATCGAGCACGCCGACGGCCGCTATCTCTTCGACACCGGCTACGATTTTGATCACGTGATGCGGGTACTGCCCTTCGAGAAGCCGATTCAGGACGCCGCGCAAACCCTCCCCGGACAACTCGGCAAGCTCGGGCTCAAACCCCGTGACATCAACTACGTCATCAACTCCCACTATCATTTCGATCACTGCGGCGGCAATAAGCATTTTCACGAGGCGTGCACGTTGTGCCACACGAAGGAGCTGGAGGCCAGCGGCAACTGCCAGCCGTTCGAGCATTTGGGCTATTCGGACCTGAGCTTTGCGCCGAACCTCGCGGGCAAGCGCGGCTTGACGCTGCCCGCCGATCCGGCGCTCGACATGTACACGCCGACCTTCGAGACGCTGACGGGAGATCAGGAAATCGCGCCGGGCCTGTGGCTGTTCGAGACGCCGGGCCACACGGCCGGGCACTACAGCCTGATGGTGGAGCTCAAGAACCGGCGCCCCATGCTGTTCACGGCCGACGCCTGCTACAGTAAGAAAAACATGGACATGATGTGCATCTCCAGTTTTCACTTGGACCCGACCGCCAGCCTCAACTCCATGAAGCGCTTGAAGGCGCTGGCCGAGCAGCACGATGCCGAGCTCTTCTACTCGCACGATCTCGAGAGCTTCAAGTCCTACCGGACCGGCGCCGACTTCTACTCCTGAGGGCGCCGACGGCGAGCGACTGCCATCTACTCCTGAGGGCGCCTATCCCTACCAGCGCACCATGCCCGCGTCGACGTTGAGCGCCTGGCCGGTGATCCAGTGCGCCTCCTCCGAGGCGAGGAACGCCACCGCCGGCACCACATCCTTGGGGTAGCCGCGGCCCTTGATGGCCTGCAGCGTTTCGACGAAATCGAATGCATCCTTGTGGGGCGTGGTTTGCACGCCCTCCGTATCGATCAGACCCGGGCAGACCGAATTGGCGGTGATCTTATAGGGACCGAGCTCGGTGGCCAGAGCACGGGTGAACGTCAGCACACCGCCCTTGGACGCCACGTAGTGCGCCATGTTGGGGGTGCCCGCGAATATGGAATTGGAGCTGAAGTTGACGATCCGGCCGTACTGCCCCTTGCGCATCAAGTCGGACCCGGCGCGGCACATGAGATAGAGCCCGTCCAGATTGACCCGCAGCACCCGGCGCCATTCGCTGAAGGTGAGCTCGTCCCATTTCACGAACGGTACGATGGCCGCCACGTTGACCAGCACATCCAGCTTGCCGAACTTGGCCGCCACGGTCTCGAACAGTTTGCCGACGGCGGTTTCGTCGCCGATGTCGCAGCTCACGGCGAGGGACGCGCCGCCGAGGGCCTGCGCCGTGGCCGTGGCTCCCGCGCCGTTGATGTCGACCGCGACGACGGTCGCGCCCTCGGCGCCGAGCCGCAACGCCACCGCCTTGCCCATGCCCTGCGCGGCACCGCTCACCACGGCCACACGGCCTTCGAATCTGCGCATCAATTCATCCTCCCCTCAAAATGTTCCGCTCAGCATGGCGCGCGGCGGCTGCCCCGCTAAAAATCTTGAGTTCATGATATCGCGCAATGCCGGCGGCTGACAGGTAAGGCGCGGTAGGAGCCGGTCTATCTGCGTGAGCCGCGCAGATTACTCGGACAGGCTCCTAGCGGTCGCGCCGCACGGCCGTGTCGGGCCGCACAGCCGCATCGGGGCGCACGGCCGCATCGGGCTGCACGGTCGCATCGGGGCGCGCGGCCGCATCGGGGCGCTGCACGAATTCGATGGTCCGGCCGTCGGGATCGCGCGCATAGCACACGCGCACGCCGTCCCAGGACGATCCCGGTTCGTGCAACGTCACCGGCGGCGAACAGTCGAGGGCGCCCGCGCGCAGCGCGCGGCTGCGCGCGGCATCCGCATCCGCGACCCGGAAGGCGATATGGCTGTGTCCGGCATCGAAGCGGCGCTGCACGAGTTGCGCGCCGGGGGAGCCCGTGTATTGCAGGAGTTCGAGCAGGCCGCCGGCGGGGAGCTTCAAATCGGCGGTATGGATCACCGCACCGGCGACGCCGGTCACCGTGTCCACCTCCGCGCCGCTGATCACCGCGCGTTCTTGAACCGCGCAATCGAGCACCGTGCAGTAGAACTCGATCGAGCGCTCCAAGTCCTGCACCGTCAGTCCCACGTGGTCGAGGCCGGTCATCGGGTACTCCCTTGCAGCGGCAGGTCGCGCGCAAAAATCTCATCGAGCGTTTCGCGCCGCTTGATGAGTGTCGATCGGCGCCCCGTGACCAGCACCGTCGCGGGACGCGCCAGGGCGTTGAAGTTCGAGGCCGCCGCCTCCTGGTAGGCGCCGGTGTCGAGGAACGCCACCACATCTCCGTTCGCCACCTCGGGCGCGTCGACGTCGCGGGCGAGCAGATCGAAATTGCAGGACTGGCCGACGATCTCGACTTTTTGCACGCCGGCGGCATCGGCACGCGAGGCGAACAGCGGCCGGAAATAGGCGTGCTCCATGAGCAGGTCGGGCAGAAACATCTCCGTCGTATCGAGCTCGATCCAGGTTCGCGACACGGGATGATCCTGCCGCTTCACATGGCACACGCGGCTCAAATGAATGCCGGTGTCGGCCAAGAGGCTACGGCCCGGCTCGATCTCGAGCACCACGCCCGATGGATCGAGGCCGCCGGCGTGCAAGGCCTGCAGCAGCGCACCGGCCGTGCTCACGGCGAAGCTCTCGGGCGGCGGCGCCGTCGATCGCGAGGGACTGGTCGGATCCCGCGGCGAGGGGAAGCCGCCGCCGATGTCGATCTCCGCCGGCCGCCAGGGCGACCAGGCATGCGCGAGTTGCGCGACCACCGATCCGAACGTGCGCGCCATCGACGCCCAGACGGCGGGGTCCGCGCTGTGCCGGCCCAGGTGCGTCATGAGACCGGTGAGGTTCGTGCGGGGATGCTGAATCACGCGCCGGCCGATCCGCAGCGCATCGCCGACTTCGATGCCCGGCTTGTAGATGTTGGCCGCCTCGCGAATGCTCATCGCCGGGAAGAAATCGGACGCGGCCGTCAGCTCGCGGTAATCCGGCCGCACGCGCAACCGCACGTCGGCGGACTTGCGCTGCCGGTCGGCCGCGGCGATCACGAAATTCAGCTCCTGCTCGCTGTCGAGCGTGATGCGCGCGCCCACCGAGACGGCCAGCTCGATGAGCTGCGCGCCCTTCGCCGACCCGTTCACCGAGATCTTGGGGCCCGCAACGCCGGCCCATAACGCGGCCTGCAGCTCGCCGTGCCCGAACACATCGCAGCCCACGCCCTCCTCGTTCAGGATTTGCCGCACGGCGATGGTGAAGTTGGCCTTGAGCGAGGGCAGCAGTTCCACCGGCCCGACGCGCCAATAGCGCTTGAATGCCGCCAGCAGCCGGCGGCAGTTCGCGCGCAGCTGAGCCTCCGACACCACGTACAGCGGCGTGCCGTATTGGCCGGCGAGATCGACGGTGTCGCAGCCCTCGATCCACAGGTGGCCGTCGGCAATCGACAGCACTTCATCGAGGGATCGGCGGGCCGGGCACGAATTGCCGGATTCCGACAGCGGGGTCATGGGGAGCCTGGGGAGCGGATGCAAGACGCGCGGCGCACGACGCTGCTCCCTTTACT
>JBEKYO010000084.1:0-41958 GCA_049510875.1 Steroidobacteraceae bacterium
GGTCCTGTGGCGCTGCAGCAGAGGCGCCAACCGGTTGAGGCATTGCGCCTACGGCAGCGCACGCACATGGCGCTTGCCATGCACATGGCGCTTGCCATGCACGAGGTGCTTGCGTGGAACCGCGGCGTTGACACGCGGCGTGGGCGTATTCAGGTTGAGCGATCCCACCCGAGTGAAATCATCGTCCGTACGCAATTCGCCGGCAGATAGCTCGACCATTCAGCGATGTTCGCGGCCGCTCGTGCATCGGTCGGACTCACCACCCGGAGCGCCGCAGGGACGTCCGGGGCAGTGACAAAGCCGGACAGCCAGTGTGGTGTGCGGACCGCCCTGACTCGCGCACAGGCGCCGGCCGGCCGATGGGTAATCACAACGGGCATGTCCGGGATGGTGCTAATCAACTGAGCCCTGAACGCACGTCCCCAGTGGACTCCGACCATAAAACCGTTTTGCGATAGCCTCTGGTGGATCATGACGCGCGTCCTGTTCGTGATGAGGCATGCAGGATGCAATCAATCGAGCCGCTTGTCTGTTCGCTAGCGCTCATACATTCGGATGTCTACCTCGGGCGCCCGCGCCCGGCCAAGAGTACGCCACCGCACAGACCCGATGACCCTCAACATGTTCCGATGCGGGCCGGACTATACCTCGTTGCCAATAGGAGAAGAACATGGACCTGCTGATTCTTGTAGTGGTGCTGCTATTGCTGTTCGGTGGCGGCGGAGGTTTGTATTGGGGCATGGGTGCGGGCTGGGGAATCGGCCCGGTGGGATTGATCATTGCCGCCCTGGTCATTGCCTACCTGGTGTACGGATATCGAGGAAGAAGGAGCCGACTCTAGGCGAGGACCGTTCTAGGCGAGGACCGCAGGACGACGCCTGACCGCTCGTCGCGTCAGTGCGCGGTGACTTCGGCCGAGGCGCGCTCGGGCGAGAACCGCGTGAACGCCCGACCTACGCGTCGCGTCGGTTCGCGGTGTCTTCGGCCGAGGCGCGCTCGGGCGAGAACCGCGGGAACGCCCGGCCTACGCGTCGCGTCAGTTCGCGCTGTCTTCGGCCGAGGCGCGCTCGCTACCGTTGCTTCCGTTACTACCGTTGCCGAACGCGCCGTTCCCGTCATGCAGGCCGTTCGTCACGCGCAAGGAGTCGAAAATGACGTGGGCGCGGTTGCGCTGCGTCGAATTCTTGCGCGCCGTCTCTTTGGCGTCGATTCTGTGAAAAAGCGAAGGCTCCAAGAATGTCCACAGATCGCTGTTGATGTCGTCGAGCATGTCGACGATAGCCCGGCACACGGCCGCGGGTTCGATACGCTCACGCTCGGATTCAATCGCTATGGCCAGGCATTGTGCTATCTGCCGGACCTGATTGAAGCGCGCATGCAGGCTCTGTAGGTCGATCTTGTTGCCGTTCCGGGGACTTCTCGCCCGTTGAGTAGCCATTGCTGGAACCTCACTGTGGAAGGTAACCACGCCGATGTCGGCCGTAAGTCTCTTTACTCCACAACGAGCCCCTGGTCTGTGCGGTACCGAACGCAAGACACCGTTCTACGAAATCCGACGGACCGCCCTCGCCATCGATTTGTGCAAGGGCCGCGGCTTGGCGGCGCGCAAGGACGCGGTGCGCGAGGACGCGGTGCGCAGTAAGTCGCCAAAACCGTCGACGTTCAACGGACGGCTGAAGTAATACCCCTGCGCTTCGGAGCACTTGTGCTTTTCGAGAAATAACTTTTGTTCCCGACTTTCGACGCCCTCCGCCACGACCCTCATATGCAGACTCCTTGCCATATTGATGACGGCGCTGACGACGCTCGCATCGTCGGCATCCGTGGTCAGATCGCGCACGAACGACCGGTCGATCTTCAGCGCATCGATAGGGAAGCGTCTCATGTAGCTCAAGCTCGAATAACCCGTGCCAAAGTCATCCAGGGCGAGCTGTACTCCGAGTCCTTTGAGCGCGTTCAGCACGAAGGCGGTCGACTTGGAGTCCTGCATGAGGAACGTCTCCGTGAGTTCCAATTCGAGGCGACCGGGGTCGAATCCCGTTTCCGCGAGGATCGTCTCCACGCCCGCCACAAATTCCGTCGAGCGCAGTTCCACGGCCGAGGTATTGACCGCGAGCCGGAACGGCGGCAATCCTGCGTCCTGCCAGACCTTGGCTTGTCGGCAGGCCTCGCGCAGCACCCAGCGGCCAATCGGCACGATCAAGCCGCTCTCCTCGGCTATTGCAATGAACTGCGAGGGGAGCACGAATCCAAGCGCGGGGTGCTGCCAGCGAATCAGTGCCTCGACACCGGCGATGGCGCCCGTCGCGAGGTTCATGATCGGCTGGTAGTGCAGCTGCAGCTCACACCGCTCGAGCGCATGGCGCAGAGCGCCTTCCATGGATTGCCTCTCGGTCGCGCGCGAGTTCAGATCCAGGCGATAAAACTGATAATTATCGCGTCCGCGATCCTTCGCCTCATACATGGCCGAGTCGGCGTTTTTGAGCAATGCTTCCACCTCCACGCCGTCCCCGGGATAGATGACGATACCA
This sequence comes from Steroidobacteraceae bacterium, assembly GCA_049510875.1. Lineage (GTDB taxonomy): Bacteria > Pseudomonadota > Gammaproteobacteria > Steroidobacterales > Steroidobacteraceae > Bog-1198. The sequence continues at coordinate 2,532 of JBEKYO010000084.1, forward strand.
ATGCTCGCCGTGACATGCAGTTCATGCTCGTCCATCACGAAGGGCACCCGGATGGCCTGCAGCAATTTGTCGGCACAGGTGGCGGCGTCGTGCGCGTGCGCCACTTCCGACAACAGGATGACGAACTCATCGCCGCCCAGCCGGCACACGGTATCGGATGTCCTGACAGATTCGCTCAAGCGCATTGCAACGGATTGCAGCAGCCGGTCTCCCACCGAGTGGCCGAGGGAATCGTTGATGTGCTTGAAGCGATCCAGATCCAGGTAGAGTATGGCCATCGCCGTTTGATGCCGTTGCGCCACCGCGATCGCCTGTGCCAGGCGATCATTCAGCAACGCCCGATTCGGCAGGTCGGTCAGCGTGTCGTGCTGTGCAAAGTAGGCCAGTTTGAGCGTCAAGGCCCGAGCCACACTCACGTCATGAAATACCATCACCGCCCCTGTCACATGACCGCGGCGGTCGTGGATGGGGGCGGATGAGTCTTCAATGGCCGACTCGGTGCCGTCGCGGCGGATCAGAATGCAGGACGGCGGCAGGCCGACGGTTTGATTCTTATGGGCCGCCGCGGCCATGGGATTGGGCACCCTGGCTCGAGAGTCCGCGTCGATGATTTTGAACACGTCCTCCAAAGGACGTCCGACAGCTTCGGCGCTCGGCCAACCCGTCAGTCGCTCGGCAACGATATTGAGGTAGGTGACCTGGCCGCCCAAATCCGTACTAATGACGGCATCGCCGATCGAATTGAGCGTGACCTGCGCCCGTTCCTGTTCGTCGAACAGCGCTTCCGCCATCGCCGCGCGATCAATCGCCGCGGTAAGGGTCTTCGGCAACACGTAATCGTCGAGGCGCTCCTTCAGGAGAAAATCCTGTGCGCCACGCTGCATGGCTGCCTTGGCAATCGCTTCATCCGCCATGGAGCTCAGGATCACTATGGGAATCTGCGGTGATGCGGCATATAGCTGATCGACGATTTCCATGCCGGCGAGATCCGGCAGCAATAAATCAACCAGAACCGCGGAGATGCCTCCGGTTCCGCACGGGGGCTGTTTGCCAAGAGCGGCCAGACGCTCCAATCCGAGCGAGCACGTCGTCACCCAGTCAACCTGGAAGGTCCCGTCGCGCGAGTTCGTCAGCGCATCACGAACCGCTTGCGCGCCCTGAGCGTCATCCTGAATCAAGAGAATATTCCGTTTCACGTCGCCTCGCGGTGCTTGGAGTGCCCGGCCGCGCCATCACAACAGAACGCGCGAACCCGGTCTGTTCGTTACCACGCCAGGGAGGACTCGCATCGAGATGCATGCATTCCCTCAGGCGTCGGGGGCGCCACCTATCATTAGAAGTCAGGTATTCACGACGTACCCCGCAGTAATCGCGGAATCAGGGGATTCACTAACGGCAGGCCATGCCGATTACCCGGGAGTCGCACCCTGACAGGGTCCACTGCATTGCACACGGTAGGGTCCTTGGATGAGAAACGGAACTACGACCTTGCGTTCGCGCCGACAGTGGTGCGTACTGATCCAGCGCAGACGTGGGATTCCCCCGGCACGGCGCCAAACTCTGCAAACTCTGGATAAGGAATCGTGAACGAGCGGTGCCGCGGAATGACCGACCTACCGTTCTCAGGAGGCGCAAACACAGCGCCGACTGGGATGAGATCGGCGTTTGCGATCATTTGGATGTTTGCCGCCATCGTTCTCATTCTCCTGACCCTCGCCAGTTTCAGCTTCGAACTGTTGTCGACGGTGCGGGCCTATGTCGGTGGGGAAAGCCTGTGGTCCAAGGCGCAGAAGGACGCAGTCTTTCATCTGCAGAGCTATGCCGCGAGCGGCGCTCCGGAAGAGTGGCGTCTTTTTCGGGTAAATATCGCGGTCCCGTTGGGCGACCGCGAGGCCCGGCTCGAGATGAACAAGCAAGATCCGGATTACGCCAGGGTGCGGCAGGCCTTCATCGAGGGCGGAAACCACCCGGACGACATCGAGGCCATGTTCCAGCTTTACCGGAGATTCGGGTGGGTCAGTTTCATGCAGCGATCCATTCGCGCCTGGGAGGAGGGCGACCGCTACATCGTCCAACTCGACAAGTCGGGAACTCTTCTGCAGCGCGAAGTCGAGTCGCCGGCGCCGCGCGCCGACCGGATCCGATCCATACTCGCCGACATCTCCGGAATCAACGCAAGGCTCACTCCCGTAGAAAACGAATTCGTCGACGCCTTGAGCGCGGCATCGCGCGCGACCTACCGGACGCTTCGAGGCATCATTCTTGCGGCAACGCCCGGGCTGCTGCTGTTGGGAATCGTGTTGTCGCTGCGAATTCTCCAACAGCGCAAACGCACGGAGGAAAGGCTGAATCACGTCGCCCTGCATGACGATCTGACCTCGCTTCCCAATCGACTTATGCTGAACCGAGACCTGGACCAGGCGCTCAGCCGGCATCGACGCGACGCGACGCAATTGGCGATCCTATTCATGGATCTCGACCGCTTCAAGGTGATCAATGACTCGCTGGGACACGACCTCGGCGATGATTTATTGCGCCAGGTGGCGCAGCGTCTGCGAATCCATGCCCGGGAGGGCGATACCGTGGCGCGGATGGGAGGCGACGAGTTCGCCGTGCTGGTGGAAAATCCCAAGAGTCTGGCAGACATTTCCATCTGCGCCCAACGCCTCGTTGATGAGACGAGCGCGCCCTACATGTTGGGGGGCAAGGATTGCCGCGTCACCGTCAGCATCGGCGTCAGCATTTTCCCGACGGACGGCAACGATTCGCAAGCTCTGCTCAAGGCGGCGGATGTGGCCATGTACCGGGCCAAAGATGCGGGACGAAACAACTACCTGTATTACACGCCCGCGATGAACGTTCATACCGTGGAACGCCTGGAACTGGAGTCGGATCTCAGGCATGCCTTGGAACGCGGCGAATTCCTCCTGCACTATCAGCCTAAGATCGACCTGGGATCGGGATTGATCACCGGGACCGAGGCGCTGCTGCGCTGGAATCATCCGATCCGCGGGCTGGTACCGCCCATGGAGTTCATTCCTCTCGCTGAGGAGACCGGACTGATCGTGTCGATCGGCGAATGGGTGCTTGCCAGCGCATGCGCGCGCACCAAGCTATGGCAGGATCAGGGTTTTCCCAAATTGAGTGTTGCGGTGAATCTCTCGGCACGGCAGTTCGGCGATCCGATGCTGCTGCCCAAGCTGACCCGGATCATCCGCACCAGCAAACTGAGTCCGTCGAATTTGGAGTTGGAAATTACCGAAAGCATGGTCATGTCGCACGCCGAGAGCGCCGTTGCGGTGCTCGACAGCTTGAAATCGATCGGCGTGCAGATTGCGCTCGATGACTTCGGAACGGGCTACTCATCGTTGGCCTACCTCAAGCGGTTTCCAATCGACACGATCAAGGTGGATCGATCGTTCATCCGGGACATTTCCGCCAACTCCGACGACAAGAAGATTACCCGCGCCATCATCGCCATGGCGCACGGCATGAGGCTCAAGGTCGTGGCGGAAGGGGTGGAAACCGCGGAGCAACTGGCGTTTCTGCGCGCCCAACGCTGCGACGCGGTGCAGGGGTATTTGCTCCATCGGCCGCTACCGGAACAGGACGTGGCGAGCGTTCTTGCCGACAATCGCCGGCAGGTGCGGGCGCGGGTCGCGATCCACGCCTGAGCGGCGTTGCCGGTCTCTGCGGCCCTCCACGCCGACGCGGCGGTTTACCATGAAGCGCGTCACGTCCTCGGTAGAGGCGCGCCGCAGGCTGATCACATAGCGCGCGGCAAAGAGTCCTCCGCGGCGCCGGTCGCGGCCCGGGGCGCGGGTGAGTCCGCCGCCTCGCTTCCGATCGAGCGGTGGGGACGGGTGAGCAGCGCCACTTGGGCGCGCAGCTCATCGACGTACTCCAACAAGCGGCGACGATCGATGGTTACGGGGAAAAATGTCCCCTCGTTGTCGCCGCAGCGTTGATCCCAGGAACGAATGCGCTCCAATTCTTCGGAAGTCATTTGAGTCCAATGTCCATGAGTACCTCCGGTCAAAATGAGTTGCGCGCTGGTTTTCGTGTGCCAGACTGGTTGCGCGCCGGTTTTCGCGCGCCAGAACGCTCCCGGATCATGAGCGTCATCCCAGCACAGTTTCGCTGGAATCACCGTTCGCCAGCGAACACTGGATTCGAGCGCCCGTGAGTCCGGTGTGTGCCCGAGGCAGCCGCAGCCGTACCGCTGGACTTCCCACCCGGCGGTCGTCATGCTTGGACCACAGCGCGGGACCAACAAGGCGCCCGATATGAAGAAAGGCAAGGCCATTGGACGTGCCAGCTTGATGCGCCGGCTGCTGCCGGTGGCGGTAAACTGGACTCTGATCGCCTATGCATTGATATTGTGCGCAGGCGTCTGGAGCTTTGCCCTCGAGCGTATTCAGGTTGACTATCGTTTCACGCTGGACACGGAGCGCGAGCATTTGCGCAGCGTCAGCGGGACGCTCCAGGCGCAGGTCGAGGCCATGCTCGGCGACGGGGTGGGCGCGGCGCTGGCCGCGGCCAATGAACTGGAGAACCGCAGCGACCTCGCCCGCGCCGGGGATGCCGGGTTCTCGGACACGCTGGCTCACATGCTCACCGGCGGCGCGTACGTGCGCTCGCTGTTTCTGGTCAATGCGCAACGGTTCGTGCGGGTCGGCCGCTCCGGACCCCCCGACAGCCGCACGGCACCCCCAGCGTGGCTGGCGCCCGCGCTGGCGCTCAATGCGGACGAGGCCTGGGTGGGCGGGCCCATTCCCGATCCGGAAAACCCCTCCGAGCAGGTGATTCCGGTCGCGCGCCGGGTCGGCCGCGGTCCGCTGCAAAACACCTGGGCGGGAGCGCTGATCGCGTTCCGGCGCCTGGAGGGGGTGTACGAGCAGACCGAATCGGCGAGCGGCGTCGGTTTGTTTGCGGGCGACGGCAGCGTCCTTGTGCTGATGATTCCGGAAACACGGCTGCGTGAGGCGGAAGGCAGCAACATCCGCAACTCAGAGTTGTTTCAACGGGCCCTACGCGGTCCGGATTCCGGCGTGATGGAAGGGATCAGTCCCTTTATCAACAAGGCGACGATCGTCGCCTACAACCGCGTGAAAGGATACCCGCTGGTGGTCTCCGCCTCGCGGCGCCGCGACGAAACGCTGGCGCCGTGGTACGGGCGGCGGCGCGCCACCGTGCTCTCGGCCGCCGGCGTCTCGTTGCTGGTGATCGGCACCACCTGGCTACTGAACCATTTTCTGGGGGCGCTGCGCCGCCGCGAACATCACTACCGCACACTCTTCAACAATGCCGCCTTTGGCGCCTTCGTCCTGGAAGGCGAGCGCATCATCGAGGCCAATCAAACCAGCGCCGCCCTGTTCGGCAGCGGCGACCCCGGCCAACTGATCGGCATGCGGCTGTGGGACCTCGCGCCCGCGACGCAGCCGGACGGGATGTCCTCCGAAGAGTTCTGCCGGGGGAAAATCCGTCATACGGTCCATCGCAGCGGGGCGAGTTTCGAGTGGACGCAACGGCGCCTCGATACGGGCGCGGCGTTTTCCACGGGCGTACACCTGTCGAGCCTCGATGCCGACGGCAAGACGCTCACGCTTGCCGTCATCCACGACGTCACCCAGCGCAAGCTGGTGGATGAAGAGCGCGAGCGCGCGCTCAACGAGCTGCACGAACTGGCCGCAACCCTGGTCCACATTCAAGATGACGAACGCCGCCACATCGGCCGGGATCTGCACGACAGCACCGGGCAGGGTCTGGCAGCCTTGGAACTCAGTCTCAGCCTGCTGGCGCGCGCCATCGAGCCGTCCTCACAGTCCGCGCGCGCGCTGATGGAGGAGTGCGTCGCGCTGGCGCGCCAGTGCTCCACCGAGATCCGCACCGCCTCGTATCTGCTGCACCCGCCGCTGCTCGATGAAATCGGGCTGCTGAGCGCGCTGCGCTGGCTGGCGGACGGTCTGCGCCAGCGCAGCGGCATCGACATCAAGCTGGAGTTCCCCGAGGCCATGGACCGCTCGCCGCCGGAGCATGAACTGGCCATATTCCGTGTTGCTCAGGAAGCGCTGACGAACGTGCACCGACATTCGAAGAGCCCATCCGTCACGATTCGATTGTTCGAGCAGGATGCGGCCGTGATCCTGGAGGTCGAGGACGTCGGCCACGGCATCCTCGCCGGCGGTTCCGCGGGTAGAATGCCGGAGGTCGCCGCCCTGGGCGTGGGTCTGGCCGGCATGCGCGAGCGGATGCGGCAGCTCGGGGGCGCGCTCAGCGTGCGCACCGGTTCGAGCGGAACCTGCGTGCGGGCCACGCTCGCGCTGTCCCGCGGAGCCCCCGTGCGTAGCGACCAACGCGCATCGCTGTAGGCATCGCCACCCAAGGTAGCGCAGAATGAACAAGGTTCGCATTCTGATTGCCGATGACCACGAGTTGATCCGGCGGGGGCTCACCACGGTGCTGGCGGACCGGCCCGAATGGAGCGTCGTGGGGGAAGCCGCCGACGGCCGCCAAGCCTGTGAACTGGCCGCTCGCCTAGCTCCTGAGATCGTGGTGCTCGATCTGACGATGCCTGAACTCAATGGACTCGATGCCACGCGCCAGATCCGCGCCTCGACCCCGAAGACGCGCATCCTGATCGTGACCGCGCATGAATCGGAGCAGCTGCTGCGCGAGGTGCTGGACGCCGGCGCGATGGGCTATATATTGAAGTCGGATGCGGGACGCGTGCTGGTGCAGGCCATCGAGGCGCTGCTCGATGAGCGCCCGTTCTTCACCTCCAAGGTGGCTCGCGCCGTGCTCGACGGCTACCTGCGCTCCAGCGAGGATTCTTCCTCGCAGACCGCGCTGGCCCTCTCGCCGCGCGAGCGGCACATTGTCCAGCTCCTGGCCGAGGGCAGTAACAACAAAGAAGTGGCGCGCACCCTGCAGCTCAGCGTGAAGACAGTCGAAACGCACCGCAGCAATATCATGCGCAAGATGGAATTCGGTTCGCTGGCCGATCTGGTACGTTACGCGATCCGCAACAAAATCGTCGACGCGTAAGACCGGCGCCCTGGGCGCCCTGCTACAGACTCTCCCCGGCTCCTCTCGGGAAAGTACCCGATTCCGCAGTCCGGCCGGGACCCCTACAGTGCGCCAATGACGATGAGTCCCTTGATCCAGATGTCCCTGAGCAGCGTAGTGCGCGGCGCGCTGCCGCAAATGCGTGCGGTCATTGCGGCCACGGCGGTGCTGCGCATCGCCACGGATGACCGCGCGCCGGCGGTACGGGTCGACCCCGTCGCCATGCAGCAAGTGCTCTTGAAATTGGTGCTGAATGCATCCCAAGCCATTCGGCAGCCGCACGGCGTCATCGAGGTCGGTGTAGCCGGCATGATTGGTCCGGATGACCGACGCCGATCCTTCGTCAGGCTGACGGTGGCCGACAACGGCATCGGCATGGACGGGGCTACCGTCGGTTTTCTGCGGCGGCAGCTCGCCGAGGCGGCCGCTTCGCACGGCGACGGACTGGGGTTGCACATTGTCCAACGGGCCGTCCGTGCCCATGGGGGGCGGCTGCAGATCGATAGTCACCCGGGCAGCGGCACGACGGTCCGGATCGACCTGCCGGCGGTTTCCCAGCCTGCGGAGTGCCGGTTGCCATGACCGAGAGGGGCCTCGATCTCGACCCTGCGCATGCGATCACGGCGGAGGCCCGGTTGGTCCAGCTGCGCCGCGAGTGTGAGCGCCAAAGGGCCGATATAGCGCGGCTCACCCGGGTGCTGAAAATGCAAAGTACGATCAATTCGGCGATGCTGCGCATTCGCGACCGGACTCTGTTGTCGCAGGAAGCGTGCCGCATCGCCGTCGACGTCGGCCGCTACAGCAGCGCCGTCGTCTGGACTGTCGAACCCGGTGCGCGGTATGCGCGGCCGGGGTTTCGTGCCGGCAGACGGATGCCGGATGTCGCGCCCGACCCGCTGCTCATCGGCGTCGGCCGGGAGCGCGATTCGAGCCTGACCGGCCGGGCCATGCGTACCGGAGAGGTCACCGTGTGCTGCGATCTCACGCGCCACGATCCGCCCGTGGTCGGGCGCCAATTGCTGTACGCGGACGGCGTCCGATCCGTGGTGGCTTTGCCGTTCGTGGTGGACGGCGTGCCTGTCGGCGCGCTCACCCTGACGTCCGGAGACTCGACACTGGTGCACGACGATGAACTCCTGCTGCTGCAGGAATTGTCGGCGTCGCTGTCGTTCGCGATGCGCTCCCAGCTGCAGGCCGAGGCAGCCGAAGCGGCGCTCAAGCACGCGAAGGAGACCGGCAGGAAGCACCTGCACTACAAGCGCGAAATGCACAGTGAGAGCGCCGAGCGGCTGGTGCTCGAACACAGGCTGCGCGAAGCGATCGACGCGCAGCAGTTCGAGCTCTACTACCAGCCCCAAATCAACATCGTCACGGGCCGCATCGAGGCGCTCGAAGCGCTGTTGCGTTGGAATGACCCCGACCAGGGCGTGGTGCTCCCGGGCCGCTTTCTGCCGGTGCTGGAGGCGTCGGGCATGATCGTGCCGGTGGGTCAGTGGGTGGTGCAACGCGCCGTGCAGGACTGCGCTCGATGGCGCCGTCTCGGGCTGCACCCGGTACGCGTCGCGGTCAACGTCTCGGCGGTGCAGTTTCGGGGGCGCGCGTTCGTCGATTTCATTCTCGGCCTCGTCCAGGATTGGCCGCATGATCCGCATGGCTTCGGCATCGACCTCGAGATCACCGAGACCGCGCTGCTGCAGGACATCGATGGGGCCGGCCGCCAGCTTCGCGAGCTGCGTGCCGCGGGAATTCGGATCGCGCTGGACGACTTCGGCACGGGCTACTCATCCCTCGGTCTGCTGTCGCGGCTGCCCGTGGATTTGCTCAAGATCGACCGCAGCTTCGTCAAGGGTCTCCCCAACGATCACACCAGCATGACGCTCACCCGCACCATCATCGGCCTGGCGTCCGCGTTCGGTTTGCTCACCGTGGCCGAAGGCGTCGAGACGGCCGAGCAGCTGAAGCTGCTGCGATTGCTCAACTGCGATGCGTCGCAGGGTTTCCTGCACTGCCCGCCGGTTCCGGTGCGGGAGATCGACCGGCTGCTGGCGGAAGATGAGTAGCGTCGCCTGGAGCGGCGCATCAGCGGCCTCGCCATGGCCGCTCCTGCGGCGCGCCGTGCATTGCCCGCGGATTTGTGACCATTAACGCCTACATCGAGGAAGTGACCATGGATGCAAGCAACGAGGGGACGAGTTTATCGATGTCCCCGGCGCACGATTCCGGCGCCAAGCGCCGCACGGCGGGAATCCTGATTATCGACAGGCATCCGCTCGTGCGCGAGGGCCTGCGCAAGATCATCGAACATGAGGACGACCTTTGGGTGTGCGCGGAGGCGGACGACTTGAGCGGCGCGTGCGGCGCAATCCGCGAGACCCATCCTGACGTGATCGTGGCTGACATCAGCCTCATTCATGGCGACGCCATCGGGCTGTTGCGCGAGGTGCGCGCCCTTTATCCGCGGTTGCCGATCCTCGTGCTGTCCGTTCACGACGAGGCCATGTATGCGGAGCGCATGCTGTCCGTCGGGGCCAGCGGCTACATGATGAAACACGCGACCAGCGAGCAAATCGTGCGCTGTCTGCGCCGCGTGATCGAAGGCGGCATCTGCGTGTCGGAGGAGGTCGCCGCGAATATGATTCGAGGAGCCCATGCCAAGGGGAAACGCAAATCGGCAAACCCCGTCGATCGCCTGAGCCGCCGTGAGCTTCAGGTGTTGCATTCGGTCGGCAAGGGCATGACCACCCGCGAAACGGCGCACACGCTCGGTTTGAGCGTCAAAACAATCGAGTCGCACCGTCAGCGGATAAAAGCCAAACTCAACCTGCGCAGCGGCCCTCAGTTCGTGCGCTTCGCCGTCAATTGGTTCGTTGGCGAGAATGCCGGTGCAGAATCGCGCATCGATCCGGGTGATGGCCGCGTTGCGTCATGATTTCAGGGACATGCGCGACAACACGCCGTCGCGTGCAATGAACCCATGGTGGAGCGCAAACAGGATGTGCCCTATCACCAGCGCGGAGAACACAAACGCCAGCACATCGTGCGTGCCGTTCAATAGCCCGTAGATCGCCTTGTCGTCGGGTCCCCACGGCGGCAATTGCACCCGGTTCAGGAAGCGGATCCCGTGGGCGCTGAAATTCGAGGCGAGATATCCGGAAATGGGCATGCCCAGCATGCAGACGTACAGCAACCCATGCCCGAACCTGGCCGCGCGCAGTTGCCAGGTATCCATCCCCGCAGGATAGGCCGGCGGCCGGTGCCGCAGACGCCAGAGGACCCGGGCAAGGATGAGCAGCGCCAGCAGCAGTCCCGTGGACTTGTGCATATTGGTGGCGAAGGCGCGAGCGGGCGTGCCGCGCTTGATCTCGCCGAGAAACCACCCGAAAGCCAGCTGCGCCAGGATGCCCGCCCCGATGATCCAATGAAACGCAATCGCCACACGGTCGTATCGATTCTGCGCTGAGCTCTGCATAAATTCCGTCGGGAGCGGTTACGGGTTTTTTGATGATAGCCGATTCCGCGCAAGCTGCGGCCCAGCACACACTTCGCGTCTGCCGGCGCCTGACCCCTCATGCGACGTGGCGGAATCGTGAGACCGAACACAGAACGCTATTATCAATATAATAGCTAATATCGATATGGACCCGTCCACACTTTTCGGGCCGACCGCAGCCAGGTGTGCCGGCACATTAACTCCTTCCCAAGCAGGTATCGCATGACGACTCCCAGCCGTCGAGAATCACTTTTCGCCATGTTCTCGCGCAACGCGTCGCACCACGCATCGACCAATCCGCCCGGCGGCGAGCATGCGCAAATGCTCGGCCTGATCGCGGCGATCAATCGCTCGCAGGCGGTCATCGAATTCGCGATGGATGGAACCATTCTCACGGCCAACAGCAATTTCCTCGCCATCGTCGGCTATTCGCTCGCGGAGATCGCCGGCAAACACCACAGCATGTTCGTGGATCCGGCGTACCGCGCATCGGCCGACTACCGGCGCTTTTGGGAGAAGCTCGGCCGCGGCGAATTCGACAAGGCACAATACAAGCGCATCGGCAAAGGGGGCCGGGAGGCGTGGTTGGAGGCCAGCTACAACCCGGTCCTCGACGCCAACGGGAAGCCCGTGAAAGTCATCAAATTCGCGACGGACATCACCGCGCAGAAGCATAAGGATCAGCTCAACAGCGCCCTCAAAAATTCGCTCGACGCGGTCACCGCCAAGATCATGGCGGCCGACAAAGACTACAACATCATCTTCGTCAACAAGGCGGCCGCCGAGCTGATGCTCGCAGTGCAGCCCGAAATTCGCAAGAGTCTGCCCAACTTCGATGCCGGCCAGTTGATGGGTTCGAATATCGACGTCTTCCACAAGCACCCCAGCCATCAGCGGGCCCTATTGGGCGAGCTCAAGGGCACGATGAAGGTGGAGGTCGCACTCGGCGCCCGCACGCTCAGCTTGACGGGCAATCCGATGTACGACGAATCCGGCGCGCGCTTGGGGACCGTGATGGAGTGGGTGGATCGCACCGAAGCCTTGCACACGGAGGAAGAGCTGGAGCGGATCGTGGCGGCGGTCATCAACGGCGACATGCAAGCGCGGATCGGCCTGTCGGGCAAGTCCGGGTTCTTTGCTGCGCTATCACAGAAAATCAACGAGCTCATCGAGAGCTTCGCCGGGGTGGTCGGCGAGGTCAAGGCGGCTGCGACCGAACTCGCCCGGGGTGTGCAGGAAATTTCACAGGGCAACCAGGACCTGAGCGAGCGCACCGAGGCACAGGCGTCGAGCCTCGAGCAGACGGCATCATCGATGGAAGAAATGACCGCCAGCGTCCGTCACAATGCCGACAACTCGGAACAGGCCAATCAGTTGGCAGTGGCGGCGCGCGATCAAGCCGACAAGGGCGGAGCCGTGGTGTCGAGCGCGGTCCGAGCGATGGGAGAAATCAACGAGTCCTCCAAGAAAATCGCCGACATCATCGGCGTCATCGATGAGATCGCCTTCCAGACCAACCTCCTCGCATTGAATGCAGCGGTCGAGGCCGCACGCGCCGGGGATCAAGGGCGCGGCTTCGCCGTAGTCGCGAGCGAGGTTCGAAATCTCGCGGGCCGCAGCGCAACGGCCGCCAAAGAGATCAAGAATCTCATCGGCGACAGCGTGCAAAAAGTGGAGGAGGGTTCGAACCTGGTCGCGCGATCCGGTCAAACGCTCGACCATATCGTCATTGCCGTCAAAAAGGTCAGCGACATCATCGCTGAAATTGCCTCCGCCAGCTTAGAACAGTCGGCGGGCATCGAGCAGGTGAACAAGGCGGTGATGCACATCGACGAAATAACGCAACAGAATGCAGCGCTGGTGGAACAGGCCACGGCCGCCAGCAGGTTGATGGCGGACCAGTCGCAGACCTTGAGCAACACGTTGGAGAAGTACCGGGTCGTGTCCGCGACCGCAGCGGCCGCACCCGCCCGGGTGCCAACCGTCGAGCGCCGCGCCGCTGCGCGGCCGTGGACGAAGCCGGGTGCGACGCCTGCGACGAAGTCTGCGACGAAGCATGCGACGACGGCTACGACAAAGCCTACGACGACCGCCAAGGGAAATCGGCCACCGGCGGCAGCCGCCGATGCCGACTGGAAGCAATACTAAGACATCGCAGCTCGATCCGCGCTGCCAGCGAGCGGAGGGGGGAAATCACTCGCCCGTGTGAGCGGCCGTGTGCGAGGCGAGCGCCGGGATTTTTTGTGCGTCGCGGGGCCCCGCATGGTGCGACACCCAGCATGCACTCGATTGCGCTTGACAGGCATTTACTTTGCTTAGCAAAGTAGACGCAGTCGTGCAAGGAAATCCCGCGCAACACTAGGCAATTCCCTTACGATCAACCGTTCATTCGTGCGACTCGTGACGCATCATCCCGCAAGGGAATCAGTGAGTCTCTGAATTTACAAGGGGTGCCCAACGGAGTAGCTTCCCAAGGGCGCGTGCAAGGAAGAGACATTGCACATTGGCCTTTGGGCGTCAGGCGCTGCGCAAGGCATCGATGGAGATATCAGTGTCCAACGGACGGCTTCTGATTCTCGACGACGATCCCGCCGTCGGCGCCACCATCAAGTCCATGGCGGCGATGATCGGCTTCGAGGCGCGCGTCGAGGTCGATCCCGAGCTATTTTTTGGTCTACTGGATGATTGGTCGCCAACCCACATTGCGCTCGACCTCGTCATGCCCGAGATGGACGGAGTCCAAGTCCTGGTGGAGTTGGCCAATCGCAGGTGCGATGCCCGCATCATCATTACCAGCGGCCTGAGCGGCCGCGTCTTGGAAGCCGCGGGCCGCTCGGCACATGACCATGGCCTCAACATCGTCGGCGTATTGTCCAAACCGTTCTTGGCCGCCGCGCTGCGCGATATGCTGTTGGCAGCACCGGAGAAGGTGTCCGCCAAGGCCGCATTGGGCGCGCGGGTCCCTGCGCGCAAGAAAAATAGCGACACCTTCGAAATTTCCGATGACGAACTGAAACGCGCACTGGCGAGCCACGAAATGCGGGTGGTGTATCAACCCAAGGTCGAATGTGGAACGGGGTGCCTGGCAGGCCTCGAAGCGCTGGCGCGATGGGCGCACCCGCGCTTCGGCCTCATCATGCCCGATCAGTTCATTCCCTTCGCGGAGGAGTCCGGGCTGATCGATGCGCTCACCGATGAAGTGCTCGATCAGGCGCTCGACTTGCTGTGCACGCAGTTCCCGGGTCGCCCCGCGTGCATTTCGATGTCCATCAACCTGTCCGCCAAGACTCTGACCGACCCGGCCTTCGTTGATCGGGTCACGGACCGTTGCAGCAGCCGCGACATCGATCCCGGCAGGCTGATCTTCGAACTCACGGAGACCAGCGCCATGGAAGACCCGGTGACCTCGCTGGCGCTGCTGACGCGCATGCGCATGAAGGGCTTCCAGCTCTCCATCGACGACTTCGGCACCGGCTACTCCTCGATGCTGCAGCTGGTGCGCATGCCGTTCTCGGAAATCAAGGTGGACAAATCCTTTGTGACTACCATGCGCCAATCCAGGGAATCGCGCACTGTCGTAAAATCCATCGTGGATCTCGGGCGCAGCCTCGGCATCAAGGTAGCCGCTGAGGGCGTCGAGGATTCCGACATGCTCGACTATCTCAAGCAGATCGGCTGTGATCTCGCCCAGGGGTACTTCATTGGGCACCCCATGCAGGGCGACCAAATCGCACGATGGATGGCGCGCGCGACGGGATGATGCGCACGGCGCACCACCGAGAGCGATTTGCCGGGCCGGCGGCGGCGCGACCTGCGCAGGCCGGTTGATGAGCGCTGCAGGCATGATTTCACGTCGGGGTTCGACTGTTCGCTACGGCTGCGCCGTGCTCAGTGTCGCACTCGCCGTTTGGTGCAGGCTGCGCCTCGACCTGTTGATGGGCGCTCAGCTCCCGTTTTTCACGATTTTTCTGGCCGTGCTCCTCACCGCCTGGTACGGCGGCTTATGGCCCGCCCTGGTGGCCGTTACGCTGGGCGCCGTGGCCTCGGATTTCTTTCTGCTGCGGCCTCGAGGGACGTTAACGCTCGACTTCGATACGGGAATGGCCTTGGCCGCCTTCATCACGACGAGCCTTGGCATCGCGCTCCTCGGCGGGTCGATGCATGGAGCGCGCCGCCGGGCGGAGTCAGCCGCGGAATCGGCCCGCGAGCAAGCCGCGGCACGCGAAATGGCGGAGACGGCGCTGCGCGCGGCAAATGAGACCTTGGAAGCCCGAGTGCAAGCGCGCACCGCGGACCTGGACGAGGTCAATCAATCGCTGCAGGCCTCCGAAGAGCGCTATCGCCTGTTGATCGAGGCGAAGCGCGCCGAGGAGAAGTTGCAAGACAGCGAGGCCAAGTTTCGGTCCTACATCGAGAACGCTCCGGTCGCGGTCATCGTGAGGGATGGCGCCGGGCGGCTTGCCGATTGCAACCCGGCCGCCTGCGCCATGCTGGGCCGCCCGGCATCCGAACTCAAGGATCTGCCGCCGTTGACCATTTACTTCGACGAGGATCACGAGGAGGTGCTGCGCGGCTTCGAGATGCTGACCCGGGAGGGAAGCTTCGAGGGCGAACACCGGATGAAACACCGGGACGGCGCCACCATCTGGGCCTCGGTGCGGGCGGTGACGCTGAACGACGGCGGTTCGCTGGCGTATTGCATGGACATCAGCGCACGCAAAAGCTCCGAGAGCACGCTCCGGGAGGAGCGGGACTGGTTTGCGAACGTCGTGGCCACGGTGCCGGTGGTCATCTGCTCGTTCCGCAGACGGCGCGACGGCAGCGTGCATTTCCCGTTTGCCAATCGGCGTCTCGAGCACATCTATGCGCTGCGCGCCGAGGACCTCGCGCGGGATGCGTCGCCGATATTTGCGCGAATGCACCCCGATGACGCCGATCGCGTCCGCGACAGCATCGAGGAGTCGGCGCGCGCGCTGAGCGTGTGGCGAGCCGAATTCCGGGTACGCAACCCGGCGCGCGGCGACATCTGGGTCGAAGGCCACTCCGTGCCGGCGCTCGAAAGCAACGGCGACATCCTGTGGCAGGGATACGTCACGGACATCACCGAGAGAAAATCAACCGCGGAGACCTTGCAGGCCGCCGAGACCAGCCTGCAGCTGATGATCGAAGGCGTGAGCGATCATGCCATTTTCATGCTCGACCCCACCGGCAACATTCTGACCTGGAACAAAGGCGCGGAACGAATCGACGGCTATTCGGCCGACGAGATCCTCGGCCGCAACTTTTCCTGTCTATTCACACCCCAGGCCATTGCCGCGGGTAAACCGCAACTGGAGCTCGCGCAGGCGGCGGCGAACGGCAAGGCCGACGTCGACGGCTGGCGCGTGCGGAAAAACGGGTCGCGATTCTGGGCGAACGGCACCGTGGCGGCATTGTACGACGACCGGCGGCAGGTCCGCGGATTCGCCAAGGTCACGCGCGACTTGACGGCCAAACGCCGCAACGATGAATTGCTGCGATCGGTGCTGGACCACACCCTCGACGGCATCATCGGCATCGATGAACAGGGCGTCATATCGATGATCAATCGGGCGGGGGAGACCATATTCGGCCAATCCGAGGCCGAGGTCATCGGCAACAATGTGCGGATGCTCATGCCCGCGCCGTACCACGCGGAACACGACAGCTACCTCGCCAACTACCTCAAAAGCGGGGAGGCCAAGATCATCGGGATCGGCAGGGAGGTGCGCGGCTTACGCAAGGACGGCTCGACTTTCCCGATCGATCTCGCCGTGACCGAGTTTCGCCTCGACAACCAGCGTTTCTTCGTCGGAATCGTGCGCGACATCTCCGAACGCAAGACGCTCGAAACGCAGCTGCGTCAGTCGCAAAAAATGGAGGCATTCGGCCAGCTGGCGGGCGGCGTCGCCCACGACTTCAACAATCTGCTCACCGTGATTTCCGGATACAGCGACATCTTGTTGACCACGCTTCCGCCCGATGACGTCAATCGAGAAATGATCGACGAGATCCGCCGCGCCGGCGAACGAGCCACCTCGTTGACGCGCCAGCTGCTCGCCTTCACGCGACAACAGGTCCTCGAACCCCGGATCGTCGACCTTAACGCGATTCTCAAGGATACCGAATCCATGCTGCGCCGGCTGATAGGCGAGGACGTGCAATTCGCCAGTGTACTGCGGGAGGACATCAGCCCCGTGACGATCGATCCCGGGCAGATGGAACAGGTGCTGTTGAATCTCCGGGCGGGACGCTTCGTCATGCTTGCCATCAGCGATACGGGGTCCGGTATGACAGCGGCAGTAAAGAGCCGCATATTTGAGCCTTTCTTTACTACCAAGGGTGGTAAGGGCACGGGCCTGGGTTTGGCGGTAGTGCAGGGGGTCGTCAAACAGAGCGGCGGCGTCATCGAGCTCTACAGCGAGGTGGGCGTCGGCACCACGTTCAAGATTTATCTGCCGGCGTCCTCAGGGGAGCGTTCGATGCCCGTGGAGCCCCTCCTGCAGCGCTCGCTCAGTGGCCACGAGACCATTCTCCTGGTCGAGGATGAAGAGGGCGTTCGCCAACTGGCAGTGGTTGCGCTGCAAAGATTCGGATACCAGGTTCTGACCGCCCCGAGCGGCAAAGCCGCGCTGCAATTCATGGCCGCCCACCACGACGAGGTTCACCTGCTCGTCACGGATGTCGTCATGCCGGGGATGAGCGGCCGCCAATTGGCCGAGACGCTGCAGGAGACACATTCGGGGCTCAAGGTCCTGTTTCTCAGCGGCTACACCGACGATGCAGTGGTGCGGCACGGCGTACTGCAGGCCAACGTCGCCTTTTTGCAAAAGCCGTTCAGCCCGGCGTCCTTGGCGAGAAAGGTGCGGGAAGTGCTCGACAACGACTAGCAAGGCGCGCGTACCTCAAACGCCCACGCGCGTGCCGCCATTCTCCGCGACGAACCAGTTGATCGCGTACTGCACGAGCTGAGTACCGCTGCGCAAGTTCAGCTTGCCCTTGATCCGCTGGCGGTGCGACTCGACCGTTTTGATGCTCAAATTGAGCGAGCTTGCCGCCTCGCGGCTGCTCAATCCCCTGCCGACCAAATGCAGGATCTGCAGCTCGCGGTTGCTGAGGCGGTCGATGGGGTTCGCCGGCACCGGTCTGCGGCCGGCATACAGCCGTCGAATCATGTTGTAGCCGACCGCCTCGGAAACGTAGACCCCGCCGTCGATCACCCGGCGCAAAGAGAGCAGGATTTGCTCGCTGGTCGCTTGTTTGGTCAGGTAGCCGCTGGCCCCGACCGACAGCATGCGTTCGGCGTACACGGCTTCGTCGTAAACGGACAGCACGAGAATCGGCAGGTTGGGATAATGAGCGCGCACGTCGCGCACCAAGTCGATGCCATCGCCCTGCTTCAAAGTGATGTCAGCGACGATGACATCGGGACGGCTGGCTGCAATCGCGCTGCGAGCGTCGCGCACGGTGTCGGCCTCTCCGCACACCAGCAAGTCATCCTCATTCTCGATGATCCGGCGCAATCCCTCGCGGACGATGGGATGGTTGTCGATGAGCAAGACGCGCGCCGCCCGGGGCTTGACAGTGGAACTCGTGTCCAATGGAACCGATACCCGGATCTCCTCGCTGGTTGTGGCCATGGTCAATCCTTCGATTAGGGGTGAAACAACGCAAAACGCATAGCGATATTAGCTATTATATCGATTATCGCGGTCTGTGTTGGATCTCACAATTCCCGCATGATGCGGGGTGCCGTGGAGCGACCGGAATATGTCAGATGCCGGCGGCGGACCCGTGCGGCCGGCGGCCGCGTGCGACGCTCAAACGAGCGGGAACGCTGCTCAACAGGGCCAGATCGGCATCACGTGGCTGCCGGATGCAGCGCCCGGGCGAATCCCAATTCACCCATCAGGGTCTCCGCGTCCGCGTTCTTCGCCAAACATGCGTCCGCCCCCGCGGCGAGAATTCTCTGCACGCTCTCCTCGGTCGCGAAACCGGTGAGTGCCACGATGCGCGGCTTCGGCTTGCCGAACATGCTGCGCAACAAAGAACAGACCTCAAAACCATTCATATCCGGCATGTGCAAATCCAGGGTCACCACATCGGGGCGCATCGCCTCACACTTAATGCCCGCCACGAAGCCGTCATGCGCAGTGTCCACAAAAACACCGGGGGCGCGCGTCGATATCAAGACGGACAGGTAGCGCGCGAACTGGGCATCATCGTCGATGATGAGAATCCGAGAGGGAACGGCCTCCTTGCCCGCGTGCACGTGCTGGTGCAACGCGACGAATGCATCTACATCGACGGTTCGAAAGCGCCGATGACCGCCCGGCGTCGTGACCGAGCGAAGCAAACCCTTGCTGGCCCAGAGCCGCACCGTCACCGGAGCGACCAGGAGCCGGTCGGCCACTTCGGTCGGCGTGAGAAACTGGTCCCTGCGGTTGCCCGACGCGGGTTGATCGGCCTTGGCCTTTCGACGACCGGCCCCGGTTGATGTTTCTTTCATAGCGATTTACTATAGCGAGCGGAAATCGCGCTAATAGCGATTTTGTCACGGATCGCCCGATATTAGCCCCTCCACTGCGCGTTCGGCAAATCCCGCTCTGACGCGCCTCGGATCAGGGCTTTATAGAAGCCGGGCCCGAGGCCCGGCATATTGCGCCGCGGATCGCGGCGCCCGTATTACTTCAGGTCGAGCTGCTGACCCGTCCACGAGCCCAGAATGCGACGGATCTTGCCGCGGTCGACCGCGCCCTGGTTGGCGGCCGCCACGGAGCCTTGAACCTCTTTCGCGATCGCGTCTCCCTTGGCGGTTGCGCCGTCCAACGCCGCCCAGTTCTTGTAATAGACCACGAGGTAGATGTCCGGGTCATTATCGCTGCGCGGCTCGACCGTGATGACCTTGTAGCCGGTGATATAACCCGCCTTCTTGGCAGCTTCCTGCGAGGCCTTCCACGTCGTATCGAGAAACTTGAGATAGTCATCGAACTTCCCATATTCGGTCCGTATCGCAGATACGTTGACCACCTGTCCTTCGGTAAACGGATGGTCCTCCGCGATTGCCGCGACGCTGGTCAACCCAAGGCCAAGTACAGCCGCAAGCGCGGCCACATGCTTCTTGATTGTCATAAAATCCCTTTAAGTTTTGAATGGTTTGAAAAGGGCGCGCCGGGGAGCGAGCCCGCTATCGACTTCCCGCGGCGATGATAACGCAAAGCACGCCCGGTTCGATGCGGGCAAAAACCGCCGTCAAAGAGAGCGGAATTCAGGTCAGCCGAGCGTAGTCCGACGACCGCGATAGCAGCGCCGCGATGGCGTGCAGGCCGGCGGCGTCGTCCTGGTCGAAACGCGCCATGAGCGGGCTGTCGAGATCCAGCACCCCCAACAGCCGGCCCTCATGAAGCAAGGGGGTCACGATCTCGGAACGGGACTCCGCATCGCAGGCGATATGACCGGGGAACGCATGAACGTCGGGCACGATGATGGTCTCCCGGCGCTGGGCGGCAGTCCCGCAGACGCCCCGGCCCAGGGGAATTCGCACACAGGCGACCTTGCCTTGAAACGGACCGAGCACGAGTTCATGGCCGCGCAGGAAGTAAAAACCGACCCAATTGAGATGCGCCAGGGAGCGATATAGCGCGGCGGCCGTATTCGCCGCGTTGGCCAGGCCGTCGCGCTCGCCGGCAAACAAGCCGGTCAATTGCCGGTTCAGCTCGCCATAGAGGGCGGACTTTTCCAAACCGGCATCGATTTCAATGGTCTGCATCGGGAGCGCCATCCGCAATCATTCTTGAACGATCGGCATGCCCGAAGTCGGGATTGGGCAGGTATGGATCCTCCGTTGTTCATGGCTAGGTTCCGCCGATTTGGGCGCGGCGGCAACCTCGGCGCCCGGGCGGGCGGCGCGGGCGGGAGGACCACGATGCCACCCTGTTCGCGATGCGGCGCGCTATGTACACTCCTATATGACGAAATCCCTGGGGATGGGCCCAATGCCTACGAGAAGACTGATTGGCCGCTGGCTGATGCTGGCCGCATGCGCCGTGAGCTGCCCGGCCTTCAGCGCGGATTCGACGCCAGCGCCGATCGTCGTATTTGCGGCGTCGTCGTTGACCAATGCGCTGCAGACCTTGGGCGATGAGTTCATGAAGGAGACCTCGATTGCGGTGAAATTCTCCTTTGCCGCCAGCTCGGCGCTGGCGCGCCAGATCGAAAGCGGCGCGCCCGCCGACGTGTTCTTTTCCGCCGACCTCGAGTGGATGGATTATCTGCAAGCACGGCATCTCATTCAGCAGCCGAGCCGGCATGATGTCCTGGGGAACTGGCTGGTGCTCATCGCGCCGAAGGACTCGACGATCAACCTCAAGATTGCACCGAATTTCGCCCTGGCGGCCGCCCTGGGCAGGGGCAGGTTGGCAACCGGCGACCCGGACTCCGTGCCGGCGGGCCGCTATGCACAACAGGCGTTGACGGCACTCGGAGTCTGGAAAGACGTGGAGGACCGGCTGGTGCGCGCCGATAGCGTCCGCTCCGCCCTGGTGTTCGTCGATCGCGGCGAGGCGCCGCTCGGCATCGTGTACCAAACCGATGCGCTGGTCGACAAGCAGGTTCGCGTGGTCGGGATCTTTCCGGACGATACTCATCGGCCCATCGTCTATCCCATCGCGCTCACGACGGTGGCCCACGGCGATGCCGCCAAATTCATAGCGTACGTGCGCGGGCCGGCCGGCGATCCCGTGTATCGGGCCTACGGATTCTCACCCATGCATTAGGAGCATCCGCTCCCTGCCACTGCCAACGCAGCTCAGGCAGATTACTCAGGGCGTCCGCGACCCGCGGCGGCTACCCGGCATCCAACCGACGCCGGACGGAAATGGCCGTCAGTATGCCGCTCAAAATCTGTCGCGGGCTCGGCGGACACCCGGGCACCGCAACATCGACCGGGATCACATTGGACACGCGGCCGCAACTCGCGTAGCTCTCGCCGAAAATACCGCCGGTGCACCCGCAGTCGCCGATCGCCACGACGAGCTTCGGGTCCGGGGCCGCATCGTAGGTGCGCCGCAGCGCCACCTCCATATTTCTAGCCACGGGTCCCGTAATCAGCAACAAGTCGGCGTGCCGCGGACTGGCGACGAAGCGGATGCCCAGCCCTTCGATGTTGTAGAACGGATTATTGAGCGCATGGATCTCCAACTCGCAGCCGTTGCAGGATCCCGCGTCGATGGCGCGAATACACAGGGCCCGGCCGAGCACTTCGAGAATGCGCGACTGCAACGCATCGCCCACGCGCAGCGCCTCGTCTGCGAACGGGCGCGGTTCCGTGATGATCCCCGTGCGGCAGATTTGGCGCAGCGTCTTCAGCATGGGCGGCTATGAGCCTGAAGATTACTCAGACAGGCTCCTAGAGATCATGTCCGCTGTAGGACAGGTTGAAGGACTTATTGATCAACGGAAAATCCGGCACGATGTTGTCGATGATGGCATGTTCGATCACCGGCCAATTCTGCCACGAGGGATCGTGCGGATGACATCGCCGGATCATTCCGCCGGCATCCGCTTCGAGCGCCAGAAAGATCGGACCGCGCCATCCCTCGATCAAGCCGACGCCGAAGGCCCCTGCGCCGGGCGTCGACACGGCCGCCTGATGTGAGCCGCCCGGCGACTGCGACAAAATCCGCTGCATGAGACGCATGGATTCGGCGGCTTCATCGAAACGCACGGCGACCCGCGCTGCGACATCACCCTCGGTGCGCACGATCTTCGCGGGCGCCAGGTCGCGAAACGGATCGCAGGGAAAATCGCAGCGCAGGTCGAACGCTTGGCCGCTGGCACGCCCCGCAAGCCCGCACAGGCCCAAGGTGGCCGCCAGCACGGGCGTGACGGCGCCGGCACCCACAAACCGGTCGCGCAGCCCGGCGTGCTCGTCATAGATGGTACGCAGCGTGCCGACCTCCGGCGCTATCGATGCGAGGCAGTCGATCAAGAGTCGGGCTCCCGGCGGAGAAAGATCGATGCGCGTGCCTCCCGGCACGATGAAATCCATGAGATAGCGCTGGCCGAGCGCCGATTGCGTTGCGCGCAGCAATTGTTCCTTGAGCCGCGAGAATTGCGCGAGCCCGAACGCAAATCCGGCGTCGTTGCCGAGTGCACCGAGATCGCCGAGGTGATTGGCAAGGCGCTCGAGTTCCAGCGCGAGCGCCCTCAACCAGGCGCTGCGCTCAGGCGGGCGCGCAGCCGCCATGCCCTCCAGGGCCTGGCAATAGGCCCAGGAAAATGCGACCGCCGAATCGCCGGAGACGCGCGCCGCCAAGCGGTGGCCGTCGAGCAGCGGCATTTCGGCGAAACGACGTTCGATGCCTTTGTGAACGTAGCCCAAGCGTTCTTCGAGCCGCAGAACCTTCTCGCCGACCACCGAAAAACGGAAATGGCCGGGTTCGATGATCCCCGCGTGGACCGGACCCACCGGAATCTCATGCACGCCGTCGCCTTCCACCCGCACGAAGGCGTAGTTGTCGCTGACGGGCGCCGGCGGCGGCGGGCAGACAGCGTCGGCCAGGGGATGAAACTGCGCGGACCAAGCCGCGTGACGCAACCACGGGCGCGTGTCCGCACCCGTCGACTGCAATCCGGATAGATCCGCGACGGCGCGTTGCATGCGGCCGGCGCTCGCGAACCAGGCTTCGATCCCGGGATAGCCGGCCTCCGCGGCCGATACCGGCAAACTCAGCACGAGCACACCCGGTTCGGCGATGAACGCGGCGCGGACTGTGTGGTTGCCGTCAGTCTCACGGCTGCCCCACAGCGCCAGCAAGCGAGCCCCGCCGGCCGCGAGATCCGCGGCGGCCTGACGCCAGTCGTTCTGCATCACGGGGAGGAGCAGCGCCGGCGGCGCTCCCGCAGCCGCGGGGCCGCCGTTCGGCCGGGACCGCCGGACCGCTTGCTCGAACCATCGCTGCAGAGCCATCTCACTCTCCTCCGATCAGGCGGGCCGCTGCGCGATACCACTCCGCGAGATAGGGGGGAATGAAGAAACCCAGCAGCAGCACCAAGCTGAGATGCGCGAACACCGGCACGAGGGCGGGCGGATGAGGCAGTCGCCGGGCCGAGGTGTCTCCGAAGACCATCGATTGCACGCGGCCGAAGATGGCCGCGAACGCGACGCCGAGCGCGAGGAGCAGTATGGGCGTCGCCCAGGGCTGCTGTTTCATGGCACTCGTTAGAATGAGGAATTCACTGGCGAACACCCCGAACGGCGGCGTGCCGAGAATGGCGAGCGTGCCGATCATCAATCCCCAACCCACGGTCGGGCTCACGGTAATGAGGCCGCGAATGTCGTCCATGAACTGCGATCCGGCCTTCTGCGTCGCATGGCCCACGGCAAAGAAGATCGACGATTTGGTGAGCGAATGCACGGTCATGTGCAACAAGGCGGCGAAGTTGGCGACCGGCCCTCCCATTCCGAATGCGAACGCGATGATGCCCATGTGCTCGATCGAGGAATAGGCGAACAACCGCTTGACGTCGCGCTGGCGCCATAGGAAAAACGCGGCGAGCGTCACCGAGAGCAGTCCGAAGCCCATCAACATGCGGCCCGGCAGGCTCGAATGCAGCGAGCCTTCGACCAGCACCTTGCAGCGCACGACCGCGTACATGGCCACGTTTAGCAGCAGGCCCGACAACACGGCCGAAATCGGCGTCGGTCCTTCGGCGTGGGCATCCGGCAACCAATTGTGCAGCGGCGCCAGACCGACCTTGGTGCCATAGCCCACGAGCAGGAACACGAACGCCAAGCCGAGAACGGCGGGCTCGAGCTGACCCTTCACCGCATTCAAATGAGTCCACAGCAGCGCGCTGACGCCCTCGGAACCGAGAATCTTCTCCGCGGCGAAATACAGCAGGATGGTGCCGAACAGAGCCTGGGAGATCCCGACGCCGCAGAGAATGAAATACTTCCACCCCGCCTCGAGGCTCGCGGGGGTCCGGTACAGCGTCACCAGCAGCACGGTCGACAACGTCGCGGCCTCCATCGCGACCCACATGAGGCCCATGTTGTTGGTGGTCAGGGCAATCAGCATCGTCGCCATGAACAGCTGGTACATGCTGTGATACAACCGCTGTTGCCCGGCCGACACCCGGCCGTGGCCGGCCTCGATGCGCATGTAGGGACGCGAGAACAAGGAAGTGGTCAAGCCGACGAACGCCGTCAGCGTCACCAGAAACACGTTGAATGCATCGATGAAGAATTGCTCGCGCGCGACCAATAAATTGCCGTGTTCCACGATCCGCGAGGTGAGCGCGCATGCCGCGAGAAACGTGACCAGTGAAAAGCCGACATTGGCCTCCGGCGCCCAGCGCCGCTCGCCGAGCACACCCAATGCCAGCGAGCCCGCCAGCGGAGTGCCCAGAAGAAGGAGGAACAACATGTTATTGGTCCTCCTTCAGGGCTTCGAAGTGTTTGAGGTCCAGGCTGTCGAACTGTTCGCGTATCTGGAAGAAGAACACGCCGAGCACCAGCATCGCCACCAGCACATCGAGGGCAACGCCCAGTTCGACGATCATCGGCATGCCGTATGTCGCGCTCATCGCGCCGAAGAACAGTCCGTTCTCCATCGACAGGAATCCGACGACCTGCGACATCGCCTTGCGGCGCGTGATCATGGTGAGGAAGGCGATCAGGATCACCGCCACGGCGATACCGATGGAATTGCGCGTCGCCGTGCTTGCCAGCGCCGAAATCGGCTGGGCCAGCCCGAACGCGAAGATCACGACGAGCACGCCCACCAGCATCGTTCCGGTGATATTGAGCAACGGCTCCGTGTCCCAGTAGACCCCGAGTTGACGAATCAATCGGTGCAACAGCCAGGGAAGGAAGATCACCTTGAGTCCCAGCGTGAGTCCGGCGGATATGTACAAGTGATGGCTGCCGGTCCGCCACGCGAGCAATAACGTGGCGATGCACAGCAGCGCTCCTTGCAGCGCAAGCAGATTGACCAGGGCGACGATGCGCCGCTGCGACAACATGGCGAAGGAAAGCAGCAGCAATAGCGCCGCCAGCGTGTTGAGGAGCTGCAGATCCCAAGGAATCGAGTTCACGCTCATGCTCCCAGCAACAACCGCACGAGCAGCCCGAGCACCGCGAACAGGAACGCGGTCGCAAGATATTCCGGCGCACGAAACACCCGCAGCTTCGCCGAAACCGTCTCGATCAGCGCCAATCCCGCGCCGGCGACCAGCAGTTTCACGCCGAGCAACAGGATCGAGGCGAGCAGACTGAACGGCGCCTGGCTGGTCGCGATGCCCCAGGGAATGAACACGGCAAACCCGATGCACGCGTAATTGAACAGCTTCAATGCCGCCGCCCATTCCATGAGCGCCAGGTGACGCGCCGAATATTCGAGCAAAAGCGCCTCGTGAATCATGGTCAATTCAAGATGCGTGGCGGGATTGTCGACCGGGATGCGGGCATTCTCCGCCAGCAACACCATCGTGAAGGCCACCGCGGTAAATGCGAGACTCGGGTTGAGCGCGAAAGTTTGCGCCGACAGGCGTTCGGCGATGATCGGCAGCGCCGTGGTCGAGCAGGTCAGCGAAACGACGAATATCACCACCAGCAGCGCGGGCTCCGCGAGGAATCCGATCATCATTTCGCGGCGCGCGCCGAGCGTGCCGAATGCCGTTCCGATGTCCATCGCCGCCAGCGCCAAAAAGACGCGCGCGGTCGCGAGCAGACCGACCAGCGCAATCGCATCGGCGGCTCGTATGAACGGCAAGCGGGTCGCAAACGAGGGAATGACCGCGGCGGCGGTCACCATGGCGCCGAAGACCACGTACGGGGCGAGCCGAAACAGGCGCGACGCGCCGTGCGCCATCACCGCGTCCTTGTGAAAGAGCTTCCGGATTCCGCGGTACGGCAGCAGTATGCTGGGGGCGGACTTGTTCTGCAGCCACGCGCGGCACTGATTCACCCAGCCGACGAACACGGGCGCGGCGCTCATCGCCAATGCGATGCCCAGCAATTGCACGACCCAGTCGAATATGCTCATAACATGAGCGCCAGCAGCACGACGAGCGTGACGAAACTGTAGAGCAAATAAGCCGCAATGCGCCCCTGTTGCAGCCAGGCGACCTTGTTGGCCACTTGGCGCACGAGCGCGCCCAACGGCTGATACAGCGCGCGCCAGATGCGATCGCCGATTTCCAAAACGTACCTGGGCCGGGCGTCGAAGGGGCTGGGAAGCTCGCGAACGATGAAGAACAGGGGTTGAAACAGATGCCGGATCGGCTGGCCGAATCCCTCGGCGGTGTCCTGCATCCGGCTGTTGAGCCCGCCAAATCCACAATCCCAGGCGGCGCTCCTGCGTATGCGCTCATGATAAAAGAGGCGCACGCCGACGATGGCGAGCACGACCACGATCGCGATCACGGCGAAGAAGACCAGGGGTGCATACGAGGACTGGCGCTCCGGAATCGGCACCAGCAGCCACCACGGCGCATCGCTTGCGGGAAGTGCGCCGATCCCGAGCTGGCGGGTGACCATGCTGAACCGCGAGATGACATTGGTCGGAAGAAATCCGAGCAGTACGCAGCCGAGCGCAAGCCACGCGAGTCCGAAACGCTCCATCCACCCGGCATCGTGCGCCTGCCGCAGGGCGGCTTCGCGCGGCTGGCCGAGAAAGATGACGCCGAAGAATTTCACCATGACATAGCCGGCAAGAGCCGCGGCGAGCGCCAGCAGTGCGGCTCCGAGCGGCAGCAGCATGTTGATGAACGGGTGCGGCACCTTGTACGCAAACAGAAACGACTGCAGCAGCAACCATTCCGACACGAATCCATTCAAGGGCGGCAGCCCGGCGATGGCCAGGACTCCGATGAGCGTCAGCCATGCAACCCAGGGCATGCGGTGGATGAGGCCGCCCAGGTGGCCGAGGTTGCGTTCACGGGTGGCGTGCAATACCGCTCCGGTGCCCAGAAACAACAGGCTCTTCATGAACGCATGATTCATCGCGTGATACATGACGGCGATCAACGTGAGCGCGGCCGCGGCGCGCATGCCGACGCCCGCGAATACGATCGCGAGTCCCAGGCCGGTGAACAGAATGCCGATGTTCTCGATGGAGGAATAGGCAAGCAGCCGCTTCATGTCGGTCTGCGCGGCGGCGAACACGACTCCGTACAGCGCGCTGAAGAGCCCGAGCGTGAGCGGGATCAGGCCCCACCACCAGGTCGGCTGGCCCAAAAGGTCGAAGCTCACGCGGATCATTCCGTAGAGCGCCGTCTTGAGCATGACGCCACTCATCAGCGCGGACACGGGAGAGGGCGCGGCAGGATGCGCTTCCGGCAACCAAACGTGCAGCGGCACCAGACCCGCCTTCGCGCCAAAGCCGATCAGCGCGAGACCGAAGGCGGCGCACGCCCACTCGGGAGCGAGATGCGCGGCGCGCATGGCGTCGAAGGTGAAATGCCAGCTGCCGCCCTGGAGAACGCCAAAGCTCAACAGGATGGCGAGTGCGCCGAGATGGGCCATTAGCAGGTAGAGAAAGCCCGCCTGGCGAATCTCGGGAATGCGATGTTGCGTGGTGACCAAAAAGTAAGACGACAGGGCCATGGTCTCCCACGCCAGCATGAATGCATAGGCGTCATCGGCGAGCAGCACGAAGCCCATGCTGGCGAGAAACAAGTGGTATTGCAGGCAGAGGAGTCCCGGCGCCGTGCCTTCACCTTGCCGGAAGTAGCCTGCCGCAAAAATCGAGATTCCCGCGGAGGCGGCGCCGAGCAGCACCAAAAACACGCCGGAGAGTGCGTCGAGGCGCAGATGAACGGGCAAGTCCGGCAGCCCCACGGGCAAAATGAGCCGTTCAGCGGGGTGATCGAGGCTCGTCAGCGCCACCACGGCCAGCGCGGCGCCGACGATGGCGCCCAACGGAAACAGCGTCCGCCCCGCGAAAGCAACACTCGACGGCCGCACCAGTCCCGCAAAGCCAATCACACCCCATGCAGCGAGCAGCAGCAAACTCAGGGTCAAGGGCGAACTGAAAGCATTGCTCACTAGGCACCGACCCCCAAAAGGCGGGAGCAGCCGCTGGCCGCGAAGACCCGCCGAGCGCAGCCATTTGCGGCCGTGGGTGTTTCATTATAGCCGCAGGAGCCGGCTATTCGGGCCGCCCGAGCAGCAACCGAACGCGGTGAATGCCGCCGTCGTCGACCAGAGGAATGGTGACCGAGCCGCAGGCCAAACGAACGCCGTCCAGCTCCGCCAGAACAATCCCGCGGCAGACGCCTTGCGGGTTCTCGATCAGGATTTCGTAGCGCGAAGCGCGGTGCCTGAAGAGGATCTCGGCCTTGGGCCAGTGCTCCGGCAGGCACGGCGCCAGCACAAGCGTCGCTCCTTCCAACCGAAAACCCAGCAGCGATTCGAGGCCGGCGCGGTACATCCAGCCGGCGGAGCCCGTGTACCAGGTCCAACCGCCGCGCCCGACGTGCGGGGGCACGGAATAAACATCCGCGGCGACGACGTAGGGCTCGACTTTATAGCGCAGCACGTCCGCGCGCGTGGCGGCGCGATTGATGGGATTCAGCAGTGCGAGCAGCTCCGCGGCCTGCGTCCCGAGCCCGAGCCGGGCGTAGGCCATCACCGACCACAGCGCGGCATGCGTGTATTGGCCGCCGTTCTCGCGGATGCCGGGAGGGTAGCCCTTGATGTAACCGGGATTGAGCGCGGTCCGGTCAAAGGGCGGAGTGAACAGCAGGGCGAGACCGGCGTCGCGGCGAATGAGTTGCGCCGTGACCGCCGACATGGCACGCGCGGCCCGTGCCGGCTCCGCGGCCGCGGAGATCACCGCCCAGGACTGGGCAATCGCATCGATGCGGCATTCGGCCTGACCCGCCGAGCCCAGGGGCGTGCCGTCATCGAAATAGGCCCGCCGGTACCAGTCGCCGTCCCAGCCGGAGTCTTCCAACGCGATCCGCAACGCCGCCGCGTGGCTCAGCCACCGCGCCGCCCGTTCAGGCTCGCCGCGCATTGCCGCGAAGGGTGCAAATTCCAGCAGCGTCGCATGCAGGAACCAGCCCAGCCAGATGCTCTCGCCCTTGCCCTGTTCACCGACGCAATTCATGCCGTCATTCCAGTCGCCGGTGCCCATCAAAGGCAGGCCGTGCGCGCCGACGGCAAGGCTCTGATCGAGCGCGCGCGCGCAATGCTCAAAGAGATTCGCGGTCTCGTCGGAGGTGATCGGCTGGAAATACGCGTCATGCTCGTCGGCGCGCAGCGCCTGACCCTCGATGAAGGGCACGTCCTCGTCGAGCACCGCGCCGTCTCCGCTCACCTCTACGTAGTGAGCGGCGACATACGCCAGCCATACCCGGTCATCGCTGATTCGCGTCCGCACGCCTTGACCCAGCGGCGGCAGCCACCAATGTTGCACGTCCCCCTGGGAGAACTGGCGTCCCGCGGCACGCAAGAGATGTTCGCGGGCGAGTCCGGGCTTGGACACCATGAGCGCCATCGAATCTTGCAGCTGGTCGCGAAAACCGTAGGCACCGCTCGCCTGATAAAAGGCGGAGCGAGCCCAGATGCGGCAGACGAGAGTTTGATACAGCAGCCAGCGGTTCAGCATGATGTCCAGGGACCGGTCCGGCGTCTTGACCTGAACGGCGCCCAACACGCCGTCCCAATGGGCATGCACCGCCCGCAGAACCGCATCGAGATCGGCGGCCCGATAGCGCGCGAGCAGGGTTCGGGCCTGTTCCGCGTCCGCTGCCTCGCCCAGCAACCATACGACTTCCAGCGTTTGGCTCGCTTCGATGGTCACGCAGATTTGCAAGGCACAGCAGGGATCGAGGCCCGCACCCACCCGTTTGGACAGCGGCCCCAAGGATGCAAGCGCCGCCGGGTGCTCCAGTGTGCCGTGCCTGCCCAAAAACTCGCGCCGGTCGCAGGTCCACGAGGTTTGCGTGCCGGACAAGTCTGCAAAGGCGACGTGGCCTCCCGAGGCCGCGCTCCAGGGATTGCTTGCGAACAGCGCGCCGGTCGCCGGGTCGACTGCCGTGATGATGAAGGGCGCCGAGGCGGCCCTGGATTGACCCAGCACCCATTCGGCATAGGCCGTGACGGACAGCCGCCGTGCGTGGCCCGACAGGTTGCGAAGCGTCAGCCGGGAAATCTTGACCGGATCGCCGAGCGGCACGTACTGCAGCAAATCCGACTCGACGCCGTGCGCCGAGTGCTCGAAGCGGCTGTATCCCTGGCCGTGCCGCGCCTGATAGGACGAGCGTGCATCCCGAATGGGCTGCGCGGTCGGTCCCCAGACCTTACCAGTCTCGTGGTCGCACAGATACAGCGCTTCCCCCGGACGGTCGGAGACCGGGTCATTCGACCAAGGCGTCAGCTGATTTTCGCGGCTATTCCTCGACCATGTGTAGCCGCTGCCTTCCGTGGACACCTGGAAGCCAAAGCGCGGATTGGCGATGACGTTGATCCATGGCGCCGGAGTCGACTGCCCCGGTCCCAGGATCGTCACATATTCCCGGCCATCGCCGGCAAATCCCCCAAGGCCGTTGAAGTATTCGAGATCTGGCGCAGCGTTGACCACGGACGAGAATGCCGAGCGCGTCGTTTTGGGGGCGAAATACGGACGCGCCATCACCGGCTCGCGATGCCGGTCGAGCTGATCGGCCAGACTGCCGCGCTGTCCCGACAGGACGACCCGAGCCACGGACGACAGCAAGCCCCGGGATTGCTCGGAGATCAAGTCCATCCGCAGCACGAATACCGAGCCGCGCGTGCTGTCGGCCGCGAGTTTGGGGCGCGATTGGCTCATGCGCACCTGCGTGTCCAGGGCGTTCTGCAGCTCCTGAACATACGAGTGGGCGCGCTCGTTCAGAATGACCAAATCGACCGCGAGCAGCTTCATGCACCAGTATTCATGGGCCCGCAGCAGTTGCCGCGCGATCTCGATTTCCTCGACGTCATCGATGCGCAGCAGCACGATCGGCAGATCTCCGGAAATTCCGTGCGCCCACAGGCCCGGGGGCGGCCCGCCCCCGCGGCGGATGGCGTCCGATGAGGAGCGCATCGATGCGTTCGCCATCACCACGTGGCTTGCGAGGCGCTGGAACAGACCGGCCTCGGCCGCATCGATGCCGAGATGACGCAGCTGCACCTGCGCCTGGGTCCAGGCGAGCGTGCCGGCCCGGACAAACGCGTTGGCCTCGTGGTGCTTGTCGAGCAGATCCAACACGCCCTGGCGGGTGGCGGATACACCGGTCCAATAGCCCACGCGCACGGTCCCGCCCGCGGGGACCCGCAGCCGGTGGCGCAGCGCGAACACCGGATCCAGGACCGTGCCGACCGTATTCGATAGCGGGCGGCCATCGCACGCGGAGATCGCTTCGCGCAGCTCCCGGCCACGGCCGAGAAATCGTGCCCGGTCGGTCTCAAATTCGGGCGAGCGCAGGGCCTCGCCCTCCACCACGGCATGGTGGGCCGCCCAGACTTCCGATTCGGCGGCCGTCCGGCGCCGGCGCGTTGCGAGCAGCGCTCCCACTTTGGCGGCATACTCGGTTTGCACGAACAATTTCGAGAACGCCGGATGCGCGGCGTCGGCCGCCGGCGTGGCCAGCGCGAGCTCCGCATACGAGGTGATGTCGATGTCGCGGTCCCGATTGCCGGAGTTGGTGATCGACACGCGGCGCACCTCCGCGTCGTCCTCGGGCGAGACCAGCACTTCGAGTACCGTGGTCATCGCGCCGTCGACGCGCATGAACTCCGCGCGTTCTTCCATGAAGGTGACGTCGTAGCGATCGGGCTCGGCACCGCAGGGCTGGTAGCCGGCGGACCACACGAGGCCGCTGTCGACATCGCGCAGAAAAAAATAACTGCCCAGATCGTCGCGCGTGGCGTCCTCGCGCCAGCGGGTGACCGCGAGGTCTCCCCAGCGGCTGTAACCCGAGCCGGCGGCGGTGAGCATCACCGCATAGTGTCCGTTCGACAACAAGTGAACCTGCGGAACGGCAGCGTGCGGCGTGTGCAAGCGCCGCACGTCGGGGCCTTTCGCGCCGTCGATACGCGACGCCGTGGTCACTTCCTCGGCGCGCGGGTGCGTCACCGACACATCGCGCGGCGTGCGCTCCTGCAACAAGAGCTCGGTGGCCTGAATCATCGGTTCCGTATGGAAGCGGTCGCGCATGTTGCCGTCGAACAGCACGTTGGCGATCGCCACCAGCGTCATGCCTTGATGATGAGCCATGAATGCCTGGATCAGCGCGAAGGTCGACCCTTCGGGGACGCGATTGCGCGTGAAGTCGAGAGCTTCGTAGAAACCGTAGCGCCCTCTCGCCCCGATCGCCTGCAGATGCGCAAAATTCAGCGCCGCCGCCGCCGGATCCACCATCGCCGCGAGCGCGGTCGCATAGGGCGCGATCACGGTGCTTTGGCTCAGGCCCCGTTTCAGCCCGAGACCCGGGACGCCGAAATTGGAATATTGATAGGTCAGCTCCAGGTCCCGCGCGTTGTAGGCCGACTCGGACATGCCCCACGGTATGCCGAGTTCCGCGCCGAAGCTGATCTGCCGGCCGACGATCAACCGGTTGGTCTGATCGAGCAGGCTGCCGGCCGGCGCGCGCAGCACCAGCGAGGGCATCAGATATTCGAACATCGAGCCCGACCAGGAGATGAGCGCGGCGCCGTGTCCGATCGGAGTCACCGCGCGGCCGAGCCGAAACCAATGCTTCGCCGGCACGTCGTCCTTGGCGATGGCAACGAAGCTCGCCAGGCGCGCCTCGGAGGCCAGCAGGTCGTAGCAGTTGGGGTCGAGGCTGCCGTCATCGGCGCGGTAGCCGATCGACAGCAGGCGCCGCTCCGGATCGAGCAGAAAGGCAAACTCCATGGCCTCGGCCAGCGAGCGCGAGGCCGCTTCGATGGCGAGCATCCGCCGCTGTAATGCGCGCCGGTCCTCCGGCGACAAGTCCGCGTCACGCTGCCAGCTGCGCAGCGATCGCTGCGCCGCCTGCACCCAGAACAGCAAGTCCGCACCCGCGTCGCCGCCCAATTCCTCGACCAGCGTACGGGCGATGTCCACCAGGGTCGCGGCACACGACTCCAGGTGCGACGGGCCGCTCGCCGACAGCGCCGACGTGAACGCATCCAATGCGCCGACCAGCTGATGTCTGAGGATGATCTGCGTGCGCCGATCGTCGGGAAGCTGATCGAGGGCCTCGCGCGCGAGCGCCGCCGCGTCTTCGATCCCGGCCAGCGCCGTGGCCAGCGGCGCGGGCTGGTCAGTCCATTCGCGGCACGCATTGGCCAAGGTCAGCAGGTGCGCCGCCAGGTTCCCGCTGTCCACCGACGATACGTAGCGCGGCTCGAGGGGACGGCGATCGCGGGTGTCATACCAGTTGTAGAAGTGGCCGCGAAAGCGCTGGAGTTCGTGCATCGTCGCGAGCGTCGCTTCCAGGCGCTCGACGGTCTCGGCGATACCCGCCCAGCCAAAATCGCGGGCGCTGACCGCTGCCAGCAGATAGAGCCCCATATTGGTGGGGGAGGTGCGATGGGCGACGACCGGAAGCGGGTCCTGCTGAAAATTGTCGGGCGGCAGCATATGATCGTCGACGGTCACGAACGTCTCGAAGTAGCGCCACGTTTGACGTGCGACCCGCCTCAGGGCGAGCGCGTCAGCGGTGCTGACCGGCACCCGGCCCGCGACCAGCGGCGAGACGCTGATCCATACCGCGAGCGCCGGAGAGGCGAGCCACAACAGGATGACCGGGGCCGCCACCCACGCAGCGCCGGCCTGCCAATGAACGACCACCCCGACGGCCGCGCAGGCGAGCAGCACGCCGCCGCTCATGCGCCGATACGAGCCGGCCAGATCCAGGCGCGAGCGCAGGCGGGTCTCCGCGGCCGTGACCCATTGCAGGAGATTGCGCCGGCTCACGAACAGCCGGAATAGCGTCCGCGTCACCGCGTCGGCCATCAGCCAGGCCTGATGCGCCAAAAACGTGATGAGAAACGCCGCCTGCGTCGCGGCGAGTCCCGCGTCGCTGCGCAGGGCATAGAGATGGCTGCGCAGGCTGATGCCCTTGCGGGCCGGAATCACGGCGGCAATCATCGGGATCAACGCCGGCAGCGCGATGGTGACAATGACAAACACGGTCCAGAGCAGCGCCGCAGGCCGCGGCAGCGTCCATCCCAGCAGCAAGGCGGCAAGGCCGGCCGGCGCGGACAGCGTACGCCGCAGATTATCGAGCATCTTCCACAGGCCGATCAGCGGTACCCGTCGGCCGCCACGAGCGCCGGCGGCTGCGTCTTTGCGGCCGAGCATCCAGGGCAGCAGCTGCCAATCCCCGCGCGCCCAGCGATGTTGGCGTGCCGCGGCAACGTCGTACCTCGCCGGGAATTCCTCCACGACCTGGATATCGGACGCGAGCCCCGCACGCGCGAAGATCCCCTCGAACAGATCATGGCTCAGCATCGAGTCGTCCAGCACGCGCCCGCCCAGCGCGGCCTCGAAGGCGTCGATGTCATAGATGCCCTTGCCGGCGTAGGACCCTTCGCCGAACAGATCCTGGTAAACATCCGACGCGGCGGCGGAATACGGGTCAATGCCGCTGGCGCTGGAGAAGATGCGCTGAAACCGCGACCCCTCGCGGCCGATCGGCAGGGAGGGCGCCACGCGCGGCTGCAACACGGCATAACCGCGCAGCACCTGGCCGGATGCCGCTTCGCACTGCGGCCGGTTGAGCGGATGGGCCATCTTGCCCACCAGCCGGCGCGCGCACTCGCGCGGCAAGCGAGTGTCCGAGTCGAGCGTGATCACGAAGCGGACGTCGGCCGGCACGACCGGGGGTTCGCCGCCCACCCCGATGAAAGTGGTGTCGGCGGCTCCCCGCAGCAGCTTGTTGACCTCATGAAGCTTGCCGCGCTTGCGCTCCCAGCCCATCCACTGCCGCTGTCCCTCGCTCCAAACCCGGCGCCGGTGCAGCAGCAGGAATGGCATGGGGCGCCGCGCCGATCCATAGCGTCGATTCAGTTGCGCGATGCCCTCTGCCGCGGCGCCGAGCAGCGCCTCATCGGACGCCATGGTTTCGGAGGGTGCATCCGCCCAATCGGACAGCAGGGCAAAACACAGTTCACCGTCGGGCGAGGCGAGGTAGTGGACCTCCAAGCGCTCAACGTGGAGATCGACCGCGGCACGCGTGGTGAACAGCGCCGGCACCACCACCAGGGTGCGCAGATGCGGCGGAATCCCTTCGCGCAATGCCATGGCCGGCAGTATCGTGGCGCCGAAGCTTCTGGCGACCGCACGGTTGACCAGCGCGATCGCGGCGTCCAGGGCCGGGATGCAGCCCACCAGCGCGAGCAGCAGCAGGGGCAGGGGGCGGACCCCGCGGCTCGCGAGCAGGAGCAGCGGCCAACATAGCACCGCGAGACCGAGCAGCCCGATGACCATCATGTAGCCGCTGACCCCCTTGCGCAGCGCGAACCGTCGCGGCCAACTCCACGGGGTCGCCCGAAAACCGAGCGTGTCTTCGAATGCGCGCCGACCCTCCGCGATCAAGTAAAAGCCCGGATCGGCCGCATGACCGGCAGCTGCGGCGGCGGCTGCGGTCAGGGCGGCTTGCGCGACGGCGAGTTCAGTGCGCCCCGAGCCGCGCGCAAGGCTCTCGATGGCCGCGCGGTAAAGATTGCGCGTGGGGAAATCCATGGCCCCGAAGTCGCTGCCGGCACGCAGCGCCTCGTCGATCAAACTCACGCTTTCGAAGAACTCCGCCCAATCCAAATCCGACAGCAAGCGCATGCTGGTGATGATATTGCGCACCGTGACGTTGGAAGCGCCTTGCTTCTGATGCTCATCGCGGACGGCTTGATCGGAGGTGGTGCCCTCGGCGGCGAGGCATTGCTCCAGCCAGAGCATGGCCGGGGTCACCTTCGGATCTTGATCGCGCAGGCGCTGCACCAGCTGCACCGCGAAGGCGGGCGAGAATGCGGCGCCGCCCGTGGCGCGGCGCATCAGTGCATCAGGCTCCGCGGGCGCCTTGGCGACGATGGCCGCGGCGGCGCGGCGCAGATTCTCGACCAGCACGATGCGCAGCGTGATCGCGACCGCCCACAGTTCCCCGATCGTGAGAGGTTGGACCTGCTGATACGAGCGCACGAATCGACGCAGTGCCTCCGGATCGAACCGGCTGTCCGTATGCGCGACAAACGCCCATGCCACGCCGAACACGCGGGGGTAGCCGCGAAACGGCTCTCCCTCGAGCTTCGGCAGCAAGCGGTAGAAGCTTGGCGGCAGATCCTCGCGAATCTCGCGGATCTGTTCTTCCACCAAGTGATAATTATCCAGCAGCCACTCGGCCGCCGGGGTGATCGGACGGCTCTCGGCAACCGCCGCGGCAATCGACCGGTACGCGGCAAGCAGGAGGGATTCATTGTTTCGCAGCCGTCCCGCGAGCGAGCCGCCGGCGATCCGATCGGCGCTCACGCGCTGCGCGGCCGCGAGGCTGCCGGCATGCTGTTCCAGGCGTTCGACGCTGAAGAGCTCCGCGCGGATCGGCTCCTCGGTATCCCACGGCGATGCCGCCGGTCGTCGCCCGAGGGCGCGGCGCAGTAGAGGAGCCAGCGCCATCAAAGCGCGAACATCGGTCGCAAAGGCTTGCGGTCTCGAGTGTGAGTCTGTTGATCGGGCATCGGGAAGCGGCTTACATCAGGGTGATCCAGCGGCGATTTTGCGCTGGATCGCAGCATTCAGTCGGTACGCCAGCGCACAGTAAAGCGGCTGCGAATCTGCTTCACTGCGCGCTTCGACGGTGGACCGCTGCGGAGGAGTAGTGCCAAGAAATATATTGCTCATCCAGGACGCTCCACGCGAAGCCACGCTCGTGCAGGAGGCCTTGATCCACGCGACGGACGACCCCTTCCGTGTCGAGTGGGTGCGCACCGAAGCCCTTGGGCTGGAGCGGCTTCGCAGGCTCGGCAGTCAACGCGACAACGTGTCGAGCGGGATTGCCGCCGTGCTGGTCGACTTGTTCCTCGCCGACAGCGAAGGCATCGAGACGTTCGACCGTCTGTTCGGCGCGGCGCCGCAAATCCCCATGCTCATTCTCATCGATCCCGTGAACGAGGACATCGCCAAATCGGCGGTGAAGCGCGGCGCCCAGGACTATCTGTTCAAGGGGCGGCTCGACGATTATCTGCTGCCGAAGGCGCTGCGCAATATGATCGACCGCACCGCCATCGCGGACGCGCTGTTCGTCGAAAAGGAACGCGCGGAAGTCACCCTCAATTCCATCGGCGATGCGGTGATGTCCATCGACGAACTGTCGGTGGTGACCTATCTGAACAGCGTGGCGGAGACCTTGACAGGATGGTCGCGGACGGAAGCGAGCGGCCGGCCGGTGGCCGAGGTGTTCAACATCATCGACGCCGACACGCGGGTGCCGGTACCGAACCCGATGGCGCTCGCCATGCGTGAAAATAAAACCGTCGGTCTTACCCCCAACTGCCTGCTGGTGAGGCGCGACGGATTTGAATTTGCGATCGAGGATTCCGCCGCGCCGATCCACGACCGCCGGGGCGCGGTCACGGGGGCCGTGATGGTATTTCACGACGTGAGTACTGCGCGCGCGCTGTCGATGCGCATGGCGTATCTCGCGCAGCACGACAGCCTCACGGACCTGCCCAACCGCATCCTATTCAACGATCGGCTCACCCAGGCGATAGCGATGGCCGAACGGCACAAAACGAAGCTGGCGGTCCTGTACCTCGACATCGATCGATTCAAGCACGTCAACGACTCCCGCGGCCACGCCATCGGCGATCGGCTGCTCCAATCGGTGGCGAACCGGGCGCTCGCCTGCGTGCGCGGCATCGATACCGTGAGCCGGCAGGGTGGCGATGAGTTCGTCATCCTGCTGTGCGAGGTGACGCATGCGGCCGATGCGTCGGTGGCGGCGGAAAAAATGCTCGCGGCGTTGAGCGCAGTGCATCGCATCGACGATGAGGAGATTCACATCACGGCGAGCATTGGCATCGCCACGTATCCGATGGACGGGATGAGCGTCGAAAGCCTGGTCAAGAACAGCGACACGGCCATGTACCGGGCGAAGGAGTGCGGCCGGAACGATTATCAATTCTTCACTGCCGAGATGAACGTGCATGCGCTGGAACGAGAGCACCTCGAGAGCGACCTGCGCCATGCGCTCGAGCGCAACGAATTCCTGCTCCACTACCAGCCCAAGGTGAATCTGCAAAGCGGCGCGATGACCGGCGTCGAAGCGCTGATCCGCTGGCGCCACCCCACCCGCCGGCTGACCCGGCCTTCACAGTTCATCTCCATCGCGGAGGAAAGCGGCTTGATCGTGCCCATCGGCAAGTGGGTGTTGCGCGAGGCTTGCCGGCAAGCCAGGGCGTGGCAGCTCGCGGGATTGGCTCCGATGAACGTCGCCGTCAACGTCTCCACGGTGGAATTGCGCGCCAAGCATTTCGTCGCGGACGTTTGTTCGATATTGGCCGAGACCGGACTTTCCGCCCACTACCTCGAGCTCGAGGTGACGGAGACCTTTCTCATGCAGGATGCCGGTTCCACGGGGCGGGTGCTGCAGGAGCTCAAGGACCTGGGGGTTCGACTCGCACTCGACGACTTCGGCACGGGGTACTCGAGTTTGAGCTACCTGAGGCGTTTTCCGATCGACACGCTGAAAATCGATCATTCCTTCATCCGGCATCTGACCACGGACACCGACGATGCCAGCATCGTGAGCGCGGTGGTCAACATGGGCAAGAGCCTGCGCATGCGAGTCGTGGCGGAAGGTGTCGAAACGCTGGAGCAGTACACGTCTCTGAAGAATCAC
>JBEKYO010000085.1:0-19930 GCA_049510875.1 Steroidobacteraceae bacterium
CCGTTTTTCTCGAGAAAATCCTTCGCCGCCTGCTTGTTGTGCGTCAGCGTCTCAGCCATCACCGTGCGCACGAAACCCTGGATTTGCTGCTGATCGGCGCGGACCGACTTCTTGCCCTGCAACCCGTCCTGGATGCCGCGAGCGATCGCGGCCTGGTCGACCTGCGAAGAGATACCCACCGAGTGCAGCTGTTCGCCGAAGGTCAGCCCGAACAGATAGCTGATGTGCTCGGGCGAATTGTCGACGGGCGCTTCCGGTGCCGCCGATGCGGTCGGCGCGGTCGGCGCGGTCGGCGCCGGGGTTTGTGCGCCGGCGAGGGGCGCGACAGCCAGCAGGGCATACATGCCCAAGGCGCGGAGATAGGCGTAAATGTTGTGTTTCATGGCGCGCACGATACGCCAGTCGATGTTGCAAATGCTAGCACCGCTTTTCAAGCACGGAACGCGCCCCGCTTGACCACCGCCAGCGTCATACGCGACGCGCATACCAGATCGTTGGCGTCATTCACGATATCGATGGTCCAGACCTGCGTGCGGCCGCCCAGGTGCACCGGACGGGCGGTACCCGTCACTTGCCCATGGCGCGCCGAACGGACGTGGTTGGCGTTGATTTCCTGGCCCACGCACATGTAAAGGGACGCGTCGACGCACATATTCCCACCCATGCTGCCCAGCGTTTCGGCCAGGACCACCGACGCGCCGCCGTGCAGCAACCCGGCGGGCTGCCAGGTGCGTTCGTCCACCGGCATGGTGCCGCGGATGAAGTCGGCGCCGAGTTCGGTGAATACGATGCCGACATGGCGGATCAGCGTCGCGCCAACCGCCGAATTCAGCGCATCGAGCGTCTGCGGACTGCGCCAGATACTCATTTGGGGTCCTTGAGCTTCGCTGCCACCCGCCGATAGGCTGCGCGAAACGGTAAGTTTTCCTTGGTAACCAACGCATTCGCGGCGGCTGCGGCGTGGATGCCCGGATCCAATCGGATCTTCTCGGGAATGAAGCGCACTCCGGCCAGGGCGCTTGGAAGAATGTCGAGAGTCTGTAGGCACGAGTCGATCCCGCGGAACAGCGGCGGCTTGATGAGCTGCAAATCCCGGTGATAGCCCGACGTCAGTTTCTGCGTGAGGTTGAGCACTTCGTTGAGCGCCGCCTGCGCCACGGCGCTGCGTCCGCGCATCAACTCGAACACGTCGGGATTACGCTTCTGGGGCATGATCGAGGAGCCCGTGGTGAACCCCTCCGGCAGACTGACGAAGCCGTACTCTTGCGTGTAAAAGAGCAGCAAGTCGGCCGCGAGGCGCCCCATATCCTGCGTGAGCAGCGTGATTTCGAACAGCAAATGCGCCTCCGCCTTGCCGCGCGATAATTGAACCGCGGTCACCGGCTCCTGGGTCACCGTAAAGGCGAGACGCCGGCGTGTGGCTTCGCGGCTGACATCGAGATTGGGCGTGCCGTAGCCGGCGGCGGACCCGAGGGGATTCTTGCCGATCCGCCGCTGCGCGTGCTGCAAGCCTTCCGCGTCGTCGCGAATTTCGGCGGCAAAGCCGAGCGCCCACAGCGCGACCGTGCTCGGCATCGCCTGCTGCATGTGGGTGTACCCGGGAAGCACGATCGCGCCGTCGCGAACGGCCAAGGCGCCGAGCGCCTCCGCCACCGCAATGGCACCGCCGTGCAGCGCCTGCGCCGCGTCGCGCAGGTAGAGCCGCAATGCCGCGAGCACCTGGTCGTTGCGCGAACGGCCAGCGTGCAGACGTCCGCCGGCGGCGCCGACGCGCGCGGTCAGCAGATTCTCGATCGCGGTTTGGCAGTCCTCGTGCTCGAGGGTGATGCGCCATCTGCCGGCCGCATGCTCCTCGCCGATGGCGGCGAGAGCATCGCGGATCGCCGCGAGATCCGGCGCCGACAGCAATCCGCGTTCGCCGAGCATCTCCGCATGCGCGATCGAGGCCCGGACATCGTATGCGACCAATCGATTATCCAACTCGTGATCGTCGCCGGCCGTATAGGCGAGCACTCGCGCGTCGAGCGGCGTTCCCTTGTCCCAAAGTCGAGTCATGCGGCAATCGCCCCGTGGTTTTCGCGCGCCGGGCAACGGGTGTTCACGTCTTGGCCGCACCCTGCTGTTCGGCGGGGCTCAGGGCCTTGAGGTCCGCCACCACCAATGTCCCGGTGCCCTCGTTGGTGAAAATCTCCGCAAGCAGGCTGTCCGAACTCTTGTACGTGATCACGTGAACCCGCCGTACTCCGGCACGGATCGCATTTTCGATGGCGGCGGCTTTGGGCAGCATTCCGTCCTTCAGATGGCCCGCTTCGCGCAGCCGTTGCAGCCCCTTGATGTCCGTGTAGGAGATGACCGTGCTCGGATCCTGAACCCGTTCGAGAATGCCCGGGGCGCCGGTGCACAGCACCAGTTTCTCGGCTGCGAGCGCGCCGCCGATGGCGGCGGCCACGGTATCGGCGTTGATGTTGAGCAACGTGCCACTGGCGTCCGCGGACAGCGGGCTGACTACCGGCATCAAACCGTCCTCCAACAATTTTTCGAGCACGCCCACGTTGACCGAGTCGATGTCGCCGACGAAGCCGTAATCGACCGTCTCGCTGGACCCTTCGCAGATGGGGACCGGGGCGCGTTTGTGGGCGCGGATGAGCCCGGCATCGACGCCGGATAGACCGATGGCCTCGATGCCGAGTTCCCGGCAGATCGCCAGGATCCGCGTGTTGATGAGGCCGTTCAACACCATCGAGGTCACGTCGATGGAATTCTGATCCGTGACGCGGCGGCCGTTCACCATCCGGGTCTCGAGTCCCAGCGTAGCTTGCACGCTGTCGAGCTGCGGACCGCCGCCATGCACGAGCACGGTCTTGATTCCGACCTGGTGCAGGATTGCGACTTGTTCGATGAGCGCACGGGTGGACGCCGCGTCGTTGAAGACCGCGCCGCCGGCCTTGATGACGAACACCTTGTTCTTGTACATGCGTATGTACGGTGCGGCGCTCATGAGCGCCAACACGGCTACGGAAGGGTCGGGTCGACTCATGATCATGGCATACTCCGAAACAAATGCGGTCAGGCCAACATGCGGTGCAGAACGGCCATCTGCACCGCCAAACGATTGAATGCCTCGCGCTTGACTGCCGCGCGGGGTCCGTCCAGGACTGCATCGTCGACCGCGACATTGCGCCGCACGGGCAAACAATGCATCAATTTGGCATCCCGCGCCGTCCGCGCGAACCAGCTCTCGCTGACGCGCCAATCCGAGCGCCCGGCGCGCAAGCGCGAATCGGCCTCGGTGTCGCCGTAATGGAGAGTGGAGCCCCACTCCTTGGCGTAGATCACGCTGGCGCCTTGCAGGGCGGCGGCGCGGTCGTCGGTTTCGGCGACGGAGCCGCCTGCATCGGCGGCAGCCCGGCGCGCCTTGTCCATGAGCTCCGCCGGCAGCGCGTAGCCTTCGGGCCGGGCCACCACGACGTCCATGCCGCGCATGGCGGCCATGTGCAGCGTGGCGGCGGGCACCGCCAACGGCAGCGCCTTGGGGTGGTAGACCCAGCTCAATACGAACTTCGCGCGCGCCGGAATCCGCAGCTCATCCAGCGTGCGCCAATCGGCGAGCGCCTGGCAGGGATGATTCATTGCCGATTCCAGATTGATGAGCGGCTTGTCGCACAGCTCGTCGATCGTGCGGAACAGGCTCTCGTCGAGGTCGCTGCGCAGGTTTTTGCCCTCGGCGAACGCACGCACGCCGAGCACATCGCAATACGACGCCAGCACGGGAATGCCTTCACGGATGTGTTCGGCGGCTGCGCCGTTCATGACCACGTTCATCCGGGTCTCGAGCTGCCAGGTACCCTGCCCGGGAGTTATGACGAAGGAGTTGCCGCCGAGCCGCGCCATGCCTGCCTGGAACGAGGACAAGGTGCGCAAGGAGGGATTCAAGAACACCAACCCCAGGATCTTGCCGGCCAGCGCGCGGGGCTGCGGCGCGTCCTGCAGGGATTGCGCCAGCGCGAGCAGGTCCTGAACCTGTTCCCGGCTGAAATCGGCGAGATCCAAAAAACGCTTCATGCGGGAATCCTCGCCAGGGCGTCGCACAGCTGATCGACGTGCCCTTCGTTCAGGATGTAAGCCGGCAATAGGCGCAGCACGTTCGGGTCGCCGCTGGTGCCCGTGAGGATGTTCTTCTCGAGGAGGGCGGTGTGCACTTCCTTCGCCGGCCGGGAAGTCCGCAATCCCAGGAGAAACCCCGCACCCTGCGTAGCGATGACCGGACCGGTGATGCAGTTCGCACGAATGTACGTCGACACTTGCCGCACGTTCGCCAACAGCGATTCGGACTCGATGGTGTCGATCACGGCCTCCGCCACTGCGCAAGCCATGGGTCCGCCGCCGAACGTCGTGCCCATGTCGTCATACTTGATCCGGCTCGCGACGCGTCCCGACAGCAGCAATGCCGATACCGGGAAGCCGTTACCCAGGGCTTTGGCGGCGGTGATCATGTCGGGCGTCACGCCGTAATAATTCGCCGCGAACGGGGCGCCCGTCCGC
Organism: Steroidobacteraceae bacterium; assembly: GCA_049510875.1. GTDB lineage: Bacteria > Pseudomonadota > Gammaproteobacteria > Steroidobacterales > Steroidobacteraceae > Bog-1198. The sequence continues at coordinate 4,543 of JBEKYO010000085.1, forward strand.
CCCATGCCGCATTGCACCTCGTCGAAGATCAACAGCGCGCCCACCTCGTCGCAGCGCTGGCGCAGGGCTTGCAGCATGGGCTTTCCGACATCGAAGGCGCCGCCGACGCCCTGCACGGGCTCGACGATGACGGCAGCGGTGCCGGCATCGACGAACCTGCCCACCGCGGCCGGATCGTCGCGCGGCGTGAAGCTCACCTCGAATGGCGTGCGCGGAAAGCCGTACCAGGCTTCGCGCGCACCCCAGGTCACCGCCCCGGCGGCGGCGGTGCGCCCATGCCACCCCTGTTCCAGCGCCACGGCTTTGGTGCGCCCGGTGATCTTGAACGCCAGCTTGAGCGCATTCTCGTTGGCCTCGGCGCCGCTGTTGATCCAGAACACGGTGTCGAGACCGAGACCCACGAATTTCGTCAAACGGCCCGCGGCACGCTCGCGAACAGCGATGGGCAGCGCGTTGGTCTGAAACGCCATCTGCCGGGCCTGACGTTCGAGCGCGGCCAACCAGCGAGGGTGGCCGTATCCCAGTCCCGCCACCGCATGGCCGCCGTAGAAATCCAATATCTTGCGGCCGTCGCGTGCATGCAGCCACACGCCCTCGCCGTGCGCCACTTCGATCGGGTATTGCGCGAAAACCTGAGCGAGGTGGCTTTTCAATGCGCCGCTCGTCGAATAAGTCATGGTCGTCATATCCCCGGCACGGATTGCCTCGCCCGGCCTCAAGTCCAACCTGGGGCCGGGGCGAGCAGCCCCAGGCTTTCCTCAAAACCCAGCAGGCGGTTCATCCATTGCACGCCGCCGCCGGCCGCGCCCTTGTTCAAATTATCGAGCACCGCCATGACTGCGATGGACGTGCCATTGGTCACCGCGCTCACGTGCGAATAATTGCTGGTTGCGACGTCCTTGACCCGCGGTGCGGTGTCGATCACGCGAACGAACCGGCACCCCTGGTAATACTCGGCCAGCGCTTCCTGGGCCTCCGCACTGCTGATCGGCCTCACCAGACTCGCCTGCACGGTCACGTGAATGCCGCGCGCGAAGGGACCCGAGTGTGGGACGAAGTTGAATTCCGCCTCGACACCGGTGGCGATTTTCGCGCACGCGGTGATCTCGGGGACGTGCCGGTGGCTGAGTGCGCCGTAGGTGTACAAGTCGCTGTGCCGCAGCGGGTGATGGGTGCCCTCGCTTGGGGTGCGGCCGGAGCCGGTGCTCCCGGTGATGCCGGTGACGAACATGCGCGCTTCGGTCAAACCGAGCGCGAGCAGCGGGACGCTGGCCAGCAGGGTGGCCGTCGCAAAGCATCCAGGATGAGCGACATGGGGTGTCGGTGATCGGGGCAGATGTTCCGGGACGGCGCAGGTAAATTGCCCGATGCGCGCGGGCGCGGCGTGCGCGTGCTTATACACGGATTCATAGGCGGCGGCGCTGGAATAGCGGAAATCCGCGGAGATGTCGACGCAGTGCACGTGTGCGCCGGCGGCGGCGGCGGCGGTGAGGAGGCGATCGATGATGCCCGCCGCGGCACCGTGCGGTGCGGCCGAAAACAGCGCCGATCGGGGGGTTCGCCGCAGCAGCAGTTCGATTTGCTCGATGCCGCTGAAGCTGAGCTCCGGATAAGCGCCGCGCAGATGCGGAAATGCCTCCGCCACGGGCGCCCCGGGCTTGCTGTCGGATAGGACGGCCGCGACTGCGAGGCGCGGGTGTCCGGCGAGCAGCCGCAGCAACTCACCGGCCACGTAGCCGGTGCCCCCGAGGACGATGGCGGGGGTCGGCTCGGTCATGCGCCGACCACGCGAGCATCGCCGACGTTGCTGATTCCGAGCTTGGCAATGACGAAGTCGCCAAGATCGGCGGGATTGCTGATGGCGTTGAATGCCTCGACGTTCATCTGCTCGCGGATGATCTCCACGCCGACCAGGTTGTCGGTCGCCGGGCCGGTCACGGCGCTGGGTTCGATGCCGTAGCGCTCGCGCAGCAGCTTGATCCCGCCCCAGGCGGCGACCGGGTCATTCGCGGACAGGACCACCGCGGTCAGCGCCGCCTTGATATCGGCGTCGTGGAGGATGGATTGCACCCCGTAGGTGCCCAATAGACCATCGCCCAACTCGAACACGATCACGTCCGGCTGCCCGCTTGCCATTTCGGTCAGCATGCTGCGCGTCAGCGCCGGGCCGCATTTCTCCGTGGTGGTGACCACACCCAAGTCGGTGAAAATCATGGTGCGCCGCGCGCCGGAGTCCTCGAATGCAAGGATGTCGCGGCGCAGGGACACGCCGGTGGCCTTGAAGGCGTCCACGACCAGGCCGCGGTGGCGCATGCGCGCAATGATGGCGGAGGCCGCCGCCGTTTTCCCGGCCTCCATGCAGGTGCCCGCGAGCGCTACCACGGGCACGCCGCGCATGTTGAGTTCGGCGCCGTAGTCCAAGGGCTTGTAACCCACTCGGGCCGGAATCCCGATGCGCTCGCCCAGATAGGGGAAGGTGAGCACCGTACCCAGCACCTTGCAATCGAACGGTTTGCCCTTGTCCGGCGTCGCGGAATCGCAAATGCCGAGGACGCCGCCGATGTTGAGCATTTGGATCACGTCGCCCGGCTTCAGTGATTCCGGGATGTGGCCCGAATAGCCGAACAACGCTTTGCGGTGGCCCAGCGCGCCGACCACGATGTCGCCGCGCGATACCTTGGCCATACGGCCGCTGGTCAATTCGACGGTATTATAGGTGGACTTGCTGTTCTGGACTTCGACCACGAGGACCACGCCTTCCTCGCACGGAATTTCGGCCGCGATGCGAATCTCGTGCGACAGTCCGCAGGCCTGAGTGACCGAGGCGATCTTGTCGACTACCACCGTGCGCATGCCGCTCATGATTTTTGGGTCCCCGTCTTCTCGGCCGCTCGGCCGATCTGGCCGGCCCGCTTGTGAAAAATCCCGGTCAATGCCAGCATTTTCGAGTAGCCCAAGGCATCGATGGGCGTCCATTCGCCGGCCGCCTCGCCGTACACTCCCTTGGACGCCGCCATCAGCGAATACGGCGACGCGACGCCCTCGATGAAGGCGCAACCGGGCCGGAAAAGCGCGTGCACTTCGCCCGTGACGCGCGACTGGGACGATGTCAGCAACGCTTCGATGTCGCGGCACACGGGATCCAGGTGTTGGCCCTCATGCACCAGGTCGCCATAGGGCTGCGCGACGGTATCCTTGATGCGCGACTGTTTGCCGGTCAACACCAGTTTTTCCAGTTCTCGATGCGCCGTCAGCAGCACTTCCGCCGCCGGCGCCTCGAATGCCACGCGGCCCTTCGTCCCGATCACGGTGTCGCCCAAGTGAATGCCGCGCCCGATGCCGAACGGACCGGCCAGCGCCTCGAGCCGTTCGATGATGGACACCGCGGATTGTTCGATGCCGTCGAGGCTCACGGGGATGCCCTCCGCGAAGCCGATGCGGTGCCGTTCGGGCGTACGCGGGTGCGTGAATGCGTCTCTCGACAGCACCCAGGCGTCGTCCGGAATACTGCCCTCCGAGGTGAGCGTCTCCCTGCCTCCGATGGTAACGCCCCAGAGGCCGCGGTTCACCGAATAGGCGGCGCCGAACGGCGGTATGGGAAGCTTGTGGTCTTCGAGATATTTGAGCTGTTCCGGGCGCTTGAAGGCGCGGTCGCGGACGGGCGCGATGATCTCGAGGTCCGGCGCCAGCGTGCGCAGCGCGACTTCGAAGCGGACTTGGTCGTTTCCTGCCGCGGTGCAGCCGTGCGCGACCATCGTGGTTTTCAGGGAAAGCGCCATTCGAGCGATGGTCTGCGCCTGCAGTACCCGTTCGGCGCCGACGCACAGCGGATACAAACCGCCCCGGCGGATGTTTCCCATGATGAGGAATTTCAAGACCTGATCGAAGTACGCCGCGCGCGCATCGACGAGATGATGCTCGACGGCGCCGAGCTCGGCCGAGCGCACCGCGAGGCTCTGCGCCGCCGCGGCGTCGATGCCGCCGGTATCGACGGTCACGGTGATTACCGGACGGCCATAGGTGTCCTTGAGCCAGGGCACACAGAACGAGGTGTCCAGACCGCCGGAAAAAGCCAGGAGAATGGGCAGGGCGCCCGCGTGGGTGGTCGATGTCATGGAGTTTAGCGTCCGAAAATGGCGCGCAGGCGCAGCGCCAGCTTGCGCTGCTCGCGTGCGCCGGCGGTAGCGATGAATATGGTGTCGTCGCCGGAAATGGTGCCCACCACCTCGGGCCATCGGGCGGTGTCGATGGCCACGGCCACGCTTTGGGCCGAGCCTATGGTGGTTTTCAACACGGTCAGGTTGGTGCCCGCCGTCAACCGAGCGCTGACGAATTGTTTCAGGGCCGAGAAATCGTTCTTGGGCGCCGCCGGCGGGTCGGGCAGGACGTAGCGATCGCCCAATTTGGCCACCCCCAACTCGCGCAGGTCGCGGCTGACGCTCGACTGCGTCGCGACGTGTCCGTGCTTGCGCAGCATGGCAACCAACTCCGACTGCCGGCCGACCACTTGTTCGCGGATGATTTTCGCGAGCACGGTGCGGCGCGCCGGTGCGCTGGAAGCGCCACGGTCCATGGCTGGGGTCGAGTCGATCAAGGGCGCTCCTGCATAAATTTGCGCGCAGTCTGCATAAAAATGCAGAAGCTGTCAACGGGGCGTGCGGCACAAGCGCCCCTGCTGCGGTATCCTCCTGCGCATGCCGCTCGAAACCGTCGAAATTGAAACGGCCGAAAAGCCGGACGCCGCCGTGATTTGGCTGCATGGACTGGGCGCCGATGGCAATGATTTCGTGCCCGTCGTGCCCGAACTGGTGCGCCGCGGCGAGCGCTCGTGGCGTTTCGTGTTTCCGCACGCCGCGCCGCGTCCGGTGACGCTCAACGGCGGCATGCGCATGCGCGCGTGGTACGACATCATCAGCTTGGATAGAAAGTCCGCCGAGGACGAGGCCGGATTTCGCGATTCCGACCGGGCCGTTCGACAACTGATCGCCCGGGAGGTGCAGCGGGGCATTCCCGCCGATCGGATCGTTCTGGCCGGCTTTTCCCAGGGCGGAGCCGTCTCGCTCTATACCGCGCTGCGCTGTCCGGAACGGCTGGCGGGCGTCATGGCCTTATCCGCATATCTCCCCCTGGCGGGCCGCCTCGGCGCGGAGCGCCTGCCGGCCAATGATGGCACGCCGATATTCATGGCGCACGGCCTTGGCGATGCGGTGCTGCCGATCGGGATGGCGCTCGAGTCGCGCGACCAATTGACGGCCTTGGGCTTCGGCGTCGAATGGCACCAGTACCCCATGGCCCATGCCGTCTGCGCGGACGAGGTGAGCGACATTCGCAACTATCTGTTGCGCGTCCTGCCGCCGGTGAGCCGTCCGTGACCTTAAGGATGGGACGGCCGGGAGGCACCGCCCGGCGCTCCTAGGAGCGGCCACGCAGATTACTCAGACAGGCTCCTAGCCGCCGGTCACGGCGCTCGGAAACAGCGTTGCGATCAGGATCATGAGGAACAGCAATGCCAGGAACCCGATCAATTGGCCCAACACCCACAATCCGAAGGCCTTGCGGGTCGCGACGCCCTGGATTTCGCTCAACCCCATGACCTGAATCACCACGCTCCAGAGCATGAGCACAACGTACGTGAGGAACTGAATCCGCAGCAGCAGGGCAACGAAGCCTTCGGCGTCCGGATGCGGAGCGCTCTCGAACGTCGCCTCGCCGGTCAGCAATGCGGCGAATATCCAGACGATCAAGGAGGCGGCCAGCGGCACGCCCCCGTACGCGAGGACATGGAATACCTGGTTGCGGGCGGCAGATTTTCCCGCTCGCGACCCCAGGCGCGCGTAGATCGTACCCATGAGGAACAGACTGGCGACCCCGGCGATGGAGCCGAGAAGAAACGCATGGCCGAATATGTCGGCGACGCTGCTGGTCGCGCCGGCATTGCGCTCCCGGCTGAGCGCAAGCCAGCCGGCGATGCCCTGCGCGGCGGCGAGCAGGTAATCGGCGGCGCCGATGGGCCGCGATGCCAGTTCACGAAATACGCGGCGCGGCCTGAGCCAGACATCGTGCAGCGGCCGAATGGGTTCTGTGGGAAGCACGAGAGCAGCGTACGCAATCCGTGTGACCGACTCCAGCTTCACACGCAGATGACAGCAGACTTTTTCAGGGCTACTCTCATGGCGAGTAGCCGTAAGACCGCGAGGAGAAAAGTGATCATGGCAAAGAAGAAGAGTAAACCGAAGAAGCGTTCTGTGGGGAAAGCAAAGCACGCAGGCGCAAAGAGAAAGTTGGCGAAAAAGAGCAAGCTGGTGAAAAAGAAGACTCGTCCGGCGAAGACGGCGAGCAAGGCGAAGAAAGTTGCAAAAAAGGCGACGAGGCCGGTGCGTAAAAAGGCGAAGGCGTCTCCCAAGCCCGTGGCGATCGCAAAAAAGGCGGCTAAGAAGCCCGTGGCGAAACCGCGCAGCGTGGCGCCAGCGCCGCCGCCGCCGGTTTTTGAACCGGCTCCGTCCGCGGAAAGCCACTCGGGTTCGGAACCGACCACCCCGGCCGACGCGCAGGCGTCGACGTCGTAGCCTGAACGTTTCGCGGTCTGGTCAGGCGCGTATCAGCCCTTGGAGAGGGCGCGCGCCGTTACTATCCGGAAATACGCGGGCCGACAGGCTGCGGGCATCGATGCGCAGGTGCTCGCCGAGGACGGATTTGAACACGCTGCGCAGGTCGAGGGTCGGTCGAAGATCTCGATTCTCGAGCAAGGCGCTGCGCGCGAGGCCGGGCCAGTCCGCAAGCACCCGGCCGCCGCGTACCGCGCCGCCGGCAAGGAACGCGCACCCGCCGGTGCCGTGATCGGTGCCGCGCGTGCCGTTCACGGCCGCCGTTCGGCCGAATTCGGTAACCACGAGGACGGCGGTTTGCGGCCATAGCGGTCCCAGCCCCTCGGCGAGCATGCGCAGCGCGTTGTCGAGGCCGGCCAGGCGCTGGGCGAGCGCGCCCTTGGCTCCGCCCTGGTTGGCGTGCGTATCCCAACCCGTGGCTTCGAAGACGGCCAGCTCCGGTCCGCCGTCGCTGCGCATCAATGCGGCGGCCAGTTGTGCCGCGCTCTCGACACGGCTGCCGCCGGCCGATTTTCCGGGTTGCGTCGCGGCCACACCGGACACGGCCGGCGCCGGCGCAGCGCTCATGCGTTGGCTATCGTCGGCCAGCGTCTCGCCCTGGACGGCCTCGCTCAAGCGGGCCGAGAGCCAATCGTCCTTCGAGTACAGGTCGGCGAGCCGCGCCAGCAGATCTTCATCGACGTCCGGTGTCGGCGCCGGCGATTTCGACAGGACGGGCGCGTCGCCGCGCAGGATCAACGGCACGTTCTGGCTGATCGCCACGGCGCGCTCCGGTTGACCCGCGGAGCGGCGCGACAGCGAAGCCAGCGCGCGATTCAACCAGCCGTCGCCCGTGCCCACGGGTTGGGTGAGTCCGTTCTCGAGCACGTTCTGACCGTCAAAGTGCGACCGGTCGCGGTACGGCGAGGACGCCGCATGAAATACCACGAGTTCTCCGGCATGGAACCGCTCGTGGAGAAAGCTCAAGGACGGGTGCAGGCCGAAGGTCCCGTCGAGCGCCAGCGCGCCATCCGGAGTCCCCGGTGCCGAAATCGCCAACTCGCGGTGCAAGTCCACATAATCCCGGTCGCCGTGGGGCGGTACGGCCGCCAGCCCGTCGAGGGCGCCACGCAGCACCACGACCACCAGCCGCGCCGCGCCGCCGGTATGGGCGACCAGGACACGCGGAAGTGCCGCGCCCGCCGCCAAGGCGCCCGCAGTCCATAAAAAGCGGCGCCTGGAGAGTGCGTTTGGGTCGCGATTCATGGCTATCTCCGCTGGAATTCCGGGCTCATCAACAGGAGCGTGAGGGCTTGGGCGCCGGAGACGGCGCGCCGCAGCGCCTGCAACGTATCCGGGCGTACGCAGCCGCCCAAGCTCGAGGCCGCGACGTCGAGCGGATCGACGCCCCGCTCGAAGCGCTCCGCGACGCGTGACGCCCACAGCACGCGGTGCATCAGGGCGTCCGAACCATCCCACGCCTTGGCGATGTCCGGCCATCCGGCGGGGGAGCCCGGCGTGTATTGTCGCTGACCCAACAGATCGAAGCTGCGGATGACTTCCTCCGGTTTGCCCGGCGGCATGTCGAGGGAGCGCAATGTCGAGAACACGAAGTCCTCCGGCGTCTTGAATTTTTGCGCCGTCGCATGCCACGCTTCGGGCGCATCGATCAGCGCCGAGTACACGTGCGGCAAATAGCCGTCCGACTTCACGAAGGCGCTGGCCACGCGCAGAACCGCCGCGGGCGGCGGCTCGTCGGCCACGAAATGACGCACCAGTTTGGTTGCGATGAACCGTGCGGTCGAGGGGTGCCGCGCCAAGTCTTTGAGCACGGCTTCGCCCTGCTCCTGACCTGCCTCGGCATAGCGTTTGCCGAGAAATGTTTTGGTTCCGGGCTCGTGCAGATTATCTCGGAAGAAGAAGCGGCCCGCGGGGCCGCCCGCGAGACGCCCCTTGCCGCCGCCGATTGACCAGCCGGTGATGATCTGCGCAAAGCTCGTCACGTCTTGCTGGGTATAGCCGCCATTCACGCCGAGCGTATGCAACTCGAGAATCTCGCGCGCCAGATTTTCGTTGATGCCGAACTCGCGTTTCGGCGTGTTGCCGAAGGCAATCCGCCGCGCCGCGGACTGGGCGGCGGCCGAATCCGCTCCCACCGAATACTGATTGTCGAGGAAAGCGATCATGGCCGGATGCTGTTCAACCGCGGTCAATAGCTCAATGAAGTGGCCGTTGACGTGCGGCCTCACGGCCTCGTTCTCGAGGGTGCCGGCCAATCCGAAAACGACCCCTTTGTCCGCCGACACGGCAAAGTGATTCGCCCAGAAGTGAGTCAGGCGTTCGGCGAACGGCCGCTGCGCGAGCGCGGCGCTTTGGGCACGCGCCAGCACTTGCGCGCGATAGTGCGGCAGATAGGCCGCGCGAAGCACGTTGACCGCCGCTGCCGCCGGAGCGTCCGGCTGCGCTGCCGCCTCGCGCTTCATCTCCTGACGTTCATTCCGCGCCGCGGCTACCTCAGCGAGGATCTGCTCGGAGGGCGCGAGCGGGGTCGAACCCGCGAGCGCCGCGGCGCCCTCGGTTTGGGCCCGGAGCCAACCTCGGGGATCACCCGCCGCCGCCGCCAAATCGCCCGGCCGTGCACCCAAGCCGAAGCGTAAAACGGCTATTTCGGATTGCAGCATGAGAGCAGTAACGGGGAGGTCGGCGGCGCGTTGACCGACGCGTGGACAAGTGTCTACCAAATCAACAGCTTGAGTACTACGTCACACGAGGGTGGCTACGCGTCACTGGCGATTCGCTCGAAGGGATTACCCCCGGAATCGGCATCCCGATGCGACCAGGCAGCCAAGGCCGCCCATCATCAACCATAGGGCGGGAGGCAGCGGAACCGGCACCAGGTCGGCGTTGAACGCGAACGCGGCGTTGTATTGATCGCCTCCGGAACCAATCTGAAAGGAGTTGGCGCCGCTCGATCCACTGAGCAGAAATCCGCATTCGCCCGACGCGCCGCTGGTGATCGCGCACGTGAGACCGGATAGCAGGGGCTGATCCCAAATCTCGGAGACGCCTGCGGGAGCGATCATGCCGACCGCGACCGTCGCCGGAGCCGTGGATCCGAACTCGGTTCCGGTTTCGCTGAGCGAGACGGTTTTCCCCTTCGTGGTCGCCGTCACTGCGACGCCGCTGGCAGAGAAGCTGGTGCCGGCCAGCAGGCTGACGTTCGTTCCCGATGACGCGAAGACGGCATTCTCAGCAAGGGTGAGATTGAAACTCAAGGTGTTGTTGGTGGAGTCGTAGGTAAAGGTGCCGCTGATCGGATCGCTGGCGCTCAAATTCAACGAGGTCGCGGCCGTATTCGGGCAGGAATCATTGGGCAGCAGACAGAATGCGGACGTCGTGGCGGTACCCGGAGTTCCCGTAGCCAAATCCGATCCGCCGCCGGTGCCCAGCGTGACCAGAGTGTCTGCAAACGCGGCGCCGGGAACGGCGATCCCAGCCGCGAGCAGCGCGGCGCCGGCGCAGAGACCGGCGCGCACCCTCCCGCCACAGCGGCGCGCGCTGCCCACCGAAATTCCGATGTGCGTCATGCCGCCAGCTCCTCGCCATGGGGCGGCGAGACCCGGTGCTGGGTGCTCAGGCCGCACGATTTCGCCTGACGAACGGGCCGCCCAGCAAACAGAACCCGGACGCAAACAGCCACACCGAGGCGGGCAACGGTACGGGGGCGGGGACCCCGTCGAATATCACGTTCCCGTCCACCGAGAACGTCTGTCCCTGAATGGTGAACGTACCGAGCGATACGGCATCCATCTCCAACGTGTTGCCGTCATCGATGAAGCCTCCGAGCGGCTGCGCGTTGGGCCCGAAGTTGATCGGGCCGATGCTCTTGGTGACGTTCGACGCATTGACATAGTGATTCAAGGCGTAAGTGCCGGAAATATCGACGCTGGCGCCTTCGAACTGATAGCTCCCACCCGTCGATGTGACGCTGACGGGCGCTGCAAGCGTTGCCGTGACGTTGCTCAGGACGAAGCTTGCCGAGTTGAGGTTGCCTCCGCCTGAAAGCGCCCCCGTCAGATTCACGGACAAGGAGCCGGGAGCCGCGAGATCAAAGGAGTCGAGTTCCGCCGGCGTCGACCCGGTATCGAAAGTCACCTGCGAGGCACTCCCGAGCGCGAGTTGCAGAGCGGGCTGACCCGACGCGATGACGTTGGATCCAGCGAGGGTCGCACCGGTGATGACGACATACCCGTCCGTATAATCGTACGTCACGGGGGTGGCTAAAGCTGCGGCAGGCAACGCCAGCATCGCGGCCAGCGAGGTGCACCCCATGAGCCCTGTGCCTGCTTTCATTCCGTTAGTCCCTTAACCACTCCACGCCGGTTGCCCTTGTGGGCCGTAGCCACTTTGCCGATGCTCCGTGGGCATGAATGCGGCAAGAGGCGACTCTGCAGGTATTGCACGGCGCATGAATGGCAGAAAAATGAATATTGCATAACATCGCCGGCCGCGAAGCCATCACGATGGCAGCCGCGACGCCCGGCCGCGACGCCCGGCCGCGATGCCGGCGTGACGCAAGGGTCACCATCCGCCGCGCGGCTGGGGCCTTGACGCCTTTAGGCCGCGGGCGGCGGCTGGGCGGAGATGTTGGGAAGTTCGGCGTCGATACACGCCCAACTGGGCGCTTCGCGGGTCCAAATCGTGCCCGACGGCCGGGCGACTTCGCGCTCATCGAGCGAGCCGGCGCGGACGAATATGAGATGCGGCCGGGATTCCGCTTCGCTGAACAGGTGCGTGCCGCAAACCGGGCAGAAGCGCCGATGCATGACGTTCCCGCTATCGGCGACGCTGCGAAAGTCGCAGAGCGCACCCTGGATGGTTACCGCGTCGCGGGGAAAGCAAACATTCACGGTGCCGCTGCCCGCGGCAAAGTACTGGCACGTCCGGCACCAGCAAACCCGCGTGAGGATCGGTTCGGCCGTGCTTCGATAGCGGACCGCGCGGCACAGGCATCCGCCGTCAATTACCATTTTGTCATCCTTTTGCCAGAACCTGAGGCAGCCATGGTCGGTCGATTCTTACATATGCCGCAGGAGTATGACCGATGACGGTGCTTGGCATGCCTGGCGATCATGGGGGCAAATCAGGAGAGGTTCTCGACATGCCGGATGGGCGAAGCAAACTCTATGAGGGCGGGGAAGTCGCGGAACGCCAGGACCTGGCCGCGGCCGCCGTGTCGCCTCGGGGCAGCGCCCCGGGCTCGAGCCGGGACGCGCAACGCGAAATCGACACCCTGCGTTCCATCAACGCGCACTTGGTGCGGCAAGTCGAGTTATTGAGGCGGCGCGAAGCGCTGGCCCTGCGTTTGGCCGACCGGGACGGCCTGACCGGTCTGTACAACCGCCGCAAGATGCTCGAACTTCTGGATGGCTCCATCGTTGACGCAGTGCAGCATAAGCGGCGCGTCGGTGTGCTGTTCATCGACCTTGATGGCTTCAAGGCGGTGAATGACGAACATGGCCACGCCGTTGGGGACAAGCTGTTGACGACGGCGGCCTGCCGCATTGCGGGCCGCACGCGGACCGGCGATTTCGTCTGCCGCTACGGCGGGGATGAGTTCGTCGTCATTTTGCCGCGAGCGGCGGACTGGGCGGCGGTACGGGAAGTAGCCGACAGCATTGCCAGGCGAGTTGCCCTGCCGTATCGGCTGGACGGCGTCGAGGTGCAGGTCACTGCTGCAATTGGGGTGTCCGTGTTTCCGGATGAGGCCCGCAGCGCTGCCGAGCTCATGCGTCTTGCCGACGAATCGATGTATCGCGCCAAGGCCGAGTGGACGGATCCCGCGAGGCTGTCGGGCGCCAGGCCACCGCCCGCACGGCGGCGCGACGACCCCTCCAAAAAGCGCGTGTCGAACTAGCCGGACCCATTCGCGGGAGACTGTTTCAGGCCGGCTCTTGAGTTCCGCCGTGCGCAACGGTTGGGGATGCTCTTTGTACTTTCGAGCGCTATTCTTGCGGGCATGCGTTCATGCCTGGTCCGTTGCGCGTTCTCGCTGGTGCTCGCCGCCTCGCTCGGCGGGTGCGTGGTGGTCCCCGATCAGCGGCACGACCCGGGCGGCGTGGTGATGGTGGCGCCGCCCCCGCCTCGCGAGGAAGTCATCGGCGTTGCGCCGGTGCCGGGCTACATTTGGATAGCCGGCTACTGGAGCTGGGTGGGCAGCCGGCACGAGTGGGTTCCGGGGCACTGGTCGGCGCCGCGGCCGGGCATGCACTGGGTGGCTCACCAATGGGTCAGACAGGGCGACGGCTGGCGCATGAAAGAGGGGCATTGGGAACGAGGTTAGCCTGGAGGCGGGGCCGCCTTCGGATGAATGTCGCGCAACGGCCGACCGTGCCCGGCATCGAACCAATGCTCGATCAGACGATACGAGATGGATTGGCTGGGTGGCAGCAGCGGCACCCCCGCTGAGATGTCGGCCCGAGTGAACCAGCGGGCGTCCTCGAGTTCCTCATCGTGCAGCTGCACTGCGTGCGTAACGGCGCGCGCGGTAAAGCCCAGCATCAAGGAGGCCGGAAACGGCCACGGCTGGGAGGAGTGATACTCGATGGTGTCGACATGGATCCCGGTCTCCTCCAGTACCTCGCGGGTCACCGCGTCCTCGAGCGATTCTCCGGGTTCGACGAAACCGGCGATCGTGGAGTAGCGCCCGACCGGCCATGACGCCTGGCGGCCCAGCAGCGCGTGCTCCCCGTCGCTGACCAATACGATGATCGCGGGATCCAGTCGCGGGAACTGTTCGTGCCGGCACGAGGGGCTGGTGCAGACGAGGACGTGGCCGCTCTTTGCGGCTATCGTTTTGGCGCCGCAGGTCCCGCAGAACCGATGTCTGCGCCGCCACGATATCATCGCCCGAGCGTATCCCAGCAAGCCCGCATCATCCGGCGGCAGCAGCGATGCAACCAGACGCAGGTCCTCGAAGTGCGCGCCGTTCACTAATTGCGGCGGCTCGATCGATTCGACCTCAAAGGCAAAGAAACTCGCATCATTGACTCGTCCCAGAAGAACCAGATCATCGAGGTTGCGCCGCTCGGGCGGAATCCCCCCGATGCCGACGAATGCCGCCCGCGGTTCGTTGCCGTCGGCGACGAGGCTGCGCGAGTTCCACACCGGAACCACCCGACTGTTCGCATCGGCCAGCGCGCTCGCGAACCAAGCGGCATCCTGGCGCAGGTGGGAGGTGCGATCCACGTACGGACCGGCGAATACGTTCCTAGTCGGCATGCGCCGATTCTAGCAGGACGTGGGCATCCGGACCGCAGGCAGAGCGGCGGCGCCCGACGCCTCGCAATTGCCGCAGGCGAGCCGGCGTTTCGACAACAGATCCCGCAAGCGCACGCCGCCGCACACGCTGCATCGGGCAACGCCAACTCGTCGCGGCGCGATGGCAAAAGTTGTAGCTCGCAGCACCAGGGGAAATGTCCGTCACGCTGAACTGGAAGGCAATTGTCAGCGGAAATCCGCCGTTCGGCGTGCAAAAATGCCCGACCAGTGGCGACGATCGCCTTCTGGGTCGAAAAGCCACAGGCCGCTAGTGCACGGTCCCGCGACGACCGAGTAGGATTCCGGTTAAATGACATGAAACCATAACAAAAGAGCAAAGTTCCGTGGAGACAGTTCAATGCGATCGGCCGCGGCGGCGGTGATGCCCGCCTTGAGTCATCAATGCCAGTCTGAACGTCGGCTGAGGCTGATTCGCTCCCTTTGCAGTTGCATTGCTTTGCTTACGGTCGCAACGGCCACCGGTGCGGCCGAACCGCTCGCCTACGATCAGGCACCGATCAATTGGGCATTATACGAGAAGCGTTGGCTCAAGGACCTGACGCGGGCGAGCGAGGACGAGCCGTTTCTTAAACATTGCAGCGAGGCCAAAGCCAGAGAATTCCTTGACGACACCGCGCTCAAGTGGGCTCGGCAGAACCGCTGCGGCACCTGCCACACTACGATCTCCTATTTGATGGCACGACCGCTCATCGGCGGCACTGGCGACCATGCCGCGTGGGACGAGGTCCGCGAAACGGTCAAAACCTTCGCTGCCGACCGCATTTCAAACCAACTGCCCCTTGCTGCCTTCATCGCGGGTACCACGGCGGCAGGGCTTGCGGTCGGCGACCGAGCAAGCGGCCTTGAGCTGCAGCCCGACACACGTGCACTGCTCGACTATCTGTGGGCATCCCAGGAGAGCGACGGCGCTTGGCCGATTCGTCAAGAGGGCATGTTGCCCTTTCTCGAACGGGATAGGCGCTACCTGGCTTTCATGGTCGCGCTGGCTGTTGGCTATGCATCGGATCGCTACTACGAGGATGCAAGCGCGACGGCCGGCTTTGCCAAATTGCAAGGCTTCATTCGGCGAAACTTACCGACCAACGTCCACGATAAGGCGGTGCTGCTATGGACCTCGGTGCGAACTCCTGGGATTCTAACCGATCAAGAAAAAAGCGATTATGAGCACTCGCTCCTGGCGTTGCAGAAAAAGGACGGCGGTTGGGCATTGCCTGCACTGGGAAGCTGGCCGCGGCACGACGGCGCACCAAATGACCCGCAAGGCGAGAGTGACGGGTATGCTACCTCCCTCGCTGCGCTCGTGCTCTGCCAGCGAGGATATGGAATCGCGGATTCACGCGTGAAGCGTGCACTGGGCTGGATACAACAGCATCAGCGGGAATCCGGCCGTTGGTACACCCGCTCCCTCTATTCGGACAGATTTCAAAACTACTTGTCGAACATGGGCACGGCCTATGCGGTCA
>JBEKYO010000086.1:0-19875 GCA_049510875.1 Steroidobacteraceae bacterium
GAACGCCTGGGACCTGGCATTTTACAGCGAGCGGCTTCAAGAGAGCCGCTTCAAGTTTTCGCAGGAGGCGCTGCGTCCGTATTTCCCGCTGCCGAAGGTGTTGGCGGGACTGTACGCGCTGACCCAGCGTCTCTACGGCATAACGGTTCGCGAGGGCGCCGGCGTCGGCGTCTGGCATCCCAGCGTGCGGTACTACGACTTGCTGGATGCGCGCAACGAGGTCGTGGCGGGATTTTATCTGGATCCTTATGCGCGCACCGAAAAGCGCAGCGGCGCGTGGATGGACGAGTGCGTCGTGGCCAAATCCCTGCCGTCCGGCACGGCGCTGCCCATTGCGCAATTGGTGTGCAACTTCACCGCGCCGCTCGGCACCGCACCCTCGCTGTTGACCCATGACGAGGTTACCACTTTATTCCACGAATTCGGCCACGGTTTGCATCACATGCTGACCCGTGTGGCGTATCCCAGTATCGCCGGGATCAACGGCGTGGCCTGGGACGCGGTTGAGTTGCCCAGCCAGTTCATGGAGAACTTCGTTTGGCGGCGCGAGGTTCTGCCGCTCATCTCGGCGCATGTGACGACGGGCGAGCCTCTGCCGGTGGACATGCTGCAGCGTCTGGTCGGAACGCGCACCTTCAACGCGGCGCTCGATACCTTGCGGCAGATCGAGCTCGCCGGTTTCGATTTCGAACTGCATGCGAATTTCGACCCCGCCGTGGGGGCAAGAGTCGCGGAGACGCTCGCGCAGGTACGGCGCCGCGTGGCCGTGGTGCCCGCCGCGCCGTTCAACCGGATGCCCTCGAGCTTCGCCCACATTTTTGCCGGCGGCTATGCCGCCGGCTATTACAGCTACAAATGGGCCGAGGTTCTCGCGGCCGACGCGTTCGAAGCGTTCGAGGAGGCCGGCGTGTTCGACAGCGCGACGGCGGCCCGCTTCCGCGACTCGATTCTCGCGCGCGGCGGCAGCCTCGATGCGATGGACGCGTTCGTGCGTTTTCGCGGGCGCCAACCCGATGTGCGGCCGCTGCTGAAGCAGACCGGTATCGCTGCGTGAAAGCGGCGGCGGCACTGCTGTTGGTGCTGCTGGCAACCAGCGGGCGGGCGGCGACCGCGTACGTCACCGACGAACTCGTACTCGGCGTCTACGCCGACCAGAAGACCCAAGGCCAGCGCCTTGAAACGCTGCATTCCGGAGCCGTGGTGGACACGCTGGGCAGCACCGGCGATACCACTCAGGTGCGTCTCACCGACGGCGTCGTGGGCTGGGTCAAGACCGCGTATCTGACCAACACTGCGCCGGCGACGGTGCGCATCCGGCAACTGCAGGATGAATTGGATCGCACGCGGGCGACCACCCCCGCGCTCGCCGAAGCAGCGGAGCGCAGCGAGGTGGAACGGTTGACGCGCGAGCTCGCACAGAGGCAATCGAACCCCGAGCCGTTGGCGCCGGCTGCCGCGGGCCCGGCCGCCGCGCCCCGCTCGGCGCCGGCCTGGGTCTGGATTGCGGCGGTCCTGACGGCGCTCGGTTGCGGTTTTTGGCTCGGCTACGCGGCGTTGGCACGGCGCATCAGGCATAAATTCGGCGGAATCAAGGTTTATTGATCCCTTGGGCGCGGGCGTTCGAGCACACCGTTGAACATAATATTGAGACGTGTTTAACATAAACCAAACACGCTCGCGCGAGGAAGCGGTAAGGAGAACCAGGCACATGGCGCCCCGCTGCATAAGAGCCTAGACTTGTGGGATGTATGACCTTCGCCGTAACGACTACGACGTCACCAACACCGTTCAGGTGAGTTCCACCGCCGCCGTCAAAACGGCGGTGGGGGAGTTGTTCGCTGCCGCGTGGCCCGGCGAATCCTTCGACCGAGTCGCGTTCGCCTTTGAAGCGTTCGAGAAATTGTTCACCGGCCGGATGCCTGGTTATCACGGCGTCGACACCGTTTACCACGACCTGCAGCACTCTTTGGACATGACGCTGGCGATGGCCCGCCTCATGGTGGGTTATGAGCGCAGCGTAGAGGCCGACGCGCGCTTCGGCGTGGAACGCGCCATCATGGCGCTGGTCACCTCGCTGTTTCATGACGCAGGCTACATTCGCGAAAGTGAAGACCACACGCATCGCAACGGCGCGGAGTTCACGCTTTATCACGTGACTCGCAGCGCGCGTTTCCTCGCGCGCTTTCTACCGACCATCGGCATGGACAGTTGGGTGCCCATCTCGACGCGGGTCGTGCATTACACGGGGTACGAGGTCGAGCTCAGTCAACTCCAGCTGCCGGACCCGCGTGACCGCAAGCTGGGCCACCTGCTGGGTACCGCGGACTTGATCGCCCAGATGGCAGATCGGTGCTATCTGGAAAAGTGCCGCGATCGTCTATATCCGGAGTTCGTGTTGGGCGGCATCGCAGCGGTGCCCGGCACCAATGGCGCGCTCAAAGTTCGGTACAGCTCCGGACTGGATCTGCTGCGCCAGACACCGCGGTTCGTTCGCGAGACCCGGGTGCAGCGCCTCGAAGGCGAATTCGAACATGCCTACCGGTATATGGAAGTGCTGTTTGACGGCAAGAATCCCTACGTGGAAGCAATCGACCGCAATCTCGGATTCTTGGACCGGGTGCTGCGCACCGAACGCTGGCCCTTGCTGCGCCGCAATCCGCCCCTGTTCACGTCCGAGGACGATCAGCTGGGTCAAGTGCGCGGATTGATGCTGAACCACTTGAAGGTTCTCTGGGCCTGACCGCAGGCTTCTGGGCCTGACCGCAGGCTTCTGGGCCTGACCGCAGGCTTTTAGGCCTGACCGCAGGCTTCTGGGCCTGACCGGAGACTTCTTAGGGCCTGGGCCCGCCCCCTAGGGCCAATCGATGGCCGCCACGTAGCGGGCGTGCAGCGCCTCCAGCCGCGCCAACACCTGTTCTTTACCCAGCAGCGGCGCCGCCGCGAGCGCGGCGCGTAATACCGGGGCGGTAAGGGCGCGGCGCGCGCGCTCCGCCACCGGCGCAAAACTGAAGTGCCATGGTTCGGCCTGCACCCCGGACAAAACGCCGCGATAGGGGCGAAAAAACCCAAATCGCGCGGCATGCGCATCCAGCCAATCCGCCAGCGGCGCGAACGGCCCCCCCACTGCGAATTCCTCGACCGTCAACTGGAACTGATAGTCCGGGGCGACGGCATTCGCATCCACCAGATCGACATCGCTGCCCCAGTGATGGCGGCTCGCGCCGGGTAGCGCTGACCACCGCAGAATGGCGCCAATGCGCTCAGCCGGCTTAAGGCGCGCCGCATCGAGCGCCCGGCCGGCGGCGTCGTACAGGGGCCTTTCGCCACTGAATTTTGCGTTCCAAATCGACAACTGGCGCTCGAAATCGCGAAAGCTGCTGACCGGCTTCAGATCGAAGCCCGCGGCCTCGGCCGCGCGGCGCAGCTTGAGAAACGGCGTGACCGCGTGGGCATGCAGCGTACACGGAGGTTCCGGCACCGCCACGACATGGCTCCGCGCCTGACCGGTCAATTCGAGGGCATTCACGAAGCCGCTTCGCGTGCCGCGGCAAACTCAGCCACCTGGTCGAGCACCCGGGCCAGGTTGCTCGGCTCTTGCGCGCCCGAAAGCGTGTATTGGCCGTCGAAAATGAAGGTGGGTACCGCGGAAATCCCCAGCGCCGCCGCATGGCGCTCCGCCGCGACCACCCCGTCCTGACCCTCCCGCAGGACCAGAGCGGACCGGCTGTCACGCTCGGATAGGCCGCCCTCCACGCCGAGCCGGACCAGTTCCTCGAGATCGCCGATGTCGACCCCCTCCTGAAAATATGCCTGCATCAACCGATCCTTGATCTGCGCCTGCAGGCCGTGCCTCGCGGCATGGGCGATCAAGAGATGCGAGCGGCGGCTGTTCGGCATTCGCTGAATGAGGTCGAAGCGGAAGTTGACGCCGATGGCCTCCCCGTGGCGCGCCAGGGCGTCCTCCACGGCCGTGATTCGGGCGGGATCGCCGATCTTGGCGGCCAGGTACGCGGCCCGATCCATCCCCTCCCAGGGCATCTCGGGATTCAGTTCATAGGGGCGCCAGGTGACGCGCGGTTCGTAATGCGGACGCTCGAGCAGCGCGAGTTCGAAGCGCCGCTTGCCCAAAAAACACCATGGACACACGGTATCGGAGTAGACATCGATTCGCATCTTGACGGTCATAATCCTAGATTGTACCCGGCCCCTTATGGCCTTTGGCATGAACGAGTATCATTCCCCAATGACGAGACCTGGCTGGCTGGCGTAGTGCGATGGCGCGCAGCCTAAAAACGAAATATCTGCTGACGGCCCTGGTGGTCGGCACGGTGCTGGCCCTGCTGCTGGCCGGATTATCCTATTACGAACATCGCGTCGACACGGCCGACATCAATCAGCTCACCCATGCGGCGGTCGAACAGAAGCTCGAGGCGGATTTGGAGGCCCGGGCCGACAGTCTGTCCAAGATCACCGGCGCACTGTTGGCTCCCGCGTTGGGCGCGGGCAACAAGGCGGCGGTTTCGTCGATTGCCGGACGACTGCTCGAGGAGCGCGACATCGAGCGGGTCGAGGTTCGGGATCCCCGCGGTGACGTTCTATTCACCGGCAGCAATGCGCTCGAGGACAAATCGGGGCGTGGGCCGTTCGCATTGAAGCGCAGCATCCCGGGCAAGAATGCCGCCTCGCCGGACAGCGGCACTCTGGAGATCTGGCTCAATCGCGCCAAGATGCAGGACACGCTCGTCAGCATTCAATCGCAGATGGAGAACCGTCAGGGCCATCAGGTCAAGAGGATGGGCGGTCTCGTCGCGGGTGTGGTGTTGCCGCTGCTGCTGCTGGGTCTGATCGGCGCCTGGTTCATCGCGCGTCAACTGTCGCGGCCCATCAGCGCATTGGTCAAGACGGCGGACCGCATCGGTGAGGGCGATTACACCCGGCCCCTGACCGTGGTGCGCCGAGATGAGCTCGGCGAGCTGCAGTACGCGCTCGAGCGCATGCGGCAGAACCTGGCCGAAACGACGATTACCAAGAATTACCTGAACACGGTGCTCAACAGCTTGAGCGATGCCGTGCTGGTGACTTCCCCGGACGGCATCGTCAAAAGCTGCAATGAGGCGACGCAGCGGCTCTTGGGCTACCAGGAAGCGGACCTGGTCGGCAAGCCGCTCACCAGCTTCATCGACGATGCTCACCGCAACGCGTTCGATCCCACCAGTTCGACCACGGAGGCGCGTGAAACGGTGCTGCGCACGGCGAGCGGGCAAACCATCCCGGTTTCCATGGCGAATTCGACCATCACCTCGGAAGACCCGCAGTTCCAGGGCAACATCTACGTCGCACGCAACATCACCGAGCGCAAGCGCGCCGAGCGGCGCATCCGCTATCTGGCGCGCTACGACACGCTCACCAAGATGCCCAATCGGATGCAGTTTCAACATTTGCTGCAGCAGGCGATCGCGCGGTCGCGGCGCAACCAGCGCGCGCTGGCGCTGCTCTATCTCGACTTGGATCGCTTCAAGGAAGTCAACGACACGTTCGGGCATGCGGCCGGCGATCGCACCTTGGAGGTGCTGAGCGAGCGGCTGACGCGCAACTTGAGCAAGGATACGGTGATCGGCCGCCTCGCCGGCGACGAGTTCGCCATGTTCGTGGACGACCTTCCCATCGATGTCGACAATCGCCCCGCGTTGGCCACCTTGGCGCGCACCTTGCTGGATGAGATCAGCCGAACGTTCTATGTCAACCAGCAAGAGGTCTACCTGACCGCGAGTGTGGGCGTCGCCATCTGTCCGTACGACGCCGAGAACGTCATCGATTTGATCCGCAATGCCGACGCCGCCATGTATCACTCGAAACAGAACGGCGGCAATTCCAGTGCCTTCTACATTCCCGAGATGAACGCCGCGGCGGTCGAACGCCTGATGTTGAAGAGCAAGCTGCGGCGCGCCCTCGAGCGCGACGAGTTGGTGATCCTCTATCAATCCAAGGTGGACCTGCGCGATGGGCGGGTGATCGGCGCCGAAGCGCTGCTGCGCTGGCGGCTGCCCGGACACGGCGACATTTCCCCCTCGCAGTTCATCCCGCTGGCCGAGGAGACCAGCCTCATCTTAGACATCGGCGAGTGGGTGATGAACCGCGTCTGTTCCGACTACCGCGAATGGCAGAAGACCGTTCCGCAACCGGGGCGCATTGCGATCAATCTATCGTTGCGCCAGCTCAAACAGGCGAGCTTCATCGCACGCTGCCGCAACGTCTTTCAGCGGCACCGGGTGTCGCCCACCTGCTTCGAGCTCGAGGTGACGGAAACCACCCTGATGACGGACCCGAAGCGCACCATCGGATTGTTGAACGAGCTCTATGCGATGGGCCTCCATTTGGCCATCGACGATTTCGGCACCGGGTACTCCTCGCTGTCCGCCCTGCAACAATTCCCCATCGGGACGCTGAAAATCGACCAATCCTTCGTGCGGGACGTGGCCATCGACTCGGACGACGCTGCCATCGTGCGGACCATCATCGACATGGGAAAGAGCCTCAATCTGGAGGTCATTGCCGAGGGAGTCGAGTCGAGCGAGCAGCTCGAATTCCTGCGCAAGCACGGCTGCTATTACGCGCAGGGCCGCCTGTTCGGCGACGCCATGGAAGCGACCAAGCTGCTCGCCATTCTGGCGAGCCAGGAACACGGAGCCCCGCATCACGCGGCGCTGTGTGCTCCGACGGCGCTGCGGCCGGTCGCGACTCGTCACATCGGAGCCTAGGAGCGCGTCTGAGTAATCGCCGTGGCCGCGAGCCCGCTCCCCAAGGGTTGGCGGCTCACGCGGATTACTCAGACACGCTCCTAGTCTGCCCGGGGGGTAGAATCTTTCGCCATGTTATCTGCTCGGGATCTCACCCTGCGGCGCGGTCCGGAGCCGCTGTTCGAGCAGGTCAACTTCACCATCTTTCGCGGCGACAAGGTCGGTCTCACCGGCGCCAACGGGGCCGGGAAATCCAGTCTGTTTGCCGCGTTGCGCGGTGACCTCACCCCCGATCGCGGCGAAATCGACCGCCCCGCCGCATTGAAGATTGCCCACGTCGAGCAGGAAGTCGCGGCGAGCGGGCGCGCCGCCATCGAATTCGTGCTCGACGGCGATGCCGAACTGCGCAGGATCATGGCGGCCATCGCGGATGCCGAGCGGCGCGATGCCGCCATGGAATTGGCTGAGCTGTACGCGTCGCTGCAGGCCATCGACGGTTATCGCGCGCGCGCGCGCGCGGCCTCTCTCATGCACGGTTTGGGCTTCACGTCCGCCGACCTCGAGCGCACGGTCGCGGAGTTTTCCGGCGGATGGCGGGTACGGTTGGCGATGGCTCGCGCCCTGGCGTCGCGCGCGGACCTTTTGCTGTTGGACGAGCCCACCAACCACCTGGATCTCGACGCCATCGTCTGGCTCGAGGAGTGGCTGACGGCATTTCCCGGTACGCTGCTCATGATTTCGCATGACCGCGAATTTTTGGACGCCATCATCGACCGGGTGCTGCATATCGAGAACAAGGCGATCCGTGGCTACTCGGGCAATTATTCGCAATTCGAACAGAAGCGCGCGCAGGAATTGGCGTTGCAGCAAACCCTGCAGACGCGGCAGCTGCGCCGGGTCGCCGAAATCACCTCGTTCGTCAATCGGTTTCGCGCCAAGGCGAGCAAGTCGCGCCAGGCTCAAAGCCGCTTGAAGATGCTGCAGAGGATGGAGCGCATCGTGCCGGCGCACGTCGACAGCCCGTTCGAGTTCCAATTCAGGGCGCCCCTGAAGACACCGCGGCCGCTGTTGACCGTGGAGAACGCCACCTGCGGTTATCAGCAGCGCAGCATCGTTTCCGGCATCAACGTATCCATCGGTCCGGAAGACCGCATCGCGCTGCTCGGGCCCAACGGAGCCGGCAAATCGACCCTGGCCAAGATGCTGGCGGGCGAGGCGCAGGGCGGCCATTCGCCGCTCCTCGCGGGGCGGCGCGTCGCGGCCGCCGATCTGGCCGTCGGGTATTTCGCCCAGCATCAAATGGAACAACTGATCCCGGACTGCGATGCCTTCTGGCACGTGCGCACTCTGGGCGGCCCGGATTACGCGGCCGGCGATGATGAGCGCGTGCGAGATCATCTGGGCAAATTCGGTTTTCGGGGCGATCGGGCCTTCGACCCCGTCGTGCGATTTTCGGGCGGCGAGAAGGCGCGCCTCACGCTGGCTCTGCTGGTGGCGCGGCGCCCGAATCTTCTGCTGTTGGATGAACCCACCAACCACCTCGATATCGACATGCGTCATGCGCTCACCGTCGCGCTGCAAAGCTTCGAAGGCGGCCTGGTGGTGGTGTCGCACGATCGTCACTTGATCAAAACGGTGGCCGACACGCTCTGGCTGGTGGCCGACGGCAAACTGAAGGTTTTCGAGGGCGACCTGGACGACTACCAGCACTGGCTGCGAGACCGGGCGAAGACCGAACAGGCGGTGGGGCTCAAGCCCAGGAGCGCCAAGAAGGCGCCGCGCGACCCGCTGGCCTCGCTGCGCCGGGAACTCGATCAGGTCGAACGGCGCATCGCGGCCATTGCCGCCGAGCAAACCTCGCTGGATGCGCAGGCGGGCGGACCCGGCCTGCCGCCGAAGCTCGCCGACAAGCGCGCCCGGTTGACCAGGGACGCGGCCTCGCTCGAGGCTCGATGGATGGAGATAGGGGCCGCCCTCGAGGCCTCGGAGGCGCAAGGCCTGAATGGCGGCTGACCGCAACGCTGAATGCCGACTCCCAAGAGTGCCGTGAACGCTCGCCCGGACTTGAAGGGGCGACCCGCGCGCTCGCCGCGCCGCGCGGGGCTCGCGGCGGCGGTGATCGCCGTCGTCGCGTGGATGGCGTGCGGCCTCTGGAACTCCGTCAAGCCTCTGCCGCCGGGCACTCACGTAACCTCGCTGCCGGCGCGCCTTGCGGAATCCCAGGTCGACCTCATCGACGACGGCTCGCACCCGGGGGCGCTGCTCCGGCGCGAACTGGATGCCGTCGGCCGTGCCGAACGGACCATCGTCCTGGATCAATGTCCGTTGGCGCACGAATTGGCCGACCAGCTGCTGCTGCGCAAGCGGCAGCGGCCGAATCTCAACATCATGCTCGTCACCGATCCGCGCAACGAGGTATACGGCGGCACTCCTGCGCAAACGCTGACTTCGCTCGAGCGCGCGGGAATCGTCGTCGCACGGACTCGGCTCGAGCGCATGCGCGATTCAAATCCTCTGTACTCGAGTGCCTGGCGCCTGAGCGTTGGCTGGTGGAGCGATCCGTTCGACGAGGTTCCCGGCGCCGTCACCCTGACCTCATCGCTTCGCCGGCACAACCTGAAGGCCGACCAGCGTCAGTTGCTCGTCGCCGATGACGGGGCCGGCGGATGGACCAGCATCGTCATGTCGGCGCCCGCCGCCGCGGCAGGAGCGGCCAGCATCGGCCTGGAACTTCGCGGCCACCTGGCCCGCGATATCGTCACGAGCGAGTTGCAAATCGCCGGCTGGTCCACGGAAGACGACAGGCTGCCCGCCGCTCCACCGCTCGAAAGTCGCGGTGTGGGCACCATCGACGCGAGGTTCCTCACCGAAGGCGCCATGCAGGCCGCCCTGCACGAGGCGATTTCCGCGGCCGGCAATGGCGACACCATCCAGGTGATGGCCCAGGCGATCGGGGACCGCAACATCATCGAGGCCATGCTGCGTGCCGCCGCGCGCGGCGCGCGACTGCAGATCCTGCTCGATGCCGTCCTCGCGGACACGCGAGCGGCGGCCACGGACCTGGTACACAACCAGGCGGGCAACATCGAGGTGCGCTGGCAATCGGCCGGCCCCGCCGGCGCGCGCTACGCGCTCGTCCGCCACCGCAATGACGTCTGGCTCGATTTGGGCTCGGCCGATTTCACGCGCCGCGGCCTCGACGATTTGAACCTCGAAGCCGGCGTCGAGCTCCACATGCCGGCGCGCGCCGCCGCGGCGCGCGCGGCAACGGATTTCTTCGAGCGCGCGTGGTCGAGCGGGGCCGTCTATGCGGCTCACGCCGACGAATCCAGGGAAACCTACTGGCGCTATCGGCTCGGCGAGGCCGCGGGCCTGGGGACCTTTTAGGGACGCACCAAAGACGCACCAGGGATGCACCGGGGACGCACCGGGGACGCACCGGGGACGCACCGGGGACGCACCGGGGACGCACCGGGAACCTACCAGGGACGTTCCAATGCGTCATTCAGCGTCCGCGCAAATTGTGGCTGCCGTCGCAAAGCGGCGGCGATGCCGTCTGCTTGCAGACGCAGAACCATGCCAGTCCGGTCTCGGCGGCCGTGTATTTCAAGGGCGAAGAGTCGCTGCCCTTGTGTGTTCCGTCGCAGAACGGCTGCCGGCCGCTGCGGCCGCACCGGCACCACCAATAGGATTGTCCCGCTTCGACGTTGATTGCCATGGGACCCATCGGCTATATGCTAGCAGGAAGAAATGCGCAACGATCCGCTCCTGCAGATTCTCATCCTGCTGGCCGCATCCGTCCTGGTGGTCGCGGCCGTGCGCAAGCTGGCGTTGCCGGCGATTCTCGGCTATCTCGTGGTCGGCATGCTGCTCGGGCCGCACGCGCTCGGGTGGGCGGCCGATAACGAGACGACGCAACTGCTCGCGGATTTCGGCGTGGTCTTCCTGGTGTTCACGCTGGGTCTGGAATTTTCGCTGCCGCGCTTGGTGGCCATGCGCTGGGAAGTGCTCGGTGTCGGCGGCGCCCAAGTGTGCGTGACGACGGGTCTGGTGGCCGGCGCCGGCATTTTTTTCTTCAGCATCGCGCCCGCCGTCGCGGTGGTGATCGGCGGCGCGGTGGCCATGTCCTCGACGGCCATCATCATCGCGCAGCTGACGGAGCAATCCGAAAACAACAGGACCCACGGCCGGCTGGCGGTGGCGATCTGTTTGTTTCAGGACTTGAGCTTCCCGCTGTTCCTCGCACTGGTCTCCGTGCTCGCGGGCGGCGGCGCGGCCGCGAGCGCGGAGCACATCGCCGTCGCGGTGGGCAGCGCCGTCCTCGCCCTGCTGTTGGTGCTGGCGGCCGGCCGCTGGTTGCTGCGGCCATTGTTCGTCGCGATTGCCTCGGTGCGGTCAGCCGAACTCTTTTCGCTCGCGGTGCTGCTCGCCGTGCTTGCATCGGCGTGGGTCACCCACGCGGTGGGTTTGTCGCTCGCGCTCGGCGCGTTTCTCGCCGGCATGCTGTTGGCGGAAACCGAGTTCCGGCATCAGGTGGAAGCGACCATCCGTTCCTATCGCGAGGTGTTGCTCGGTCTGTTCTTCATCACGGTGGGCATGCTGCTCGACGTGCGCCTGCTGTTGCGCGACTTGGGCGTGGTCACCGCGATTCTCGCGGGCATGCTGCTCTTGAAGGCCGCCGTCGTCATGTTCGCGGCCCAACCGGCCACCAAGAATTGGTTCAAGTCCTTGCGGGCCGGGGTCGTGGTCGCGCAGAGCGGCGAATTCGGCTTCGCCCTGTTGACGCTGCTGCTACGCCGCGAGCTGTCGGATCCGGACATCGTGCAGCCGCTGCTGGCCGCGACCGTTCTGTCCATGGTGGCGTCGCCGCTGCTCATTCGCCACAACCGGCGCATCACGCGCATCCTGCTGGGCGAATCGGGGCCTCCGCACAGCGCGGCGATGCGCGAAACCGAGGCCACGCTTGCGGTCGCCGAACGGGACCACGTGGTGATCTGCGGGTTCGGACGCGTCGGACAGAACATAGCACGGGTGCTCGAACAGACCGGCTTCGAGTACATCGCATTGGATCTGGACCCCTACCGCGTCCGGGTCGGCCGGCAGGCCGGAGATCCGATCATCTATGGTGATGCGGGACACGCGAAAGTGCTGGAGAACGTGGGTGTCGCCCACGCGAGCTGCGTGGTCGTCACGTTCACGCAGCCGGAGGTGGCGCTGCGGATCCTGCGATCCGTGCGCGAACTGCGTCCCGACGTTCCGGTATTGGTGAGGACGCAGGACGACAGCAAACTCGACGAACTGCAGGCGGCGGGTGCGACCGAGGTCGTGCCCGAGACCTTCGAAGCCAGCTTGATGCTGCTGTCGCACCTGCTGCTGTTGCTGAAATTGCCGGTCTCGCGGGTAATTCGCACGGTCAACGACATTCGCAGCCATCGTTATGGAATGTTGCGGCAGTTTTTCCGCGCCGCCGATGCAGAGCTTTTGGATGACAGTCACGCGTTTCGGGAGGAGCTTCACAGCGTCATCCTGCCGCCGCATGCTTGGGCGGTGGGCAAAAGCATTGATGAACTTGCGCGTCGCGGCTCCAAGGCCGCGGTGAGTGCGGTGCGGCGCGAGGGCATCGTCGGGCGTGAGCCCGGGCCAGATACCATATTCAAGGTCGGCGACGTCGTCGTAGTGTGCGGCACGCCCGAAGCCGTGGAACACGCCGAAACATTATTGCTAATGGGTTAAATACCCCTTTACAGCCGGCGATGCGCCTCGCATAGTACACGGGCTGTTTAAGGGCAAACCCACCGAAAGGTGGGGACGCAAAACCACCGGTCTTAGGGGCTTTCCAAGGGAAGCCTGATGATAGCGGGGTCGCCAGTAGCGCTGCGCCATGGTGCAGTGAACGCGACGCAGGTATTGTGCCGCCCCCGGACAGCAAGCTCGAGCTTGTTTTTCCATATCTTCCGGGGGGAAGCACATGGTACTGAAAGTCAATCGTTCGCCGGGTGCGGACGCATCCGGGGTCTATCGCCGTCCGCGGCTCGTGCTGCACGCCAAGCGGTTCGAAGATCTTCCGAAAATTCTCGCCGACATCAAGAGCTATCCGACGCCCGTGCGGATGGTGGGCGCAGATTACTCGCAAACACGCTGCGTCGGCGGCGACGGCGGCACCACCGTCGACACCGGCGAGCTGGACAAGATCGTGGAGTTCGGCGAGACCTCCGTGCGTGCGCAGGCCGGAGTGCGGGTCGGCACGCTGGTGCGGGCGCTCGCGGAACGCGGCCAAGAGCTGCCGCTGACGCCCGAAATGGGCAATATTTCCCTGGGCGCCCTCGCCGTTACCACCTGCCCCCAAGCATCGTACTCGGCGGGCGTCGCGGGGCTCTCCTCGCTCGTCACCGAGATGAAGATCATCACGCCGCAGGGCAAGGCGATGAGCGTGCTGGAACGCGACCGGGACTTGATGCGTGTGCTGCGCTCGAGTTTCGGCCTGTTGGGCGTGGTCCACGAGGTCGTGCTGCGGGTGCAGCCGCTGATGCCCGTCAAGATCGATTACCGGGTCATGACGCTGAAGGAATTCAGCGCGCGCTTCCCGTCCCTGGTGGCCGCGCCGGGGGCGCTGCGGCTGCACATCTCGCCGTTCGAGGATCGCATCATCGTCGAGCGCCGTGTCCTCGACGACACCGCCAGCGTAAGCCGCTCGGGTATCTGGCAGATCCGTAACTCCGTCATGCGCAACGTGCTGCCGGCGTTCGGTTCGACCGTGGGCAGCATATTGGCGGCACCCGGCCTGCGTAACGCGGTGGTGTCCGGCGTGCACCGTGCGCTGCGCGCCACGTTCGACCCGAACGCGCGCGGAGTAGCCATGCATGCGCACGAATGGATGAGGGACCTGCCGGCCGAGGCCTGGAAATCCCGCTACACGTACAGCCTTTGGGCATTTCCTCAGAACGACTTTCCGGCGGTGCTCGCCCGATATTTCGCGTTCTGCAAAACTCACTACAAGGAGCATCGCTACCGCTGCAACGTCGTCAATGGGGCGAGCCGGCTGCATCAGGACCGGGGCTCCCTGTTCAGCCCCAGCTATTCGGGCCCCATGTTCACGCTGGAGCCGTCGTCGACCGGTGACAAAGGCTGGGACGAATTCCTCATCGACTTCAACGACTTCGCCTCCGCATTGGGAGGCGTCCCCACCTTCAATCAAACCCGCGCCTTGCAACCGGAGCATGTCAGCAAGGCCTTCGGCGAGCGCGCCAAGCTGTTTCGCGCGCTGCGCCGGCGCACCGACCCGCTCAACCGGCTGCGCAACAGTTATTTTTCGTATTTGTTGGGGTGACCGAAGCCCCGGTCAAAGTCCGGAGACGATCTTTGCCTTGATGCTTTCATATTCCGAATCGCTGATGAGCTTCGCATCGAGCATTTCCCGGGCCTGGCGCAGGCGGCGCGCGGGTTCCGACTCTGCGCCCGGGTCGCCCGTGCCGGGGCCTGCGTATGAGGCGGGATTGCTGCCGAATTGCACGCCTCCCGACCTGGCGCGCAGCTCCTCCAGCTCGCGCACGCGGCGCTTCTCGCGCCAGACTTGATCGTGCTGCTGACAGATGCGGTAGATGGCCTGCGCCTGGTCCTTGCACAAGCCCTGGAAGGTCCAGACCCGGTTGACCTCGGATCCGATATTGAGGTCGGAATTCGACTGCGCGATCAGCGTCAGGTCGGCGGCCAGGATCCCGGCGCGGATGTGGACCTCCTTCAGGTCCTGCCATCTGATGTCCGCGGAATCGTAGCCTCCGATCAGGCGGCGGGTCAGCGATATGAACCGGCCGCTCGTCGCCGCGATACACACCCGCCGATGCGTCAGGGCGAACAGTCGATGCTGCATCGCCCACGCCTCCAGCGTCTCATCGACCGTGAGCAACCCTCGCAGGACAGCGAGCGCACGATGGGCGCCCGCGTCATCCTGGACACTGCCGGCTGAATCGTTGGGGGCGTGGTCCGACATGCGCGCGGTCCGGTGAGGGGATCAGGCCTTATCCTGCAGGTGGGCTTCGACGAACCACAGATATTTGTCGAGTTCGCGCGATATTCCCGTGAACAGATCCGCGGTATCGGCATCGCCCAACTTGTCGGTGTCCTCGATCGCCGCGCGCACGGCCTTGCCGAATACGGAGATCTGCGTGGACAAATAGAACAGGTGATCCTTGCCCGCCGTGATGGACAGCGGATAGTTCTTCAGCTTGCTGCGTTTGGCCGCCACCGCGACCGTTCCCTCGGCCGTACCCCCAAGACTGGTGACGCGCTCTGCGATGTCGTCGATGTGTTCGAGAACGGCGTCGGAAATCTTGTCGAACAACTCGTGCAAAGCAATGAAATGAGGACCCTTGACGTTCCAATGCGCTTGTTTGACCTGGCTCTGCAAGTCGATGGCATCGGCCAGGCGGTCATTGAGAATGACGATGACATTTCGGCGCACTTTCTCCGACAGGTCGATCTTGGACTTGTACATGAATCATTCCTCGAGATTGGGGATACCGCGGCTGGCATTTTAACTTATCACAACTCCGTGCGCCGCAATCGAAATTGGACGGCGGCCGCGACCAAGCCCACGCCGACGAGGATGCCGACCCACGTGTCCGGGCTCGAGATGAATCCGAGCGGATTGAGCAAGCTCCAGACGCTTCCCGGAGTGGTAATCGTGTCGTTGCCGATGACCGTCCTCGCCCAGCCCGCGTGGTCCGACATGCCGTGAAAGGCCCGGGGAATGTAGTCCAGAAACCGATCCCGGAGCGCGGTTCCGAACAGATGGGTGCCGAAGAACCAGCGCTCCAGCAGATACAGGGCCAAGGGCGGCAGGACCGACCAGAGCATGACGGCGCGTTTTGCGAAGGCCGAGACCGCGAGCAGCCAGCCCGCAAAGGGCAGGTACCAGACGGCCGTGGTCGCGATCAGGTACACCCACAGAGCCTGGAGTTGCAGCCATTGATCGGGTTGCCACAGCGCGTAGCCGAAGGTCGAACGCGCCCGCATCGAAAAGATGAACGCGATCAGCAACGTCGACACGTCGGCGGCGATGAAATACACCACTGGAATCGCGATCAGCCCCGTGAACAGCTTCGCGAGCACGGTTGCCGTGTCGGAGATCGGCAGCGACTTCCAGAACAGCACGCTTCGATCCTTGCGATCCGCATACAGACAATCGAGCAGATACCAGCTCGAATAGATGCCCATCACCACGAAGAACGTGACGCCGAATGCGAACAACACCGTACCGCCGAGGGCGCGGCTATGCGCCGGCGAGGACAGGGCGGCGATGTCCACCCGCCCGAACAGCGCCGCAAGCGTTAGCGCGACGCCGATGACGATCGGTACGATCCAGATCGCCCGGTTCTCCCAGAATTCGCGACGCACCAGCCAGGAATACGTGTTCATGCTGCACCATGCGAGAGTTTTGCCACGAACAAATCCGAGACGCTCGGAGTCGACACCTCGCCCAGGCCCGATAACCTGCCGACGTCGGGTCGTTCGAAGTACAGCACGGTCTTGCCGAGGGTGCGCCGTTCGTGAAAGGGCTTCTCGGCCCGAGCGGCCGCGGCATTAGCGTCGGTCACGGCGACCGCGACGTAGCGCGCGGCAATATCCTCGATCGAACTCTCGAGGACGATGCGCCCCTTGTCGATGAAGATCACGTCGGTCAGCAGATTTTCAACCTCTTCGACCTGATGCGTGGTGATCAAAATGGTGCGCGTCTCGTCCATGTAATCATTGACCAGGGCGTCGTAAAAACTGCGTCGTGCCAATATATCGAGTCCCAACGTAGGCTCATCCAGCACCAGCAGCTTGGCGTCGATGGCCATCGTCAGCGCGAGATGCACCTGAGTCTTCATCCCTTTGGAAAGCTCGCGTATGCGCCGCTTGCCCTCGATCTGCGCTTTCGAGAGCAGCGCGAGCGCGCCCTCGCGCCGAAAACGCGGGTGCACTCCGGCCACGAAATCGATCGCCTGGTCCACCCGCAGCCACGCGGGAACGACGGCAACGTCGGCAATGAAGCAGGCTTCCTTCATCAGAGCGACGCGATTGGCGAACGGCTCGAGATCCAGCACCGTGAGCTTGCCCTCGTAGGAGGTCAGGCCGAGGATGGCGCGCAGTGCGCTGGTCTTGCCCGCGCCGTTGGGGCCGATGAGGCCGACGATCCGCCCGGTTTCGACCGCGAAATTCGCATGATCCAGGGCGACGTGAGCGCCGTATTTCTTCGTCAGATTTTGCGCATCAATAAGGACTGGCATGGTGACTCATTCTTCTTTTGGCTCGCTGCCGCGCGGCGGCGGAGCCGGGTGGGTGAGCGCGGGCGTTTGCGCGAACAGCTCTTCGGCGGAAAACCCGAGCCGATGAATGACCGCAAGGACATGCGGCCATTCCTCGCGCAGAAACCGGTCTCGCTCGCCGGCGAGCAGGAGCCGCCGCGCGCCTTCGCTCACGAACATGCCGCGGCCGCGGCGCTTTTCAACCAGGCGTTCATCGACCAGCTGCTGGTATCCCTTGAGCACCGTGAGCGGGTTGAGGCGATAGTCGGCCGCGACCGCGCGGACGGAGGGCAATGGGTCACCCTCCTTCAGCGCGCCCTCGAGGATGAGGGCAACCATTCGATCGCGCAGCTGGCGATAGATCGGTTGATTGTCGTTCCAATTTGGGTCCATTCGCCACTCGTTCGCCCCTGTGTACCGGGCATGTAGCACGCTAATCTAGCAGAACGCTCGGCCGACTCTGCCGGCGCTCAAACTGCCGCTGGCGTCGCGGGGGCCGACTTCTGGGCCAGCGCCTGCACGGCGGTCGTATCGTGGAGCTGGCCGCTGAAGAGGTAGGCGACCCCGCCGATCATCGCGCAATTGACGATGAGTGCGACGGCAAGAGCGGTGAATTTGGTGGAAAGTTGAGTGGTCATGGGAGTCTCCTGGCTGGGTTGGGGTTGACGGTTGAGCGTTGGGGTTGGGGTTGGGGTTGGGGTTGGGGTTGGGGTTGGGTCGGGTGTCGGGTGTCGGGGTAAGTGTTTTGGTGACCTGGTGATATAGTTACATAGAACAGTAATACATGCAAGCCTTTTCTCACCGCGTGGCCTCACGGCCTGGCTGGCCGCCGCCGCGCGCCCCCTGGCGCCGGGATTGGGCTACCATTCACAGCCTTTCGCCCGGGAGCCACACATGAAAAAGCCAGTCACTGTCACCATCACGGGCGCCGCCGGAAATATCGGCTACGCGCTCGCCTTCCGCGTAGCCTCGGGTCAGATGCTCGGGCTGGACCAGCCCGTCAACCTCAATCTCCTGGAAATTCCCGCGGCCAGCGCGGCCGTACAGGGCGTGGTGATGGAGTTGAATGACTGCGCCTTTGCGACGCTCAACCAAGTGACGGCGACCAGCGAAGCCACCGCCGCGTTCAAGGACTGTGCGTTTGCCATGCTGGTGGGCGCGAGACCGCGCGGGCCCGGCATGGAGCGCAAGGATCTGCTGCTGGAGAACGCCAAGATTTTCTCGGCGCAGGGCAAGGCGCTCGACGCCGTCGCCAGCCGCAGCGTGAGAGTGCTGGTCGTGGGCAATCCGGCCAATACGAATTCCCTGATTGCCCAGCGCAACGCGCCGTCGCTCTCGCCGAAGTGCTTCACGGCGATGACCCGCCTCGATCACAACCGCGGCCTCGCGCAATTATCCGAGAAGACCGGCGGTGCACGCGCGGACGTCAAGAAGGTCATCATTTGGGGCAACCACTCGGCGACCCAATATCCCGATCTGCACCATGCGACGGTGAGCGGCAAGCCGGCGCTGTCGCTGGTCGAGGAGAGTTGGTTCAAGGACAGCTTCATCCCGACCGTGCAACAGCGCGGGGCCGCCGTCATCAAGGCGCGCGGCACTTCCTCGGCGGCCTCAGCGGCGTCCGCCGCATTGGATCACATCCATGACTGGATGCTCGGCACGCCGGGCGGCGATTGGGTGAGCATGGGCATTCCGTCCGACGGGAGCTACGGCATTCCCGAAGGCGTCATTTATTCGTATCCCGTGACCTGCCAGGATGGCGAATACCGCATCGTGCAGGGGCTGGCCGTCAACGAGTTCAGCCGTGAGAAAATGTCGGCCACGCTCCGCGAGTTGTTGGAAGAGCGCGATGGCGTGAAGGACCTGATCTAAGTCACGATATCCGGTCTCATGCGTGACTCGATCCGCCGCACGATTCTGCATGTCGACATGGACGCGTTTTATGCGTCGGTGGAGCAGCGGGATCGGCCCGAACTCGCGGACAAGGCGCTCATCGTCGGCGGCACCGGCGGACGCGGTGTGGTCGCCGCCGCGAGTTATGCGGTGCGCGCTTTCGGCGTGCACTCGGCCATGCCGATGCGCGAAGCGCTGCGTCGGTGTCCCCACGCGGTTTGCGTCCGTCCGCGCATGGAGCGTTACAAGGAGGTCTCCGCGCGGATATTCGACATCTTTCACGATTTCACGCCGCTGGTGGAGGGACTGTCCCTCGACGAGGCCTTTCTGGACGTGAGCGGCAGCGAACGGTTGATCGGCGATGGCGAGTTCATCGCGACCGCCATCCGGCGCCGCATTCGGGAGGAGACGGGCCTCACCGCATCGGTCGGCATCGGGCCGAATAAGCTGCTCGCGAAGATCGCGTCCGATCTCAATAAACCGGACGGGCTGTGCCGCCTTGGGGGAGGCAATCTGCACGCGCGCCTCGATCCCCTGCCGGTTCACAAGTTGTTCGGCGTGGGCCGCAAGTCGCTACCCGGCGTGGAGGCGGCCGGCATTCGCACCTTCGGCGACCTGCGGCGCGCAGGCGATGAAACGCTGTGGCGCGTCTTCGGCAAGCACGGCAACGCCATGCGCGATCGCGCGGCCGGCATCGACGACCGGCCGGTACAGCCCAATCGCGAGGAAAAGTCGATCAGTGCGGAGGAGACCTTCGCCCTCGACATTCACGAGGCCGCGGAACTCGAGCGGCAGCTGACGCATCTCGCGGATCGCACCGCCGGGCGACTGCGGGCGCACAACCTCGCCGCGGGAACGGTGAGCGTCAAGATCCGGCGGCGGGATTTCACGACGTACACACGGCAGTGCCGCGCCCTGCCGCCGACGCAGGACACCTCGGTCATCGCCGGCTTGGCGCT
>JBEKYO010000087.1:0-18949 GCA_049510875.1 Steroidobacteraceae bacterium
TCAAGGATGAGGGCGCGACCACTCTGCAGCAGGGCAGGAAGTTGGTCGCCACGCTGGCAGCCGACCAGGTAGACCTTGCCAAGGAGACGCCTTTTGTCATTAGATAATTTGACTTCCAACTGGTCGAAACTTCGCACCAAGCGCCCCCAGCCCGATCAATACCAGGAGGCTCCGTACAAGTGGGCCATGGTCATCGATCTCGATGCCTGCACGGGCTGCAATGCCTGTACCACGGCCTGTTATGCGGAGAACAACCTGCCGGTCGTGGGCAAGGAACGCTTCCTCAAGGGTCAGGCCATGCACTGGCTCAGAATCGAGCGCTACTGGGGCGAAGGCACGGAGTCCACCCAGGAATTTCCGGAGCAGGGTGCAGAATTCCTGCCCATGATGTGTCAACAGTGCGAGTCGGCGCCCTGCGAAATCGTATGCCCGGTGGGCGCCACCCACCACACGCCGGATGGGCTGAACTCCCAGGTGTACAACCGCTGCATCGGCTCGCGCTATTGTTCCGCGAATTGTCCCTACAAGGTGCGCTATTTCAACTGGTTCAATTACCCGGAGAGCGCCTGGCCCAGCCCGCTCGAACAGCAGCTGAATCCCGACGTCACCGTGCGCAGCAAGGGGGTCATGGAGAAGTGCACCTTCTGCGTGCAGCGCCTCACGGAGGCCAAGTCGAGGGCGCGCACCGAGGGCCGCACCGTGCGGGACGGCGAGGTGCAGACGGCCTGCGCGCAGGCGTGCCCGACGTCGGCCATCCACTACGGCAATATCGCGGACAAGAGTTCCACGGTGGCCAAGATGTGGACGGCGCAGCAGGTCGAGCTGTCGGCGGACAAACAGAAAAAGGACGAGCAGCGCGAAAAGGCCGAGCAGCTCGGCAAGCACGAGGAGGCCGTGCGCGGCTACCGGATTTTCGAGGAACTGCGCACCTACCCGTCGGTCGTGTATCTCGAACGCATTCGATCCTCGGAAGTGTAATCGCCATGGTCGTTGCCAAATCTTCAAGGCCCGAGCGGTCATAGCCCATGAGCGAATACTTTCCTCCCTTCGACGAAACCGACGTCGCCATCGAACGGCGCTTCATCCCCAAGCCCAAGGACATCGATGAGGACATCGCCTGGGCCCAGATCAATGGCGACGTGCTGCGCAGCCTCGAGCGCCCACGGCCGCTCTACTGGGTGATTTTCTTGAGCTCGCTGGCATTGTTCATGTTCGGCGTGTATTGCGAAATCTACCAATACAATACCGGTCTCGGTGTCGCCGACCTGGAAAACCCACAGGTGTGGGGTCTGTACATCGCCACGTTCATCTTCTGGATCGGCATGAGCCATTCGGGCACGCTGTTATCCGCGATTCTGCACCTCATGCATGCCGACTGGCGCAAGCCCATTTATCGATTCGCCGAGGCCATGACCACGTTCTCGCTCATGACCGCGGGGCTGTTCGTGCTGGTGCATCTCGGCCGGGTGTGGCAGTTCTATTATGTGGTCGCCTATCCGAGCGAGCGCTGGACCTGGCCGAATTTCAGTTCGCCGCTGGTATGGGATGCCACGGCGATCGGCAGCTATCTGACCACGTCGGCCATCTTTTTGTACTTCGGCATGATCCCGGATCTTGCGATATGCCGCGACAAGGCAACCGGCTATCGGCGGACGTTCTATCGGCTGCTGTCCGTCGGTTGGAAGGGGACCGACCGGCAGTGGTCCAATTTTCGGATCACCTACCTCACGCTGGCCTGTCTGTTGATTCCGCTCGCCGTCTCGGTCCACTCGATCGTGGCCACCGATTTCGCCGTCTCGCAGCAGCCGGGCTGGCATACCACGTCGTTCCCGCCGTACTTCGTCGCGGGCGCGCTGTATTCGGGCTGCGCCGCGATCATCACGCTGTTCGTGATCCTGCGCTACACGTTCCGGTTCGAAAAATACATGACCATCCCCATCCTCGAGAAGCTCTGCAAGCTCACGTTCGCGATCTCGATGGTGTGGACCTATCTGAACCTGATCGAGTATGCCACCGTCTGGTACGGCGATGACCCATATGCCAAGCAGGCGTTGATCTACCGGGCAACCGGGACCTACGCCTGGTGGTGGTGGGCCATGAACATCTTGGGCTCGGTGGTGCCGTTCGCCCTGACGGTGAAGGTATTGCGCACCAATATTCCCACCATGCTGGTGGTTTCCTTGCTGCTGAATGTCGGCATGTGGATCGAACGATTCATGATCGTCACGCCCACCTTCGCCCATGGCTACTACCCGTGGACGTGGATCGACGGTTGGTGGCCGAATTGGGTTCAGGTGGGCATCATCCTCGGCAGCTTCGGCTGGTTCACCATGCTGTTCATGCTGTTTTGCAAGATCTTCCCGTCGGTGTCGATGTACGAGGTCAAGGAAATGGTCTACCACCGCAGCCGTGCCCGCAAAGGCGCCGCGCCGCGGCCGGCGGAGGGCTGAGCAATGCGCACGAAGACCCACATCCTCGCATTGTTCGGCGACTTCGAAGAGGCGGCGGTCACCATCGCGGCGCTGCGCGAGTCCTCGATTCCGGGCTTCAATATGCGGGACGTGACGCTCAAGTCGCCCATCGACCATCCCGAATGTGCGGCTGAACTTGGGCCCCGGCCGGTCTACATCCAGATATTTTCGCTGCTCGGGGCCGTGCTCGGCAGCACGCTCGGATTCCTCGGGATCTCCTCCGCCCAGGCGAATTTCCTGCGACAGCCGCGCGGCGGGTTTCCGATCGTTCCGGTCCCGCCCAACATGGTGATCACCTACGAGTTGTTCATTTTGACGGCCGTGTTCTTCACGGTCACCGCATGTTTCGTGGTGTGGAGGATCCACAGCCAGAAGAACAGTCTGTACGCGGCGGAGATCTCCGTCGACAAGATCGGCATTCTGGTCGAGACCGAGCCGTCCGCCGTGCCCGGGGTGCGGGAGATTTTCGCCAAACACGATGCGCTCGAAATCCTGGAGAGCCCCTAGATGAGCGCAGCGCGCAAGAAGACAGGGGTCGGGCGGCTGACCGGTTGCCTCGCGCTGGCCTGCGTGTCGCTGCTGCCCGCGGTGGCCGGCGCCTGGCCCTGGAGCCGGGATATGGCCAACCAGATCAGCATCAAGCCCCAGCACGGCCCCGATTCCATCCGGCCGTTTCCGCAGCGCTCGGTGCCGATGGCGGGCACCAAGACCTTGATCCACGTGCATGATCGCGAGGGCGCCATGGCGCTGGTCAATCCCAATCCGGCCACACCGGAGTCGGTGAACCACGGGCGCAAGTTCTTTCAGATTTTTTGCACGCCCTGCCATGGAAAGTCTGGGACCGGCGATGGCCTGGTCGGGGCGAAATTCCTGATACGGCCCTTCGACCTGACCGCCGACAACGAGCAGAAGGTGGTGCCCGAGGGGTATATCTTCGGTACGGTCAGTTTCGGCGGCGCCTTGATGCCCTCATACGGCAACGACATGTCGCCGAGCGAAATTTGGGACCTGGTCAACTACGTGCGCCACGGCCTGGTCAGCGACGGATTGGCGAGCCGCAGCCTGGCCAGCAACGGCGCGCCGGGGAAACCCAAATGAGAAGCATTTCGGCTCCGCGCGGGTCCGCCGGCGTGCGGCGGCGGGGATAGGCACATGTCCTATGCCAGTTGGTCCGTGCTCACCGTCGATTTCCTGGTGGTGCTGCATCTTGCTCTGGGCGGCGTCACGCTGGCGGCGCTGCTGCACCTCGTGAATGCCCAGTGGCGGTTCGAGATTCGTTATCTCTGCGTGTCGTTCTTTGCGCTCTTTCCCCTGGCGTTCTGCCTGCTGTGCATCCTGCTCCTCAACGGCGCCAGGACATTCCCCTGGGTGGGCTCGTCCGCCGCGATGCCGGGCTGGAACTCGTTCGGATTTCTGGCGGCGCGCGAGATCGTGGGTTTCCTCATCGTGGGCGCGGTGTACGGTCTGTTCATCAAGTTTCAGGCGGTGTCCACGCAAAGCGCGGCGCAGGCGCGAACTTTTCGCAACATTGCGCTATGCATACCGTTTTTCCACGTGCTGTTTTGCACCATGGTGGCCTGGGACTTCGAGATGACCTTGGAGCCAGGCTGGTCCAGCGCCATTTATGCCATGTACCATTTCGTCAGCTCCTTCGGCATGATGCTCTCCGTCCTGGTGCTAGCCGTGATGTTGCTGGTGCGCAACCAGGCGTTGCGGGCGCCTCCGGGCGAGCATATTTTCAATTACTTGGCCCAGCTCATGCTGGCCTTCACGATCCTTTGGGTTTACACCTTCTTCGCGCAATACCTCATCATCTGGTATGCGAATCTGCCCGATGAGACCGGGCGGCTCTTCCGGCTGCAGAATGGTCCTTTCTCGACCCTGTTCTGGCTGTTTTTCATCCTGAAATTCGTGGTTCCGTTTTCAGTGTTGATTTTTCCCTATTCGCGGCATACTCGGGGAGTGATAGCCGTCGTCGCCGTGTCCATCATCGCGGGGTACTGGATCGAGCGCTACACCTGGATCGCAGGCGCCGCGGCGAGTTCGCCCCTGCCGATGTTCTCTCCCTACGCCATCGCCGCGAGCCTGGCGGTGCTGACGGCCGCTTTTTTCTTGGTGCGCGGCACTATGCGAAAATACGGGCTGACCAATTGACATGGACGGCGTTGCAATGAGCGGTAAAATCGACTAGCGTGCATGGAAATCGAAGCTTTGGCACGCAAAGTTAAACTCCGGCGACGCTGCTGACCGGGGTGAATTTTTCGGATCGGCGCTTAGCCGAATTGACTTGGGGGATTCGCCGATGTTCAAGTACCTAATGGCCAAGAACGAGGATATACCGGCGGGGTCGTCCGCGGTGTATTTCGGGTTCTCAGCAATCGTCTGGTTCGTCATCGGGACCGGCCTCGGGGCCTTCAATGCGGCCAAGCTGGCCTTTCCGGACTTCGTCCACGGACTCGAGTTCGTGTCATTCGGGCACATGCGCCAGGTGCATGTGCACGCGGTCATCTTCGGCTGGATCTCCATGGCATTCGCCATGGCCATGATGTACATGACCCCGGCGCTGGGCAACACCAAGCTGTGGTCGGAAAAGCTCGGGCTGTGGAACTGCTTCCTGTGGAACATCGGCCTGTCGGTCGGCTTGACGGTGCTGTGGGCGGGGATGACCTCGGGGCGCGAGTACTCCGATTTTCCATGGTTCATCGACATCTATATCGCCCTGTTCATGGCGCTGCCTCTGGGCATCAATGTCTGGATGACCATCATCACCCGGCGCACGCAGGGAATTTACACCACCAACTGGTTCTTCGCGGCGGCCAGCTTCATGCTGATCATCGTGTTCATCGTCGGGAATCTGCCGGAGTACTTCCACCTGACGGGGCTCACCGAGGCCTACCTGACCTGGTGGTTCGCCCATAACGTCTTGGGACTGTGGATCACGCCGGTGGCCGCGGCCATCGCGTACTACACCATCCCCAAGGTGACGGGCAATCCGCTCTATTCCCACCGCATCGGCCATCTGCACTTCTGGTCCGTTGTGGTGTTCTACTCGACGCCGGCGGCGCATCACCTGATGTCCGCGCCGCTGCCCGAGTGGCTCAAGTCCTTCGCCTCCGTGGAGGGCGTGCTGATCCTGGTCCCGGCCATCGCCTTCGTCTCCAACATCCTGATGACGATGGACGGCAAATGGAACATGTTCGTCGAGAACCTGGAGGTGAAGTTCACCGTCACCGGGGCGCTGTTGGCCATTCCGCTCAACATGCAGGGCGGCTTCCAGCAGACGCGCGCGATCAACTGGTACATTCATGGCACCGGCTGGATCGTGGCCCACGCGCATCTGGCGCTGCTCGGATTTTCGACGTTCATGGAAGTCGCCGCCGTGTATCTCGGCCTGCAGACCATCCTGAAGCGCAAGCTCTACTCGTTGACGCTGGGTAACATCCACTACTGGGCCCTGCTGATCGGCTTCACGGTCTACTGGGTGTCGATGACCATTGCCGGACTCATTCAGGGCGCGGGCAAGATTTACGAAGTTCCGTACATCGACGTCGTCATTGCGGAGCACCCGTACATGGTTGCCCGCTGGCTCGGCGGCTCGCTGGTGTTCCTGGGCAACATCGTGTGGTTGTACAACATGTGGATGACGACGCGCGTCGGCACGGTGGTTCCGCAGGGCCGGATGCCCCACGAACTGGCTTACGAGCGCTAGGCTGCCGCCCGAAGGAAGACGACGATGAATTTTAGAGAATACAAGATCGGCAGTCGCATGTTTGCCGTGGCGCTCGGCGGCTCCATGTGCATTACCTTGCTGTTGCCCAGCCTGGATATCGCCAATGTCGAGGCCACCGCCGTCTCGATGGACAAGCAATTGACATTGGGCTACGAGACCGGCTGGAACGTCTACGATCCCCTGATGCTCGGCCGTCACAAACCGGTCAAGGTCCTGCTCAAGGCGGACCCCGCGACCGGTCAGCCCATGGAGCCGATCTACGCGTACGTGTACGAAAAGGGCACGCCGTTTCCGGGCGGCATCATGCACCCGGACAACCTCGGCGGACGCGGCAAGGAACTCAGCCTCAGCGTGGGGAGAATCGGCGAAGCGCGCAGCGGCGAGGGTGCGGTGTTCGTGGTCAAGACGGATGATCAGAAACACGCCTACATCGAGGATGCCACCCTGACCAAGGGGTGGAATCCGGAGACGGTGCTGAAAACGGCCGGGGACGAGAACGTATCGCACGCCGGGGCCGGTAAGACGCTGTTCGTGCGGGAGGGATGCTGGTGGTGCCACACCCTGCTGCCCGAACAGACCCAGGACTGGCAGGTCTTCGGCGCGCCGCCCATGCTCGGAGACTTCAATGGGGAGTCGCCGACGTCCTTCGGATCCGACCGCAAGGCGCCCGACCTCCTGCACGTGGGCTCACGCAACTCCTCCCGGGAATGGATGATGCTGCACTTCTTCAACCCGCGACTGGTCCAGCCGCATTCCATCATGCCGCGTTTCGACTACCTATGGGGCGTGCTCGATGCCGACGGCAAGAAAATCGATTATGGCAAATGGAATGAGGAGTTCGACGCCTACCGCGCCGGCAAACGGGATGTTCCGCCCGATGTGCCGACCTATGCCCCCAACAGCGAGATCCGCTGGCTGATCGATTTCGTTCTGAATATGAAATAATCATCGCGGAACACCGGAGACGACGCAATGGCTTGGACCTTTAACGCGCCCTTTGACACCCTGAGCGACACGCCTACCGTCGACAAGGCGGAGACCCTGTGGGAGAAGGAATCGTTGGGCGGACTCACGGAGGACAACAATCCCATCCCGGTACCGGTGGTATGGCTGGTGTTTTTGACGGTGTGCACGGCGTTTTGCGTCACCTTTCCGCTCTGGGGGCAGCGGCCCACCGCGGCTCTCTACGCGCCCTATGTCAACTCCATGGACAAGCCCCAAGTGCTGGCGGCCAAGGATGATGTGCAAGCCATGCAGATCATCGTCGCCATGAACAAGGGTGTCGGCAACAATGATGCAATGCTCGCGCGCCATCCGGTCACCATGGACGATCTGCGCCTGCTGAAGGACCAGATTCTGGCTCTGGAGAAGCGCCCGGGCGTCGATCTGCGCGACTACACGGTGGTTGGCGAGAAGGTGTTGATCGCGAACTTCGAGGGTAATTATCGGCCCGATGGAACGCGGATTCGCCAGCAGCCATGGTGGGACAAGGGCTATACTATCGACCTGTTCTACCTCTCGGCGTTCTTCTTGGGGGTATTTCTGGTGGTCAAGCGGCTGCCGCCCACGAAATGGCAACCCCGGCACGGCGACGGCCACTGAAGGGCGGCTCAATGAACTGGAGGGTAGCGATATGATCGACTTTGACTATGGCCCGGTGGCGGTGCTGCTGCCCATCAGCATCGCTTTCCTGGCGCCGTTCATCTACAGTTTTTTTGTCGACAAGTTCGACAAGAAGAATCCGCAAATAAAGAA
Organism: Steroidobacteraceae bacterium; assembly: GCA_049510875.1. Taxonomy (GTDB): domain Bacteria; phylum Pseudomonadota; class Gammaproteobacteria; order Steroidobacterales; family Steroidobacteraceae; genus Bog-1198. The sequence goes on from JBEKYO010000087.1 coordinate 7,957, forward strand.
GTAGCGTTGGCATGATTTTTCTGGCGCCGAATGCGCCGGGTGCGCGCATCGATCTCAGCATCGAGAGCATGCAAAGCCAGCGCTTTGGCGTGGGCGTTTTTTTTCTATTGATGCTGGGAATCATTTTATTCGCCGGAATCATCGTTGCGGTGATGCGCGGCCGGGGCGATCAGAAGGTCACGCGCACCGGCGAGAAAGTGATGTTCGGCGCCATCATCGTCGGAGTGGTGGTCGCGGTGGTGTTCGCGTCGCTGCAGATGTTATCCGGTGTCCTGTTCTAGTTTGGCCGGAGGTGGCCCATGCATATTCTCGAATCACTCGGTGACGGTTGGAGCATCTACCTCTGGTTGGTCGTTGGGGCCTCGATCATCGTCGTCAGCCTGTTTGGCATCCGCTGGGCGTGGCGCAATGAACAGTTTGACGAGGACATCAAGTACTTGGTGTTCACCGAGTCCGATCAGGACAAGATGACTCCCGAGGAATATCGGCACAGCCGCAAGGTGCTGGCGGAGCAGATCGAGAGCCGGGACCGTCACCTTGCGCTGCAAGCGGAGTCGCACCGACCCGCGCCATGAAGCGCGGCGAAGCCCTGATACTGGCAACCATGGGTCTGCTCGTTGCCGGCCTCATGGTGCGCAACGCGATCAGCCTGCGCTCCGACGGTCAGCCGGACCGCGGCATTCCGTTCTACAGCACCGCGAATCCGGACCTCGCCCGGATGGGCGGAGATTTATACCGCAGCAACAGTTGCCGCCAATGCCATTCGCTATGGTCGGTGAAGAGTCCCTTCGAGTCGGTTCCGGCGCCGTCGCTCGACGGGATTGGCTCGCTGCGCAGCGAGCAGTGGCTGTACGATTACTTCTCGGCGCCGGATCCCCAGCGCATCCTGCCCAGCCGGCTCAAGTCCGAGTATCGGATGCCCTCACTCAAGGACCTGCCGGAGGCGGACCGGCGCACGCTCGCGCAATATATGGCAAGCCTCAAGGTGAAGGACTGGTACCTCGACGGCACGCGTGCCGCCGAATATGAAAAGCTTACGGGGAAAGCGTATCCTGGCAGCCATGGGGAAAACTAATTCCCAGCGTCTTTCCCGCGGCGCGGCGGCGGTGCTCATGGCGGCGGCATTCAATCACTTTGGCGACCGGATTCTGGGCGTCAAAATCGAAGCGTTCTCGGGCGGCATCGGGTATTTCAGCCCGTTCTGGGTGCTCGATCTGTTTCTGGTGCCATTCCTCGCCGGGATGCTGGTTTCACTGGTGTTCGGCTTCGGCGGCAAGTGGTTGTCCTGTCTTCCACCGCTGATCGTGCGCACCGGGAGCTACGTGGCGATCGATCATCATTGGACCGCCATCGCACCGGGATCGTCATTGATGCCGGCGGGCTGGTGGGGGTTGTACGTTATTCTGGCCGTCGAAGCGGCGGCCATCGGCGGCGTGATCGGCGAGGTGATGATCAAGCGCACCTATGGCCGCTCGGCGCCGCAGAAGGTCGCCGACCCGATCCGGCCGATTCAGCGCTAGAGGGTGTGCACGTGGCCCTGGGTACGTATCGTCCGGCCGCCCTGTCGCCCAAGGAAAGGCAACAGCGCCGCCGCTTGCTGTCGATGACCTTCGTGACCTGTCTGGTGCTGGTCATGATCGGCAGTACGATTCATGTCGTGATGCTCGGCAAGGTGCGCCTCGGCGACATGCGCAAGCTCGCCACCTACGATCTTGCGGAAGAACGCAGCCGCGTGCGTGCGGCGGGCGAGGACATCGTGCTGCAGATGAACCATGAGGCGGGCCGTGCCGCCGACACCGGCTACTCGGTCGCCGAGGCCCAGCGATTGCTCACCCGGGAGCAGTGGGAGGAACTCGACGGCATGGTGCGCATTCCGGCAGGCGCATTCGTGATGGGCACCGACCTGGAGCGCGCCGATCCGCAGGACAAGCCCAAGCACAAGGTCATGCTGCCGACCTATTATCTGGACAAATATCTGGTGACCAACGCCCAGTACGCGCGCTTCGTCGCCGCCACCAAGCGGCGGCCGCCGCTCAATTGGAAGGACGGGCGAATTCCGCAGGGAGAACTGATGAACCCGGTGACCATGGTGACGTGGAATGACGCCGCCGCCTATGCCGAGTGGGTGGGCAAGCGCCTGCCGCACGAAGCCGAACTCGAAAAGGCCGGCCGAGGCACCGACGGGCGGCGCTGGCCCTGGGGCGACAAAATGGAGCCGAGCAGGCTGAACACCTATTACAACGTGGGGTCTGCGAGCAACGTAATGGCCTATCCGCAGGGCGCCAGCATTTACGGTGCGTTTGACCTGTCCGGCAATGTCGCTGAGTGGACGGCGGACGATCTGCTGCCCTACGAAGGCGCGAAGGCCTCGGATCTGGGTGCGGCGAGCCCGCTCGTGGCGGCCGGACAGCCGCAACTGACCCGCACCTATAAAGTGCTGCGCGGCGGCTCCTGGAAGGGCGACCCCTTCTCGACCTCGCTGTACCACCGCGACTATGCCTTCCCCGATCATGCCACGGATTTTTACGGGTTCCGCTGTGCCAGCAATGTCGAACGGGCGGTGAGGGCCTCGCAATGAAGCGCGCGATTAGCGCCTCCGGACTCGCGCTCCTGCTCCTGCACGCCAACAGCGGCTTCGCCATCGACAGCTACCGGTATCTGCACGTCAGCATCGAAACGCCCTGGATGATTTTTCTGTTCCTGCTGGTGGGCGTCTTCTCTCCGTTCGTTCTGCTGGTGGTCTTGATGTGGTGGCGCCCGATGCACAAGCCGGTGCCGGCGCCCAAGGCTGAGAAGCCGGCCGATGACTAGGAGACAGGCTCCTCGCTGGTTGCGCACGTTGCTGGCGCTCTACTTCCTGTTGCCGGCGCATTCGCCGCTGTGCCTCGCGGACGACGCGCCGCCCGCCAGCTCGAACGGCGCGCAGATTCTCGAACAATTCGGCCGCCAGCAGCCGGGCCCCGCGCGCGCGACCGTGATCGCCGAGCACGAAAGACAAGTGATCATGTTCTCGATCGGTACCGTACTCCTGATTCTTCTGCTGAGTACTGCGTCCGTCGGCATCGCGGTGGCGGTGTTCGGCAAACCGCTGTTCCTGGTGCACATGATCCTCGCGGGATTGACGGTCACCGTGGCGTTGGTCCATGTCATCGTCGGGGTCGTCTGGTTCTTCCCGTTCTGAGCAGCCCCACGCCGCAACGCTGGCTCCTCCTGCTCGGCGCGCTCTCCGGACTGTGCGGAGTCGCCTACGAAGTCCTGTGGGCCCGCATGCTCGCGCTGCAGTTTGGCGTGAGCACATTCGCGGCGGTCGTCACGGTGGCGGCGTTCATGCTGGGGCTCGCGGCAGGCAGCGCCCTCACGGCAAAAAGCGCACTGCGCTGCGCAAGGCCTCTGCGCCGGCTCGCGCTGCTGGAAGCCGGGATCGCCGTGTTCGCGCTGCTGCTTCCCTGGGGCGTACACCTCGCGACCCCGCTCATCGATGCGGCCGCCGCCGCGGTCTCATCGGCACAGTGGCACGCGCTGCTGGTGCTGGCCGCGTTGTTGCTGTTGGCGCTGCCGGCCGCTGCCATGGGCGCGCAATTTCCGTTGCTGCTCGAGGCCTGGACGCGCTGCGGACGGGGCATCGGCACGGCGTATGGAAGCAACACGCTCGGCGCCGGGGTGGGTGCGCTGCTGCCGCTGCTGCTGTTGCCCACGGTGGGCTGGAGTCACGCCGTCCAGGGAGTCGCGGGCTTGAGCCTGGTCGCCGCTGCCGGCCTTGTCGCCTTGGACCTTGACCCACGAGGGCAGGGCGGGGCGGTACCCGCGAGCTCGGCGAGTGGGCCCAGGCCCTGCGTGCGGCTGCTGCTCAACTACGGCCTCATCGGGGTCGCGAGCCTGCTGCTCGAACTGGCGTGGATGCGGCTGTTCAGTCTCGCGATGCTGCGCACCGAATATGTGCTGGCGCTGATCCTCGCGGTCATGTTGTGCGGCATGGGTCTCGGCAGCCTGATCGCCTCCCGGCACGCGGGTTCCCGGCTGATGGCAGGCTTGCCCTGGTGCGCCTCCGGATGCGCGATCGCCGGCCTGTGGCTGCTGCCCAAGGTGTCGAGCTTCATCGAACAGGCCTCGTTCGGTTCCCTGGGCCGGGCGATGCTGGGCCAGGGATTGTTGCTGGCGGCGCTTACCCTGCCCGTGACCCTCTCGCTGGGCGCCTGGCTGCCGGCGCTCAGCTCGCGGTTCAAGGTGAATGGCGCCTGGCTGTACGCCGCCAATTCGCTGGGCGCTGCGCTCGGCGGAGTGCTCTATGTGGTCATGATTCCGCGCATCGGCAGCGCCGGTGCGCTCGCCCTGGGCGCCGTGCTGCTGCTGCTGCCGGGATTGATCTTGGGAAGTTCGCGCCGCGCATGGGCCGCCGTGCCGCTGGTGCTCGCGGCCGCCTGGTCCGTGGCCATCCTGCCGCCGGTGAAGGCGATGTTGCCGCAGGCCATGGCGGGCAGCCGGGACCTGTATCGCTATGAAGATGCCGTTGCCATCACGCAGGTGGTCGAGCAAGCCGACGGGCAACGAGTCCTGCTCACGGATCTGCGCCGGCTCGATGCCTCGACCGAGCCCACCGCGGTGTTCGTGCAAGCCAATCAGGCGCGTCTGCCGCTGCTGCTGCACGCCAGGCCCCGCACGGTGCTGTTCCTGGGAATCGGCACCGGCATATCACTCGCGGGCTCGCTGTCCTTCCCCGACCTGCAGCGCAGCGCCGTGGAGTTGTCCGCAGGCAGTATCGAAGCCGCGCGGCGCTGGTTCGTGGCGAGCAACCAGGGCGTATTGCGCGAGACTCGCGTCTCCCAGGATGATGCGCGACACTTTCTGAGCGCCACGCGCGACAGTTTCGATGTGATCATCGGCGACTTATTTCACCCCGACCTGGCAGGATCGGGTTCGCTCCTGTCCGTGGAGCAATTTCAGCGGGCGCGGGCGCGGCTCGCCGACCGCGGACTGTTCGTCCAGTGGCTGGCGATCAACCAATTCGACCCAGGTACATTGGCCATCGTGCTGCGTAGCTTCCGCGCGGCGTTTCCGGACGCGCAACTGTTCCTCGACGGCATGCATCTGGCCTTGGTGGGGCCCAAGGCTCATTGGGACGGCGCGTCCGCGCTGATCGCCCACCTGGGCCAGTTGACGGCCGGGGAGCGCACCCTGTGCACCGCCGCCGAGGGCGAGAGCGAATGGCTGGGACGCTACTGGGGACCCATCGAGGCGAGTACCGGGGTGGTCCAGCATGAATGGGCGCCGGTGATGGAATTTTTGCTGCCGCGCCTGCACTATGGCCCCGGCGCCGATGTGGGAGCGCTGCTGCAATTCCTGTTGGCCCAGCGGCCGCCCATCGAGCAGGCCGCGCAACTGCTGCGCGTACCGCCGCCACAGCAAGAGGATTTCAGACGCGCCTACATCGGCAGCGAGCTGCGGGTGCGCAGCGAGCTCGCGAGCTGGCAAGGCGATGCCCTCGAAGCCGACCGTCTGCTGGGTCTGGCTTACGAGGCCGACCCGCACGACCGCTGGACCCTCTATGCAGTGTCCGACCGGCTGCTGGCGAATGTCGATGCGGCTCCCGAACGCGGCCTCAGCCGGCAGCAATTGCTGGAGAAAATCGTGGCGATCAATCCGTGGTCGGTGGACGCCTGGCGGGCTCTATGGACTTTGCAGCGTGCGCATGGGGAGGCCGCCGCCGCCGGCAGCCGCGCGCGCATTCTCGAATTGAGCCCCCTGGATCGCGCCGCCGCGGCGGAGCAGAATTGACGCCGATCGCGGGCGGCCTTACGTCCGTTGCATCGCCCGGCGGCTTGAAGTAGAGTCTTTGCGGGGCAGAGTTGCCGGAAATCCAAGGGTCCAAAGGCTTAAATTCATGCGAAAAAAATCGATACCGGCTCGCGCATTTTGGTTGATCATCGTTGCCGGCATGGTGACCGGGATGGGCAACGGCAGCGTGTTCGGCGCCGCCATGATGTGTTTTTTGGGCCGCGGCGGCTTTTCGAATTGGGGCGGCTGGTTTCCGCTGGACTATGATCCGCGCACCTTCGACGGCTTCATGAATTGGTGCATGATCGTGTTCGGCTTCGCCTACGTCGGCATCCTCGCGATAGCGCTCAAGCGCCACGACAGAGCGGAAAACGGCCCCGAAGCGGTCCAGCCCCACTAACGCCACCCCACGGAACACTCCCAATGCTGACTCTGATTGCGACCGCCCTTTGCCTCGCTCTGGCCTTTTCCAGTATGTTGCTGTCGTGGTACATCCTCATGCCGCGCAAGAAACAAGGGCATTAAGACCCGGGATTGCCATGTATTGATTGCGCCGATTGCGGGTGATGTGTAGTAAAATTGCAACAAGTACACAAACCGTGAAAAAGTTGTGATAACGTCTCGTTTGACCGCTGTTCCAACGGCGGTTTGGACGATGGCGCCTCGGTGGGGAATAAATAATTTTAAGGAAGTCCAAACATATGGCACATTTTAATGGGGTTCTACGCAACGCTTGGTTTCAACGATGCGCCGCCTCGGCGGCAGCGTTGTTGATTGGCATCATGAGCGCCAATCCGGCGCGAGCGCTGCCGCTGTTCGCGCGGCAGACCGGCATGGCCTGCTTGGCCTGCCACACCAATTACCCGGAACTCACGCACTTCGGCCGCATGTTCAAGCTGCAGGGCTATCAGCTGGACGACGGGAAGGATATCGAGGTCACGTCGGATGAGGGCAAGCAGCTCTTGTCCTTGCCCGCTGTCCCGAACCTCGCGCTGTTCATCATGAGCGGGTGGGTACAGCTGGGGAAGGCGCTTCCTGACAGTGGTATTCCCGGAGCCACATCGTACCGGGACGGCATCCAGTTCCCGCAACAGGTGTCCTTGCTGTACGGCGGCAAGATCGCGCCGCACTTCGGCGCCTTCGCGCAGGTGACCTACGATAGCGGGCCCGACACCTTCAACATCGACAACACCGACTTCCGGTTCGCCGACACCAAAATCCTGCCGAACAAGACCAAGTTGACCTACGGCGTAGCGGTCACCAACAACCCGAGTACCGAAGATCCCTATAACACGACACCCGCGTTCGGCTTCCCGTACGTGCCGCCGGAAATCGCCGTGCCCTCGCTGACGGGTCCGGTCATCAACGCCGCCCTCGCCTATCAGGTCGCGGGCCCGGTGTTCTATGTTCTGTGGAACGAACAGCTCTACGCGGCGTTCGGTTTCTTCCGAGCCGCGGAGACGGGATCCACCTCGCCGGGAAACCCGATCACGGGTTCGCCTGCGCCGTATGATTCGGGCACCGCGAACGTGCTCGCTGGCAGTAGCCCGTACTGGCGCCTTTCGTATGAATACGACATCGATCGGTACGCTCTCGAACTGGGAACTTACGGAGCCCGGTGGAAGGTTTACCCGGGCGCCGCCGCCGGCACCGCCTTGTCGGGCCTCACCAACAATTACACCGACGTGGCCGGGGATTTCCAGTTTCAGTTCATCGGCGAACAGAACATCAGTACATTCAAGGGAACGTACGTCAAGGAAAATCAGTCGCTCGATGCCTCGTCTGCGGTCGGCGCGTCGAATCCGACCGACTGGGTGAGTTATCTCTCGGCCGATTGGACCTACTGGTACCAGCGAAAGTACGGAGCGACCGTGGGGTATATCTCGACCAAGGGGTCGACCGACCCGAATGCGTATCCGTCGGCACCCACGCTGTGCGCTGCGAATACCTGCGGCGTTGCGGCCGGAACCCCCGGCGCGTTCCCCGTCGGCGTGACCAACTCAGCCAACAGCAATCCCACCACCAATTCATGGATAACCGAGCTCGACTACCAGGCCTGGCTCAACGTCCGCTTCACGCTACAGTACACGCACTACACCAAGTTCAACGGCGGAGTGACCAACTACGATGGCATGGGTCGAAACGCGTCGGATAACGACACGACGTACCTCCTGTTGTGGTTTGCGCTGTAAGAGGAGAATCAAAAATGAAAACTCAATCAAAGACGATTCTCGCAACTCTGGCTTCGGCGGCGATGGCGCTGATGGCGGCAACCACGGCGGTGGCACAGGAGGCCGTACCCGCGGTGACTCCGGCAGCGGCGGAGGAGGCCGAGTATCTCGCCTACAGCAAGTGCCAGCTCTGTCACGGGCCGCAGGGGCACAGCATCTCCCCCATCTACCCGGCGCTGGCCGGCCAGAAGGCGTGGTACATCCTGGAGCAGTTACAGGCCTTCAGGGCGCAGACGCGCCGCGATCCGTACGCGCGCGGCATGATGTGGGGCATCGCTTCGAATATGTCGGACACGCAGATGGTCGCGCTGGCCGACTACTTCAGCAAGCAAACCCCGTTTGCGAGCCCCCCGGCACCCTTCGTCAACGTGTCTGATTTGGTGGCGCGCGGGAAGAGCGTGTACAGCGAAGGGGTTCCGGCGAACGGAGTTGCGCCTTGCTCGGCGTGTCATCAGTCCGATGCCGGCGGTTCGGATCAGTTTCCGCGCTTGGCGGGTCAGCACGCTGCGTATCTGATCAAGCAGTTGATCGCGCTGCGCAGCGGATCGCGCGAACAGGTCGTCATGAACGGCATTGCGGCGCCGCTGCAGGACGCCGACCTGAAAGCGGTGTCGTTCTACCTGGAATCGCTGCACTAGGATTCGAGCAACAAGTAATGGCCGGTACGGCGGGATAGTCCCGCCGTGCCGGCTTCGCGGCTTCAATCCCTTAAGGGCGACTTCGGCTGGTGACGGTCGAAGTGCTCGAGACCGCGGCGCGCCGCGTCCAGCCGTTCGGCGGTTCCGGCTTTCTCCAAGCTCTTGATTCGCTCGGTCAAATGCGCCCGAGCCGCGGCCGGCCGTCCCTGCTCACCGGCCAGTATTGCGAGCTGGTACAACAGGTCCTGTTCGCGTTCGACATCCTCCCGCGCGCGCGCGACGTCCAGGCAGCGCTGCAGAAGGCGCTCGGCTTCCGGCAATCTACCGAGCGCATAGAGGTTCTGCGCGGTGTTGATGAGGACCGTGCCGAGGCGGTGGTCGTCGGCTCCGAAATGCCGCTCGGCGTCTTCGAGTAATGCGTAGTTGACTTGGTAGGCCTCGGCGAAGCGTTTCGCCTCGTGCAGGGCGAAGGCGTGTTTCTCACGGATGCCGAGCCGCTGCGTGGTTTCGAAGCCGGGGGCCGTCCTCGCGAGCTCCGCCGACTTGCCGAAGTGCTCCGCCGCGGTGTGAAAGTCCCTCATGTCGCCGGCCACGCCGGCGAGAAAGTAGTGGTCCCGCGCGAGCTGGTTTTGGTCGGCCGGCTCCGCGGCCGCGATGTCCAACCCCGCCCGCAGCAGGTCGCGCGCCTTGGCGAGCTCGCCGCGCTGGCATTCGACCACGCCCATGAGGATGAGAATCTCCCGCAACTCCGCCTGCGCATCGGTGCGCGCGCGGGCGGCGTGCATCAGCCGCTGCAGATCGGCGACCACCTGCGGGGCGCCGAAGCGCGCGCTACCGCCGTGAACCAGCGCACGCATCGCTGCCACGCCCTCACGCAGTTGCGTCAGTGAGTCGTCCATCGCGGAGCGCGGCTACCTCGGCCGGTACACTGCCAGCTTGCTGTGCGTGCGATCCGCATCGGACTCGCAACGCTCAGGCTTGGAGTCCCGGTTGGTTCGGACCAGATCTTCGAACTGCTGCGCGGGCAGGGCGGGGCTGAAATGAAAACCTTGATATTGATCGCAGCCGAGCGTCTTCAGGAACTCGAGCTGCTCGGTCGATTCGACGCCTTCCGCCACGACTTTCAGCTTCAAACTGTGCGCAAGCGAGACGATCGCACGTACGATGGACGCATCTTCCGGCCTCGACATGACCTCATTGATGAACCCCCGGTCTATCTTCAGTTTATCGATGGGAAAGCGCCTCAAATAACTCATGCTGGAATAACCGGTGCCGAAGTCGTCGACCGACACCAGCACGCCCATCGTGCTCAATTTCTCGAGGATGGCTATCGATTCCTCGGGATCGCTCATCACCGCGCTTTCGGTCAGCTCGACCTCGAGAAAGCGCGCTTCGAGACCCGCGGCATCCAGCGCATCGCGAATCATCCCGACTATATTACCTTGCCGGAACTGGGAAGCCGAGAGATTCACGGCGACCCGCAGCGGCGGCAGACCCTCGAGCTGCCAGGCGCGCGCCTGCCGGCAGGCCTCGCGCACCACCCAGGCGCCGATCGCCCCGATCAAGCCGCATTCCTCCGCGACCGGGATGAACGTGGCCGGGGGAATCGAGCCGTGCACCGGATGCGTCCAGCGCAGCAGCGCTTCGGCGCCGTGCATGACGCCGGTCGCGGTGTTGACCTTGGGCTGGTAGTGCAGCTCGAACTGCTGCAGTTCGAGCGCATGGTGCAGGTCGCTCTCCAGCCTGACTTTTTCCTGAGTGGCCGTGTTCATGCGCGGCATGAAGAACTGGAAATTGTTGCGTCCTTGCTGCTTCGCGTAATACATGGCCGCATCCGCGTGGGCCAGCAGGGTCTCCATGGTGGAGGCGTCCTGCGGATAAAACGCGACCCCGATGGAGGGCGAGGTGTGGATGTCGACGCCCGCAATGCGCACCGAGGTATGCATCACCTCGATGATCCGTCGCGCCACGCCTTCGGCCGCATCGCGATCGGGGTTCTGCGTGATGATCAGCACGAACTCGTCTCCGCCCAGCCGGGCGACGGTGTCGATGTCCCGGACGACGCCCTTGAGACGCTGCGCCACCTCCTTCAACAGTTCATCGCCGACCCGATGTCCCAGGGAGTCGTTCACCAATTTGAAGCGATCGAGGTCCAATAGGATGACGGCGAAGGTCTGGCCGAGGCGGTCGGCCAGGGCGATGCATTGGCTGATGCGATCGTCCATCAGGACCCGGTTCGGCAGGCCCGTGAGGGCGTCGTGCGTCGCCAAATGACGCAGCTGCTTGTTGGCGGTCTCTAGGCCCTGGGTGCGTGCGGTAACCACCTGTTCGAGGGTCTCGACCTGGTGCCGC
>JBEKYO010000088.1:0-28725 GCA_049510875.1 Steroidobacteraceae bacterium
AGCAGCCAGCCCGAGCGGCGGTGCTCGATGAACGAGTTGAGGGGCGCCATATCGCGGCATATGACGATGAGGCCGGCCGCCATCGCCTCGACCACGCTCAGGCCGAATCCTTCGTGTTCGCTTGCGGTGATGTAGACGCCTCGCTCGGCGAGCGCGGTGCGCAGCGCGGCATCATCGAGGAATGGCTCGAAGCGCACGCTGCTCCCGAGCCGCAGCCGCTGCACCTGGGCCTCGAGTTCCGGCATGAGCCCGTCGCAATCCTGCCCGCACACCAGCAGATCGACGGGAAAACCCCGGCGGCGCGCATCGGCGGCATAGTCGATCACCCGGTCCAGGCGCTTGTGGCGCGACAGCCGTCCCCAATAGATCCACTTGAGGGCGCTGCGCCCGCCCGCCGGCGCGACGGCATTGAACTCCTTCACCGGCACGCCGTTGCTGCACAGGGAGATCCTGTCCGCGTAGCGCTTGAAGTAATCGAAGTCGCCGGGGCTGCTGGCAAGCACGCGCTGATAGTGACCCGCCGCGCCGCGGATCATGGTCCGCTCATAGATGCGTTTCAACAGATAGCCGCGGTTGGTATGCCAGAATCCACCATGCGTGCTGAGCACCGCGGGCATGTCGCCGCAGGTGTAGCGCACATTCGCGCTGATCGCCATCAGCTGCGGGTCATGGACATGCAGGAGATCGTAGTTCTGCGCCACCTGGCGCAGTGCCGGCGCCCAGCCCAGGAAGCGGCTGCCATACAGCGGAACGCGATGCACGGTGACGCCCTGAACGGTTTCGGTGAGGCGGCCCAATCCCGGCGCCACATGCGCCACGTCCATGTGCACGCCGTGCTCGCGGACCCTGAGTGCAAGTTCCAGCACGACTTGCTGGATGCCGCCCAGAACCGGAAAGAAAATCGGCGTGATCGAGAGTATTTTCACGGTGACTCCGGGGCGCTCGCGCCGGCCTTCGTCCGGAGTCGCCGCGGCTTGATGAAACGCGCCGGGTTACCCGCCACGACCGTCCAGTCGGGCACGTCCTTCGTCACCACCGAACGGGCGCCGACCACTGCCCCTTCGCCCACGGTGATGCCCGGCCCGATGAAACATCCCGCCGCCACCCAGGCCTGCGCACCGATGCTGATCGGCGCGTACGTGAGCGGCATCGAGGGATCCTCGAAATCGTGGGACGCGCTGCACAGAAACGTCTCCTGGGAAATTGTCGCTTGCTCGCCCACGGTGACGTGCGCGTAGTTGTAGACCTCCACGCCGCGGCCGAGCGTGCAGTAGCGGCGCAACGTCAGGCTCCATGGGTGCCATACCTTGACGCCGTCCATGATCAACGCCGGCCGTTCGATCGCCGCACCGAAGAGCATGAGCGCGTAGATGCGCAGCGGCGACAACACCCGTCCCGTGCCGCGCAGGAACAGCACCTTGAAGGGTATCCAGAGCACGCGCCGGATCTTGACGCTGAGCGGCCAGCCCGAGCGCGTGTGCTGAAGCTCGACCCGAGGACGCGGCTCACCGATGGGCGCTGGGTCGTTCATCATGCGTGCACCGGCTCGGCATGCGCCGCGTGCTGCTTCACCACGTCCAGCAACCCGTTGGCCATGGCGTCAACGGTGAATCGGCGCATGAACAGCTCGCGGCCCGCGGCGCCCATCGCGCGGCGCTCCAATGGACCCAGCGACAGCCAGCCCTCGAGCAGCGACACCGTCCCATCCAGCGTATCCGGGGCGACCAATCCCGCCCGGCTCGCCTGCACTTCGCGCCAGATGTTCACCTTGTCGGAAATGAGCGCCGGCAATCCGCAGCCCAGCGCCTCGGCGACCGCGATGCCGAAATTCTCCTGATGCGAGGGCAGCACGAAGGCTTCGGCGCTGTAGAAGGCACCCCACTTCATCTCGTCTCGCAACATGCCGGGCCAGCAGACGCGGTCCGCCACGCCGAGATCCCGCGCCAGGGCCTGCAGCGCGGCCACCCACCCGGTCTGGTCCGGCCCCGCGATGACCACGTGCAGCGACGGCTCGCGGGCGGCCACCCGGGCCAGCGCGCGCACCAGAAGATCGCAGCCCTTCTTGGCGTGAATTCGGCCGAGGAACAGCAGCAGGCGCCGGCCCTCGAGCCCGGGGTGAGCCGACAAGAACTGATCGCGCAAGGCCGCCGCGCCGTCCGGCGGCATGCGCGTGCCGTAGGCAATCACTTGGGCGTTCGCGCGGTACAGCCAGAACGATCTCCCCGCCTGCAAGAGTTCCTCCTCGCTGGTGAACAGCACCGCCCGCGCGTCGCGCAGCACCCGATAATCGGCCCAAGGCCAATACAGCCATTTCTTCAGGTGTTTGAGCGGATACGTGCGCTTGAACCAGGGATCGAGCATGCCATGCGTGAACACGAAATAAGGCACCCGAAGCTTCTGCAGCGCCCGCCATGCACCGAAGCTGTGATACTGCCACAGGCCGTTGATGACCACCGCATCGTACCCGCGTGCGTGCGCCATGAGCCACGACACCAGTTTTCGGTTGTAGCGGTAGCTGCCTTGGGATGGGCCCAAGGCATGCACCTTGAGCGGATACTCGCCGAGAAACGGCTGGGCGGCATCGTCCAGCGTGACGACCTCGACGGTGTGTCCGAGTTCCGTGAGCCGCACGCCGCGCTGGCGCACTCCCTCGGTCGGGCCTCCTCCGTTCGGATCGACGCTCGGCATGATGTGCAGCAGCCTCACTTCAGGACCTCCTGAGCGTCGCGGTGAATTGCAAGCGCGACGTCTCGGCAGCGAAGATCCTTTCATAGATTTCCAAATACCTCGCGATGGCGGCACCGCCGTCGAAGCGCTTCACCCAATCGCGCCCGAGTTGCGTCAACCTCAGTCTTTCGCACGGTTCCAACGCAAGGAGGTCCGCCAGTGTCCGAGCCCCTTGCCGCGCCCACGCGTCGATATCCGCTGCGGGCTCGAGGCGCGGCAGGTAGCGCGCCGCGCCGCCGGCCACTTCGTTCATCGGCGCATCGTCGGTGGTTATCACCGGACAACCGCAGGCCTGGGCCTCGATGAGGGGCCAGCCAAAGCCCTCGGCGAGGCTCGGGAAAATGAAAGCACGTGCGTGCGAATAAGCCGCCTGCAGCGTCGTGTTGCTCAAGTTCTGAAAGAACACCACCTGCCCGGCGGCAGGCACTGATTCCAGCAGCCGGGCGACGGCCGCGTTCGGCTTCGGCCCTATGCACCATAACGGCAAGGGGTCCTGTACCTCGGCCGCATAACGCGCGTACAAGGCGATCAACCCTCGCTGGTTCTTGTACCACTGGCCGCCCCCGAGGTTCAGCAACATGCCGCGCGGCGTCGCCGGCAAGCCCGCCTCGCGCAGGACCCGCAACGCATCGCCAGGCGCCATGGGCGCATAGGGAAAATTGAAGCCGTTGTAGACCACCTCCGATGTCAGCGCTTCGACCTCGCCGTATTTGTGCAGGTCCTCGCGTGTTTTGTTCGACACCGAGATGAAATGCCGCGCCTTGCGAAATCCGCGCCGAATATAGCGCTGGTAGATGCGGCCGGTGAAAGGCGTGACATGTCCTGAGCGTTCACCGAGGGCCGAGCGCAGATTGAGCAAATCGTGCACGTGCACGACATGCGGGCGGTCCTTGAGCAGGGGTATCCAGGGCCCGAGGGCCTGGTCGGCGAATACGAACATGGTGTCGGCGGGCGCCGATGCCAGGGTCTTGCGGACCTGGAGGGGAAAAATCAAGTACTGATCGACGTAGCCGGCCCATTTGGCATGGCGGCGGCCGGCGAACAGCTTATGAAACAGAGGCCGGGGCGCCGACAGTTCCACCTCGTAGCCGCGCGCCTCGAAGGAGACACGCAGCATCTGCGCGAACCGGGGCATGCTTTGGGACGACAGAAACGGCGGGTGGCAAAAGATCATCAGTTTCATGGGTCAGTTCCTGCGCAAGATCCGCAGAATGACCGCATCCAGACGGCTCAGCATGGCCCGTTCGGCCTGACGGAACACCCACGCGGCCAGCAGCGTCACGGCCACCGACGACAGGCCGATCAGCGCCAGCCAGCCGGCGGCGGCGTGATGTGCGTTCCACACCATTACCAGCCACGATTCGAACGAAATGATGACCGCGAACTGCACCAGGTAGATGGGAAACGACAGGTCTCCCACCCAGGTCGACAGACGGCCGCGCAGGAAGCCGCGCAATCCGCGCTGAGCATACAGCACGAACACGAAGGCGACGGCCATCGCGAGATCGAAAAGCAGCGGCAGCGCATGGCCGTAGCTGACCACCAGGAGCAGCACCAGCGCGACGAAGCCGGCGAGCCACACGGCCTGCCGGGCAGTGCGCGCCGCGGCGCGGGCGAAGTACGAGTCCGTGCGCAGCAGCCCCAGATACATTCCCGCGAAGAACAGGCAAAGGAACGAGTTGAACGCGAACAGCGCCACGGCGGCCGCGGCGACGAACATCCTTCCGCTGCGCAGGCGCGGCCATAGATAGCAGGTCAGAAACGCGAGCATGGAGCCGATCATCTCGACCGACATGGTCCAGAGGAACGGGTTGTAGGCCGTCTCCTTGGTATGATTCACGTAAACCCCGAACAGCGAGTATCGAACCAGGCCCAGGGCCGAGAAATCGAAGTCGATCAGTTCTCCCAGCCAGTCGGCGCGATGGATGATGTCGCTGGCCTGGTTGTGCCAATCGGCGTGAAGCATCCGCAACACGAACACCAACGAACAGGACATGACGATGGGCACGGTCAGGCGCGTGTACCGGCGCACGACCAACCGGTCGACCGGTGCCGGATCCACGCCCCCCCGGGCGAAGAACGCGGTCGTCAGCGCATCGCCCGAGAGAACGAAAAAAATGCACACCGCCAGCCGGCCGTCGAACAACGGCGCCAGCCAGGCGCTGTTTATCCAGGGCAGCAGCCGCGTGAACATTTCATGGAACGTGTGGTACAGCAGCACGGAAAATGACGCCCAACCGCGAATTCCGTCGATTTCCAGGGCTCGGGCGTTGAACGGCGTCGGCATCAGCCAACCCGTCGCGCCCTAGCGGGTTTCCCGTCATCCATCGTAGGTCGCCTGGTGCCAGCCCGGCGCGACCGGCGAGGCCCGAGTCGGCCGGTAGCCGCCGAACATGACTCGCGCGATGCCGAACATGACGACGTAGATCAGCACCGTCTGCCCGAAATCGCGGACCACGAACACGAACTGATTGCTGAGCGCGTCCGAGGTTATCCCGCGATAGAAGAACATCCACATGCTCATCATGGCGAGCGGCGACAGGCTGGCTCTGCCGGATGCGCTTCTGATGGTGAGCAAATCCATCAACCCATACAGCAGCAGGCAAGTCGCGGCGTACAGGATGGGAAACAACACGCCCATGAGCGCCATGCCCTGCGCAAACACGGATCCCGTCTTGCGGCCTCCCAGCGGCACGCCGCGGCTCAAGTAGGCCAGGTAATCGCCCATGGAGAAGTTCATGTCGTCCTTATTGACTCCGATGTGCAGCGCCTTCAACAGCGGGGTCGGCAGCGCGGACCAGGTCGCGTCGATCGTCACCTTGCGCAGTTGCTCCTTGGACTCTTCGGTGGTCAACGCGCCGGCAAAATGCAATGCATTGTCGTGAAACTTCGTCTCGACGAATCGAGCCAACAGGGGATTCTCGATGTAGTGTTCGTCGTATGCCGCAAAACGCGACACCGCCGTCCGTTCGCGGTTGTATTCGGCGATCAACGCCGGGCGCCGCCAGACGGATATGGTCTTGCGCACCATCTCCACGGGAGACACCTTGCCGCGCGCCCCCCGGGCGATGGCCATCGAGGTGGCCAAATCCGACAGCGACGGCGAGAGCGCGGCCAGGAGCGCCGCCAAAATGCACAGCCGTGCGACGGACTTTCGAGTCAAGGGTGCGTTCGACCGCATGCCGAACAACAGGTACAGCAGTCCGACCGTCGCCAATCCGATGAACATGACCACGCGCACGTTGAGCGCGATGCCGAGAATGATGACCATCCCCGTGTACAGGACGAGGAACAGCCGATTGCGGCGCGCGTTGCAATAGGCGGGGCCGACTTCGCGGATGAACAGCGGCAGCAGGAACGGCGCCCAGGTGAGAAAGTTGAAGCCGCTCGCGACTCGCGCCACCACGCCCTCGTGCGCCGAGAAGGGAAAGCTGATGAGGCCGAAACACCCCATGAACCACAGGGCCGAGCTCGGGGGCACTTGATAGATCCCCAGCCAGCTCAGGAACCCGCGCACCAGTCCGACGCGGCCCGGAGCGGGCCTGGAGAAAAACCGGTACACCACGTGCATCAACACCGCGATGGCGAGATAGAAAGCCAGCGTGCCGAAGGTCAGCAGCGGGTTGTAAAGGGAGAAGCGGATGGGCGTCCAATAAGCCGTTTGCACCAGCAAGGCACCCAGTTGGGTGGTGACGCAAAAGCCGAACAGGGCCACCGTCGACAACGGCTGGGCGTCGGCCGAGCCGCTCCACTTGAGATAGGCGAGCAGCGACAGCGACGACACCAGGACGATGCAGACCGAGGCGACATTTTCGGCGGAAGGATCGATGATGCATTGAAGCGGGAACGCCAGCAGCGTGATCCACATCAACGCGTTCAGAATGGCGTACTTGACGCTCATGCGCGATTCTCGTGGGTTCCTGGATCCGCGAAGGCCGCCGTCAGTATCTCACCGATGACGGTTTCGTTGCGAATCCGGTTTGCGACATTGCGCGCGTGACCCGCCGCCGCGATCTCGAGCCGTTCGCTCTCGTGGCCGAGCGCCCATGCGCACATCGCCGCGCATTCCTTCGCATCCTGCCAAAACAACGCCTCCTTGCCCTCGACATACATGCCCGAATGCTCGCTGGTGCGCTCGGCGCAAAGCAGTCCGCCCAGCGCCGGGATTTCCAGCGACCGCGTGGTATGCAAGTCCCGATTGCCCTTCGAGAGCAGACCAAGATTTACCTTCGCGCACTGGATGGCCTTCGCATAGTCGTCACCGCGCACCGCACCGCCCTTCCAAGCCGGCCGCAGGGCCGGCCATTCAGGCGCCTTGCTCCAGTTCGTCCCGCGAATGGTGACCGGGACTCCGAGCTCGATCAGCTGCAGCAAAAACGGTCCGCGCTCCGGAAACCACGTCCCCAGAAACAGCACGTCGGCGCCCCAGCGAATGCGATCCTCCTCGCTCAGCGGCCGCGGCGCGTGGGTCACCTCGTCGGACGACATGAATACCCGCACTACGCGCTTCGCGCCGGCCCGGGTTGCTTCGATGACGTTATCGGGACGCACCACGGCGCATAGATCGTATAGCGGAAGGCTGCGCCGGTATGCGCGAAATCGCGCCACGTCGCGCACGCCGAACGGATCGTCGATGCAGTAATTCACCACCTTGCCGGCGTATCGGCGCAGCAGCGCAATGATCCGCGGCGTCACCCACTCCCCGCTGTCGACGAAGCAAACATCGTAGCGCCGGCCGGCCAATGCCCTGGGCAATGCGCGCAATATCCACGGCGCAAAGACCTGCCCGCCCCACTTCCACGTCACCCGATACATCCACGCGGTCTGCGGCATCAAACGCCGCAGATCGATGTGGTGGACGCGGGCCCCGAGCCGCTGCATGGCATTGGCGCGATCCAAGCTGGTGCCCTCGCACGTTCCCAAGTACAAAATGGACAGCGATGCAGGACTCGAGCGCTGCGATGGCGCGGCGCAGGCCGCCGAATCCGAAGCGGTTACCCGAAAGGATAGAGGTTGGCGAGAAGCGGTCAAAACTCGTTGAAGACGCTGCCGACCACGTTCACGCCGGTTTGCACCAGCGTCTGAGTGGCGGCAATGAGTTGCGCCTGCCGGGTAACGCCGCGCCGCGCCAGCATGACGGCTCCACCGACGCGTTTCGCGACGATCTGCGCGTCCGCCGTCAGGGTGGCGGCCGGCGTATCGATGATGATGACGTCGAACTGGTCGGTGAAGCGCTCGACGACCAAGTCGAACACCGGCCGGCCGAGCAGCTCCTGCGGGTTCGGCGGGATGATGCCTGCCGGCAACACGAACAGCCGCAACTGCGGATGGACGCGACAGGCGGCTTCCTTTCCGGCTCGGCCGGTGAGCAGCGCCGACAAACCCACGGAATTGTTCAAATTGAACAGCGAGTGCTGGCGCGGATGCCGCATGTCCGCGTCGATCAACAAGGTGCGTTCGCCGATTTGCGCGAACACGGTGGCCAGGTTCGCCGCGAGCCAACTGCGGCCCTCGCCGCGTCCGGGACTGCTCACCACCAGCGCCTTGTGACCCAGGTCGTTGAACCAGCGATGCGTGAGTTGACTTCGCAGGACCCGCAGCGGTTCCACCATGTCGCTCTGCGGCATGTAGGCAGCCACCACGTCATCCGCTACGCCGTTAGCGCCGCCGCGCGCCAGGATCGGATAATTGTATTGTTGCGCCAGGGCAAAATCGATGTCCTCTTGGGTCAGCAGTTTCAGCCGAACCGCCGCGTCGCCGAAGCGCAGGCCGTTGGCGCCCGCATAGCGCTGGATCTCCTCCGCGTCGGCGGGGTTCAACCGCCCCTGTTCGACGAGGATTGCGCCGAAGGCACGGCTTCGATCCCGCGATGGCATCGGGATTTCGCCCGCGGCGGTGGCTATCTGTTTCATATCGCGGACGGCTCCACGCGCGCCAACATGGGCGACGGACTGGCATCGGCGCGGCTCTGCGCCCTGATCCTGGGAATTTTCACCAGCAGCGGAATTCCGCCGAGAGCCGACAGATCGACATCCTCGCGCACGCGCCGGTCGCTCAATTCCTTGAGCATGGCCCCGGTGGCGCCGAACACGCAGCCCAGGAACAGGCTGATCGCAAGAATCAGGAACAGCCGCGGGCTCGAACGTTTTTCCGGCTCGACCGCCGGGGTCAGCAGCGCAATGTTCGTTTGCTGCGTCTGACTCTCGAGGCTGCTCTGGGCCAGGCGCTGGGAGACGGTATCGAGGTTGCGCTGCGCCGTGGCGACGTCATTCTGGAACACCGCCGCCTGATCACGCTCGTGTTGAAGCTCCAGGATCCGCTTCTTCTGGGCTTCCAGCGCCAGCCGAATGTCGTTTTCGCGGCGCAGATTGACCTGCGTGGTATTGCCCAAGGATTCGGCAATCCTCGCGCTCTCCGTCGCGATACGTTGCCGCAGGCTGGCAATCTCCGCGGCGGTGGTCTGATAGTCGGGGTAATTCTTGCCGAGCGTGGTCCCAATGTCCTGGAGCTTGGCTTCCTCGCGGGAAAGATCGCCCTTGAGACTGGCCACCAGCGGGCTCTGCAGCACCTCGGGCAGCGATTCGTTGTCGCCCCCCGACTGGTGCTGTCGCGACTGGCTGTCCTGCCGCAGTGCCTGGATCGTGACCAACTGGGATGACAGTTCCGCCAAGCGCGTATTCTCGATATCCAACTGGCCATTGGTCGCAACGATTCCGGTCGAGGATTGAAAATCCGACAAGCGTTTTTGCGCGGCCTGCAGCTCGGCTCGCAACTGCTGCGATTGCTCGTTGAAATAGGCAGCGTAATGCTTGGCCGTGTCGACTTTCAGCTGGATGGTCACGTCCACGTAGGCTTGGGCGAACGCGTTTGCCAGCACCGCGGCCGTCTTCGGGTCCGTCCACTCGACGGCGATCTCGATGACGCTGCTGTCCCGGGACGGCGTGACCGCGAGGGTCTTCTGCAGCTTACGGCCCAGCCACACGACCAGGTCGGTGTTGCCGTCGGTGGATTCACGCCACTTCTGAATGAATTCCGGCGACTGATCGAGCTTCAACAGCTTCACCACGCGTTCGGCCACGCGCTCGCTGCTGATGATATCCACCTGCGTGGCGATGTAGCCGCTCTGCAGCTGGGTCTGATAGACCACGCCGGCCACCGGGTCCGCTTTCTCGTCGACCACCACGGTCGCCGATGAGGTCCACAGCTTGGTGGCAAGCACCGTGTAGAGCATGCCGACGCCGATCACCGCCAAAAAAATTCCCGCAGCCAACTTCCAGCGGGCCAACAAGACAAGGATGAATTGTTTCAGCGTCATAAGGTCGAATGTGCTCGCATGATCTGCTTCATAGGGGGATCAAAACATGCTTTCCTTCACGTCCAGTACGTCCTGATCCTTGAGTTCGGCATCGAGGCTCACCCGCGAGTCCTTGACCTTGCCGCTGGGATCGCGCCGGTGCAGCACGATGCCGCGAGTCGTGCCCTTGCCGGTCAGCCCGCCGCCGGTGGCAATGGCCTGCATCACCGTCATACCCTTATCCAGACGATACCCCCCGGGCTTCTGCACCTGGCCATAAATGTAGAACTGAGGCGCGCGATTCACGAACAGCGTATCGCCGCCCGCCAATTCCGGATCATCCGCGGCATTGCCGCTTTGCGACATCCTGGCGACATCGAGCTCACGGCGGAAGGGCTTGCCGCCGCGGGTGCCGGTCAGAATCACGGTGTCGGCCCCGGTCGGGGCAATCCCGCCGGCCGTCGCCAGCATGCCCGAGACGTGTCCGCCGGCCCCCTCGATGGGATAGCGCCCCGGCTTGTTCACTTCGCCGAGCACCGCGACCTGATTGCCCACCGACAAGGTGAGCAGAACGTTGACTTGAGGGTTGAGAACGAACCCGCCGTCTTTCAACATTTGCGAGATCTTGCGCTCGACGCCGCTCAGGGTCAGGCCGCTGACGGGGACCGCGCCGATGAGCGGAAATCCGATCGCGCCCGACTCGGAAACCCGCGCTTCGACGGACAGGTCGGGGTTCTTGAATACCGTGATCTTGACGATGTCGCCCGGATTGAGGAGATACTCTTCGACGGCGCGGGCACGATCCGTGGCGCTGCCCATGAGCAGCAAGATGAGCACCCACGCGTGCTTGTATAAGCCCTTGAAACTCAACGCAGTCGGACTCACGACTCTGCGCGCTCCGTGCTTATCATTCTCATCAATTATTCTCACTAAGTCGATGTATCTCAACGCTTTAATTTCCCCGCGTTGCACTCACGCAACGTGGTGTTCATCTTGACCCAAAATTTGAGGTTTTCGTCAGCTATTTCACCTAACGTAATATATTTGATCGAAATCCCGCGAACCAGATGGCTGACAAATGCCCCGCAATGTGCCAAGCCGGATGCACCGCTGCCCGCACTAGGCAATGGCATCGTTGGTCACGCGCGACTCCTCACTGTCCGCCGGTCCGAACAGGCGGCCCAAGATCGCGTCACGTTCGAAATTGGTCTCCGCATAGTTGCGGGCCCGGCGCCCAAGTTCGGACCTCGCGGCGCTGTTGTCCGCCAAGCTGCAAACCGCCGCGGCAAACGCGGCGTCATCGTTCGGGGGAACCACCATCCCGCATTTCGACACGACGGTTTCCAACTCGGTTCCCAGTCGGCAGGTGGATATTACCGGCCGGCCGCTCGCCAACATGCCCGAGAGCTTCGAGGGCAACACCAGATCGGCCGCGCCGGGACTTTGGGGAAGCAGGTGGATGTCAGCCGTACACAGCAGTTCGCCGAGCCGCTCGAAGGGCTGCAGGGGCAGGAACCGCACGTTCGACAGGCCTTCGGCGGCGGCTTCCAAGCGCGGCTTCATGACCCCGTCGCCGCAGATCACGAAGACGATGTCCTTGCGCGCGGCCAGCAGCCGCGCAATCGCGGGAATGACCATCAACCCCTGTTTTCCGCCCAGCGATCCGGAGAACAAGACGACCACATCGCGTTTCGCGATGCCCAATTCGTCGCGATAGCGCGAGTGGCCCGCCGTCGGCTTGATGTGCGTGATGTCCACCCAATTAGGAAAATAGCGGGTGCGCGCCAACTCCACCCCCTTCTTGAGCAGCTGTTCGACCATGCGGCTCGAGATGGACGACACGTTATCGAAGCGCCGCAACACGCCGCGCTCCATACGCAGGATGAACCTCTGCAACAGACCGCCCTTCAGCAACCCCATGCGGAACGCGAGGTCCACTTCGAAGTCCTGCAGATGCAGCCAGCTTTGCGCACCGGCGAGCCGCGCCACCAGCAGCCCGGCCGGCGCGCACAAGAAGGCGGGCGCCACGGTAATGACCAGATCGGGTCGCCAGAACGCCTGGCGCAGCATGATCGGAAAGGAGGTGACGGCGAAGGACAGCAGATGGATCACGCGCGCGAAACCGCTCGGCGTCGAGGGGACCCACAGAGGCGCACGCCACACATCGACCCCGTTCCACGTTTCGCGCCGGTACGGCGGCCACACGTACCGTCGATCCACCTTCCACTGGGGATAGTACGGCGGCGCAGCCACCACCCTCACCGCATGCCCGCGCTCCACCAGCCACTGGGCCATCTCGCCGGAATACTTGCCAATCCCGGTCGGCTCCGGCGCAAAGTTCGCGCTGTAAAGAAGTATCCTCATTCGCTGTTCCATCAGGGCCGGCTGATCCGAAAATTTAAAGCTAAGCTATCCATGCGCATCTAAGGCACGCACATGAAGAAACAGCAATAACTATGCCCGGTCATTGCTGCGGCTCACCACGCGGCGGTTACGGTCACGCTGCACTTGCGCATTCCCCTCACGCGGCCAGCGCCGCACGCTCAAGTCTCCATCATCCCAGTGCCGGCGACAAACCCCGTATGTCTGCGGGAAGCGACAGGGGATGAACCGGTCACTCCTGCGCAACGGCATTGTAAATCTTACATTACCACACTGGTAATGATAACAACCCACGCGGCTCGCGTCCGGCTACTCGACCAGCCGAGCCTGCCGCAACGCATCGCCCAGGCGCTGCGCCAAGGCGCGGTGCCAGAAAGGACCTGCATGGTCGTCGATCAACACCAGATCGGTCGCATCCGGATCGCCTGTGTCCATGCGCAGGTCTGCTATGAAGACGCCTTTGGATCGGAAATGTTCCACTACCGGATCCGAATCGCCGCCGCTCAGCAGGGCAATGACCACCTGCCCCGGCTGCGCCGCGAGAATTGCATCGAAAGCCCGCTCCGTCACCCGATTCGCCTCATCCGTGCTCAATTGACGCGGCGGGCACTGTGCGCCCGCGGCGCCCCCCTTCGCGCAGGCGACGACCGCGTAATGCTCGACGCTCAATCGGCCGCCGCCGTCGATGGAACCGAAGGGGATGACCATGTCGTGCACCAGCGCGGAATCGCCGAGCTGATGCTCGAACCCGGTTCTGAGAAACCCCAGCATTTCATTGGAGGCGACGTTGAAGCCGTTGGTAATCGGATGATAGGTGAGCACCACGATGTCGTCGGCGGTCACCTTGGGGCTGGTATGTTCGAGCTCGAGCAGCGCCTGAACCATGGAATAGCTGGTCAGGGATAGATTCACCACATTGAGCTTCGGAAAGCGCGCCTGCAGCAGCCACGGCGCGGTCTGTTCGTCGTTCAATCCCCAGCCGAACATCCCCGAATCGCCGGCCATGTACAGGCGCCTCGGGGACGCGTTGGCCCGCTCCGCCGTGACGCGCCGGCCGAATTCATCCACCGTCAGATCGAACGCATGGCTATGGCCAAAACGCCGTTCCGTGATCCGATATTTTCCGGGATACATGGAGTAGCCGAGGGTGCCATCGGCGCGGAACAGCGGCCCATGATCGATGGTCACGAGCACCTCATCGCTGTGCCTTCCCTTGGCCTTGGCGACGACATTGCGCGCCAGGGCAATCGTCGCGGACCCGACCGGGTAGAAGCTGCGGTCCAGCCGCGCAAAATGCCGGAACAGTACGTAGGAGGAGATGGCCTCGACGGCAAGCACGGCCATCGCGGCCAGCACGACGGCCCCGATGACCCTGCGCAGGTCCCTCACGGCGGCGCGGCGGATGTAAAAGCCTATTACCCGCCACCGCCAGTGGTGCTTTTGAAGGCTTACCGATTCCTCGATTTCGCTCATTAAAGTTTCCGGCAAGCCCTCAACTCAGAGCGCCTTCGATCGTTTCGACGACCCGCGCGGCGAATCGTTCCCAGGTCAGCTTGGCTTCGAACTGGCGCCGCGCCGCGCGGGCCATGGCCCGATACTGGTTTCGATCGCGCGTGAGCGCAAGGATTCGCTTGCCATAAGACGCCGCGAGCGCTTCCGCAGGCTGCAAAATCCCCGTGACTCCATCGATGACGATCGAAGGGAGGGCCTGGACCGCCCGGGACACCGGCGGCAGGCCGAAGGCCTGCGCTTCCGCGAAAACCACACCGAAGCATTCGGCTCGGGTGGGCACGAGCAGGAAATGCGAATGCAGGAACAGATGCTTCAGGTGGCCCGACTCCTCCGGCACCCGAATGTTCAAAAAGCCGTGCATTTGCACGAGGCTCCGATCGGCCGCGGCGATGTCGGGAGTGCAACCGACAATATGTAACCTCACGTTCGGCACCCCGCTTTGACGCAGCGTGCGCGCGATCTCCATCGCCAGCGGTCCGCCCTTTCGCTCCCAATCCTTGCCGACGAACAAGAGGTCGAGCCGGTCCGCCGGCCGTGCATCGATGATCGAAAACAACTCCTCGGTGTTCACGTCCGGCGTCCAAATCGCCCCGAGGGGAATGCTGTGCAGCTTCTCATCCGGTGCCCCGTACAGCCGTCGCGCCTCCGCGCACGCCCACTCGGAGGAGAAGATCAACCCGGCGCAGCGCTGCGCGGCGGCCGCCTCCAGGAGCGCAAAACGCCGCCCCAGCAGCGGCATGGGGTGGTGCTGCCCGTAGGCCTCCTTCCACGACAGCCACGGGGCATCACTGACCATGAACGTGGGCACCGGGGGTGTGGCCATGCGCACGACGCAATGGCTCGAGATGCTCAGCACCGCATCAGGCTTCAATTCACGAATGGCCTGCAGGGTCTGCCGCGCGAAGCGCTTCTGGGCCGGGGCGGTCAGGAACAGGGGGTATCGCGGCGGATTCCCGCCCAACAGCCCGCGCAACCCCGCGGTGACCAGGGTCCGCTTGGGTTTGAGATTGGCCAGGACCGAAACCTGGTCGATCTGCTTCTCCAGTGCGACCCGCATGTTGAACGGCGTGCCGCTCCACGAGCGCGGGTTGAACGGGTCCTCCAGGGTCGCGAGCAGCAGGTGGCGCAGCTTGCGCGTCACGCTAGAGGGCCCGGGGAGAGCCGCTGGCGGAGCTTCGACACCAACAGCACGCGGACCTCGTCCAATCCGAATGCGAAATACGAGCCGCACGATACGAGCAGCACCACCGCCGCCGCCGCCGCCACGACGGCCGGCAACGGCCAGCGCACGCCGGCGTAAACCGGCCACGCGGCGCAGCCGAACGCGAAAACGAGGACCCCGATCAGCCGGCCGACCGGGGCCATGGAGATCGTCATCCCCGGGGGGAACAGTTGGACGTTCAGGCGCAGGATATAGACGGTCTGCGCGATCTCGGCCGCGAGCCAGCTGAACATCAAGCCGAAAATCCCATAGGGCTTCATCAGCGCCGCGGCGAGCACCAACATCGCCGCGTAGGCGGCCAACGTGAATCTGGACAGCCGCTCGTGTTCATTGCTCGATGACTGGAACTGGTACTTGTGTTCCTTGATCCCCATGACCGCCGAGACGACCGCCATGACGAAGCACAGGGATGGATCGTAGAGATTGCGCCGGTGCAACCAGACGGCGAACAGGAACGGCGACAGCAGCAAAACACCGACGCTGAAAATGGGCACCAACAACAGGACCACCCGCTCGGAGAGGTCGTACAGCCGTTTGAGCTGAGGCCAATTGCGCTGTCCGATGAGCAACGTGATTTCCTGTCCGATGGAGAAGCTGAGGATTGCCAATGCCTGACGGCCCATCGAAAACACCGTTCGCGCCAATGAAAAGACGGTCACGCTCGAGGACCCCAGGAAAGTCTGTATCAGCAGCACCGGTCCCTGCCAAGTCAGGAAACTGGACAAGGACAGAAGACCGAAATGCGCGCTGGGACGTAGGACGGGACCTACGTCGCGCCACCGGCCATAGCGCAGCGAGGGCACCAAGATGGGCGCCGTGCGGCGCACGTCGAGCGCGACCAGGGCGCCGAAGACGATCACCGAGGCCAGCTGCGCGAGCGCGAGCACGGGGAAGGACGCGCGGCACCAGGCGCACGCGGCGATGGCGAGCGTCGCCGCCAGGCGCTGAAAGATCATCCAATTCGCCCCGCGGTGCATCCTGCCGATCATCATGTAGCTGTTGGCGAACAGCGCGAACGGCATGTTGAGCAGCACCTGCAGGATCAGCAGATAGAGCGTGAGCGAGGCGGCCGCGGAACTGGCATGCTGGAGGTTCAGCCAGCGTCCGAGCGGCATGAAGAATACGCCCACGCCCGCCGCGGCGAACACGCCCACCACCACCAGCAGCAGCCGCAGCGCGCTCGCCTGGAGGGTCTTGGCCGTGTCCACCTCGCCGCGGTTGTAGGCGATCGTCATCTGGTTATTGGCATAGGTCTGGATGCCGTAGTTCAAGGTGCCGAGATAGGTCGCGGCGGCGCTCAATGCGACCCATTCCCCATAAACCCCGACACCGTCCGCGTAGCGCAACAGAAAGAAAGGCGGCACCAGCAGTTGCGACACGATGGACACGCCCTGCCCGGTAAAGAACGACGCCAGCATCCGCAGTATTCGTTGAAGGCTCATGAACGCGCCGCTTTGATGTGACTGGAGTCGAACCTCACCCGCCCGTGCGACCGGCGCACAGGGCCGGCGCGCTATTCGGACTCCGTGCGGGTCAGCTTGCGCAATGCGCGCGTCAGCAGCGGCGGGGTCACGTCGCGAAGCAGCGAGCGGAACGTCAGCCGGTTGGTGCCGTGCGAGCGCGGCGCAAAGATCGACGCGTGCGGCTTGACGGACTTACCGTCGATGCCGACCGTATGATAGTAAAGAATGAAGGACCGCCGGGAGCGGTCCGCGGGACATGCCAGCGGCACGGGAACGCCGTGGTAATTGGGGAACGCGACCTCGAACAGGGCGGTCTTGTTGAACAGCGGATCGATCAACACGGCGCACTTCTTGGCGTCCGGGTTCCACAGCTCGAGCTGTCCGTGGTATTCGGGTTTCCAGTCCTTGTTGAGAAACACGATCATCGCCAGGCGCCGCGTGAGACCGGTGCTGATTGCCGTGCTGCGATCGGAGTGCACGTGGAAATAATCGCCGCGGCGCATCGCGGCGTAGCCCCCGCCCTGGAGGTAGGGATCGGGCAGCAGCGCCGGTATGCCGGTGATCTCGGACAGCAAGTACAAGAACGAGGCGGAATGCACCACGTTCAAGAATCGCTCTCCCGCCGGACCGATCGCCAGCGCCGACCGCATGCGCAGCGTGCGTTCGCGGGAGTCCTGCTCGATGGTGTTCCATTGATCGCGCTGCATGCCGTCGATTTCCGGGAGCAGCGACTCGAGCATGTCCTCGGCAAACACATCATCCATCACCACGTGCGGGAACGGTTTGGCGGTCCGATATGCCGAGCGCAGATCCTCCACGCGTCCGGGCAAACGGATCTTGTCCAGCAACATCGACAAGGCGCGCGATTCCGCCGGCGGGGCGGTCGGTTGTGCGGATGCAACGCTCGACATTTCAGCCATCTCCTTCAAGCCAAGGCTACGGCCAGCGACAATATATCAGCGGCCGACCGGGCATGTAATCAAATGGACATATGTCCCGCCCATCGGTCTTTAGCGATGACAATCGGGCTGCATCAGGTATCCGCGGACGTAGTCGGCCACGCCTTCCTGCAAGCCGTGGAACTCGTGCGGATAGCCGGTGTGCCGCAACTTGGTCATGTGCGCCTGGGTGAAGTATTGGTAATTCGCGCGAATCGACTCCGGCATCTCGATGAACTCGACGCTCACCGGTTTATCCAGGGCGCGGCCGACGGCCCGCGCCAGGTCCGCGAATGAGCGCGCGGCGCCCGTGCCGAGATTGAAGATCCCGCTGATCTCTGGGCGGCCTGCCAGCCACAGTATGACCTTGGTGCAATCCTTGACGTAGACGAAATCGCGCAATTGTTCTCCGTCCGCATACTCCGGGCGATACGATTTGAACAGCCTGACGCTCCCTCCGGCGGCCACGGTCGGGGTGATCTTGCACACCAAACTGCGCATGTCCTCCTTGTGATTCTCGTTGGGGCCGTACGCGTTGAAGAATTTCAGCCCGCACCACTGAGGCGGCGCGGCCCCCGCGCCCGATTGCTCGACGGCCCATTTGTCGAACGCGTGTTTCGACCACCCGTACAGGTTCAAGGGGCGCAATCGATCGAGCGCATCCAGCGATTGATCGTCGACGAACCCTTGGGCGCCGTCGCCGTAAGTCGCCGCGGAGGACGCATAGATGAAGGGCGTGCGCGTCGCCGAGCACCACTCCCACCAATGCTTCGACGAGCGAAAATTGCTGATGAGGATGCCATCGCCGTCCGTCGAGGTCGTCGAGGAGTTCGCCCCCATGTGATAGACCAGATCCGCGCCCGGCAGCTTGGCGAGCAGCGTTTCCGTCTCGGAGGGCAGGACGATGTCCTGGAACCGCCGCTTGGCGATGTTCTTCCACTTCGCCTGGGTGCCGAGCACGTCCACCAAAACGATGTCGCTGCGACCTGCCGCATTCAAGTCGGCCACGATGTTCGAGCCGATGAACCCGGCAGCCCCAGTAACGATGATCATCCCTCACCCCTTGTCACGCCGATTGAACCGTTGACCCCGTCCGCACGCCGCGCGCGACGATGTAGTCGGCCGCGCCGCGCATGCTGTCGAATACCGGGCATGCGTGCGCACCGGCCCAGGCGCGCGCGCCCGCGCCCTGGCCGGTCGTGACCAGAATGCCCGTTGCGCCGATGGGGCCGCGAGCGCCATGCCCGCCAACGGCTTGCGGCAGGCGCACATCGCCTCGGGGGCGTGCGCGCATATGTACCATGCCAGGATCTCGATCCCGCACCCGCGCAGGATTTCGGCGACCCTGGCATTGACGCGCTGCACATCGCTTTCAGTGAACATGCCGCGGCCGATGCCGGACTGGTTCGACAGCACGATCAAGGCGTGGCCGCGTTGCTGCAGCGCCGTCAATCCATCGACGACGCCGGTCTCCAAGCGAACCTGCTCGGGGTCGCTCAGATAGTGCTGCTCGACGATCAGCGTGCCGTCTCGATCGAGAAATACCGGCGGCGCCGCGGCGCTCACGCGTACTCCTGGCGCACCGGCACGATCTCGTGGACCGCATCCTGCACCTCGGCCACGGTGATGGTGTGGAGCCCGTTCATGCGATGAATGATGCGATGCTGACGTCCGCGCGGATGCCAGCGCTTCGGTTGGTTGAAACTGCCGAACAAACCGACGCAGCACACCCCGGCGGCGGCGGCCAGATGCAGCGGACCCGAGTCATGGCCGATGAACGCCAACGCATGGCGCATGGCGGCGGCGCTCTCGCGCGGGCTGAGCTTGCCGCACGCATCGACGACGGGGCCACTCCATGCGCTCGAGATCTGGCGCGCGCGCTCCGCATCCTCCGCCGCACCGACAATCAGAACGGCGACATCGGCATAGTCCTCGCTCAATCGCTCGAGCAGCGAGCGCCAATTGCGCACTCCCCAGTCCTTCTCCCCGGCCTTGCCGCCCGTGTTGATCGCGAAATACGGCATGGAGGTGAGCGACGCCAGTATCGCGGCGCCCGCGCGCATTTCCCGCTCGGTGAGCTTAAGGTCCCACATGCCTGGATCATCCAAGTCGATGGGCCCCAGCGTCTTGAGGCAACGGGCCAGGCGCTCGCACTCGCGCTCCTCGACGGCTGTCTCGCGCGACGCGCCGGCCCCGGTCTGGCGGCACGTTTGCAGATCCCCACTGAGCGGAGCGCCGACGATTTCCTTGAAGCCGCAGCACTTGAAAAACACCCAGTCGCGGAATGCATTGAACAGGCCCCGGGCTGGCGTCAGGTAGACCAAGACGTCGGCATCGAGGGTGCGCAAGTGCTTGACGAGCAACCATAGCTCGCCGATCGAGCGGGTGCCCACCGGGTATGCGATCGCATCGTGAATCAATCCGCCCTCGCGCAGAATCTTCTCCAGCGGAGCGGCCTTCGAGCTCACCGGAAAATTGGTCAAGACGATGCGCTCGGCATTCGGCCAGGTCTGCGCCACCTTGTGAAAACACGGAAGCGCGACCACGGTATCGCCGAGGCTTCCCAGGCGATAAATGACGATGCGCTGCGGCTTGTCGATGTTACTGAGCACTTTGCGTCTTGTGCGCCTTGCCGCGCAAAACGTCGATCACCCGGGTGGTGCTCTTGCCGGGCACCAACTCGCAGGTGAGCACCTTGCCCCCATGCGACAGCACATGCTGCGCACCCACGATGTTCTCGACGGTATAGTCCGCGCCCTTGACCAGCACGTCGGGATTCAGCGCCTCGATGAGCGCGAGCGGCGTGTCCTCACCGAACACGACCACCGCGTCCACCGCGGACAGGGCCGCCAGCACCACCGCACGGTCGTTTTCCGCGTTGATCGGCCGACCCGGCTCCTTCAAGCGTTTGACGGACTCGTCGCTGTTGACGGCCACGATCAGCCGGCCGCTATTTTGGCGTGCATACGCCAGCAGCGCCAAGTGACCCACATGCAGCAGGTCGAAGCATCCGTTGGTGAAACCGAGCTTGAATCCGTTCTTGCGCCATGTGCGCGCCAGCTCGACCGCGTCCTCCTTGGAGATGATCTTGTCCTGCAGAGCCTGCAGGCTGCCGCGGCTCAAGCGCAGCACTTCATCGGCGAGTTCGGTCTGGGTGACGGTTGCGGTGCCCCGCTTGCCCACCACGAC
The DNA here is from genome assembly GCA_049510875.1 of Steroidobacteraceae bacterium. Classification (GTDB taxonomy): domain Bacteria; phylum Pseudomonadota; class Gammaproteobacteria; order Steroidobacterales; family Steroidobacteraceae; genus Bog-1198. Next base: position 20,728 of record JBEKYO010000088.1, read on the forward strand.
TCCGGCCGCGAAATTCGCGAGGCGCGCCGCTTCGGGCAGTTCGAGCTTCGCGCCCAGCGCCAAGGACAGCGTCGCGATCACCGTGTCTCCCGCGCCCACCACGTCGAACACCTCTCGGGCGCTCGCTTCGATGTGCACCGGGGCGCTGCCGGGGCGCACCAGCGTCATGCCGCGGTGGGCGCGGGTCAACAGCACCGCCTCGACGCGGGCACTGTCGATGATGGACAAGCCCGCTGCCTCCGCGCGCGCATCGTCGTCGGTCGGGTCGATGCCGGTCGCGTCCATCACCTCCTTGCTATTGGGCGTGATGACCGTGGCCCCGGCATAGCGGCGCAGACGGACCGACTTCGGATCGACCACGACGGGCATGCGCTGCCGCTTCGCGATCTCGATGCAGGCCCGGACCACCTCGTCGGTCATCACGCCCTTGGCATAATCGGACATCACCATGACGTCGTGCGCGGCGGCCAATTTCCCGATCGACTCGACGAGTTCCCGCGCGGTCTCGCGGCCGATGGGTTCGGTGACCTCGGCATCGGCCCGCAGCATATGCTGGCCCTGGGCGACGAAGCGGATCTTCTCGCTCGTCGGCCGGTCGGGGCTCACGCAGAACTCGCAGCGCAGGCCCTCGATCGCATGCACGCTCTCGCGCAGTTCACGGGCCACTGCGTCTTGCCCCACCACGCCGACCAGCGTGCACAGGCCGCCCAACGATGCAATATTGCGGGCGACGTTCGCGGCGCCGCCGGGAAAGGTCTGGGTGCCGGAAATCGACAATATCGGCACCGGACTTTCCGGCGAGATGCGCCTTACCTGACCGGAAATGAACCGGTCCAACATGACGTCACCGACGCACAGCACGCGTACATCGCTAAATTTGTCAGTGGCCGTCATATGGAATTCACCTGGCAATGCTCGCACGCGAGGAATACAGGGCACCGCCGAGATACCCGCTCACCGTCCGGCGCAGCACCTCGATGGCGCCAACGAGATGGTAGAAGCTGCTCGCACGACTCGGGCCGGCCGTGAAACTTCCATCCGGGAAGCATACTTCATGCCACAGTCCCTGCACGTCGGTCCGCAGGTATTTAGCCATACCCTGCGCCGCGAGGACGATCTGGCGACCGGCGCGGTCGGCCTCGGCCGGTGTGCGCGCCCGGTCGAGCATGGCGCACCACGCCTTGACACGTTCCGTCTGCGGCCAGAGCTTGGCCGCTGCATCTTTCGCACTCATGTCGTCCCACATCTCGTTCATCGCGATTCCACGGAGTGGGTCGACGCCCCAGCGTTCGCCCACCTGCATGAGCTCATCCGCCGCGCGCGCGCACGCGACTCGCTCCGGCGCGCTGCTGTGCGGCGAATCCGCCCACCGCATCAACAGCCAGGCCCATTCGAATTGGTGGCCCGGCTCCCAAACTTGTCCATGCTCCCCCGCCGCCGCCCATTCATAGTCGAAATATTCGTGAATTACTCCCGTCGCAGGGTCCCTAAAGTGCGTCAGACACAGACCTACAATTTCCGCCGCCAAGGCAATCCATGGCTGCTGCCGGGCCCCGTCGGCGACGTCGATCCAGGCGAGAGCCGCCTCCAGAAGATGCATGTGCGGATTGGATTTGAGCGGCAGACTCGGCGGATCCGATTCCTCGAAGCCGCCGGCGCGGCGTCCCGCGCTGGTGCGTAACCGCTCGAGGCAGCGGGCCGCGGTCGCTGCCACCGGATGGCCTCTGCCGGCCGCGCCGTTGAGGCGCGCCAGCGCAAACAGGTAGAATGCCTGCTCGTACAGACTGAAAGGCGCGCGCGGCTCGAACGTCGACGCATCGACCGAGGTGTGAAACAGGCCATCGCCCCGATGCAAACGCGAAAACAGGTACTCGCATCCATGATCGACCGGGCTGGGCGCGCTCGACCGCCAGCCGAGCCGTTGGCCCACATCGAAGGCGTAGATCTGCCGCGCCACCACCCGGCCGCGGCGCACGTCGCCGGTCGCTTCGCGTTCAGCCTGTGGTCCCCGGCACGCGATGGACTCGAAATAGCCGCCCGAACGCCGGTCGACACCATGCTCGTCCCAGAAGGACAGCGCGTGGTCGAGAAACCAGCTCGACAGTCCGCTATGTATTGAAATCACCGCACTGAGATCCGGCGCGCGTGATTCAGCCATGTCCGTCATTACGTGTCGCAGCTTGCCTAACGAATAATGATCGCATGGCGGGGAGGATTAGGAAACCCCGGTGCCTTTGCAGTACGCAGCACCGCGGAGATGCGGGATAATTGTCGAACGGAGCCCCTTCATGCACATCGGATTCATCGGTCTTGGAAACATGGGCGCGGCCATCGCCGCCAATCTGCTCAAGGCGCGGCACGAGGTGGCCGTGTGGAACCGCTCGGCTGCCAAGGCACGTTCGTTGTTGGACGCCGGCGCGACGCTCGCCGACACACCCAAGGACGCGGCATCGGGAAAAGCGGCGGTCATCACCATGGTCGCCGACGATGCCGCGCTCGACGCCGTGCTCGCGGGCGAGACCGGGCTCATGGCCGGATTGGACCCGGGCGCCTTGCACGTTTCGATGAGCACGATTGCCGTGGCCACCGCCGACCGACTGACTGAGGCGCATCGCGCGCGCGGCCAGCGCTTCCTCTGCGCTCCCGTGTTCGGGCGTCCGCAAGCCGCCGCGGCCGCCAAATTGTTCATCGTCGCGGGCGGCGATCCTGCCGACGTCGAACGTGCCGATCCTCTGTTCCGCGCGGCGGCCCAGCGGGTGTTCCGCGTCGGCACAAAACCGTCCGCGGCGAGTTTAGTGAAGCTTTGCGGCAATTTCATGATCCTGTCCGCCATCGAGGCGATGGCCGAAGCGATGACGCTCGCCGAGAAGGGCGGCGTGCCGAAGGCGCAGCTGCTCGAGGTGTTGACCGGCAGCCTGTTCGATGCGCCCGTATACCATAATTACGGATCGGCGCTGGCGGATGGCCGCTTCAGGCCGGCCGGATTCGCCGCTCCCCTGGGTCTCAAGGACCTGCGCCTTGCGGGTCAATCCGCGGAGGCGCTGCGCGTGCCGATGCCGCTGCTCGGTCTGCTCCGCGATCACCTGCTGCAGACCATCGCCGTCGAGGGGGAAGACATCGATTGGTCGGGAATCGGGCTCGCCATCTCGAAGAACGCCGGGCTCTAGCCGGAGCCAATGCGCGAATGATCGCCGTTCGTGCATACGAAGTGGGGATAAGGCATGCATAGGTTAAATCGGCGCCGCAATAGGCCTCCGCCAATAGTGACACGCATCTCAGGTCGTGCTTTATTATGCAGCGCCGAGATCCGCGTCATGGGAGATCCGCCCGGATCCGCGCGACACTGGCGTTTCAGTCAGGGAGGCGTCATGAAATATGTAATAGGCATACTCGCTCTCGCCGCGTTCTTCGCGTTCGCCACCGCACAAATGGCGGCCGGCTATGCCGGAATCGAGCATGGCATGGGCCAATTCTGGGCGCTCACGGCGCTGTTCGCGGCGCTGTTGCTGCGCTTCACGTTGCCGATCACGATCGGCGCTTTTTTCGGAGCGCTGCATGTGTGGGGCTGGCATTGGGCGGCGGCGCTGCTATTCGCCGTCCCGGGATTGGTGTTCGTACTGCCGGGCGTCATTCCGGCCATATTTTCCCTGTCCACCCAAGGCGCCAAAAAGCTGACCCGCGCGACGCCGATCTGCGCGGAACACTGACGCGCACCACCGGGCTGCGGCTCGGCGTCGGCGCAAGATGCGGCGCGAGCCGTGGTGGTACATTGGGCATCGCCCGGAATGATCGCCGTCCGAGCCGGCCCAATGGTTGATCAGCACTCAGCACCCGGAGCCCCTCGATGACCCAGCCGCTGTCGCAAGCCGCGCTCGACCAGCTCTTCAACCACGCGCGCAGTTACAACGGGTATCTCGAGCGGCCTGTCACCGAGGCGCAGCTGCACGCCATCTGGGACCTCATGAAGATGGGGCCGACCTCGCTGAACATGTTGCCGGCCCGCCTGGTCTGGTGCGTGAGTCAACGGTCCAAGGATAAACTGGCGCCCCTGTCGAGCGGCACCAACGGCGCAAAGATCCGCGCGGCGCCGGTCACGGTCATCATCGGCATGGATATCGATTTCCACGAACACCTTCCGGAGCTGTTCCCGCCCAATCCCGCGGCACGCGGCTATTTCCCCAGCGTAAGCAGCCGCGAACCGGCCGCCTTGCGCAACAGTTCGTTGCAGGGCGGCTATTTCATCATGGCAGTGCGCGCGCTCGGGCTCGATGCGGGGCCGATGTCGGGTTTCGACAACGCCGCGGTCGATGCCGCGTTCTTTGCGGACACGCCGAATATCAAGTCGAACTTCATCTCGACGCTCGGCTATGGCGATCGGGCCACGGTGTTCGCGCGCCTGCCGCGGCCGGAGTTCGGCAGGTTCAACCGCATCGACTGAGCGCGGGCGACGGTCACGCGCGGAACGGATTGAAGGATTGCTGATTCGAGTCATGGGGATGGCGCGGCGTCAGGGTCAGCAGCCGGCGCGCGCCGTCGCGGCGAAGAAACACGAACCCGAAGTCGGGCTCCCCGTCCGCGTCCCACCCTTGCCGCCTCGCTTGCTCGATCGCCTGCATCATCGCCGAGAAACGGTCGCTGCCGCTCTGCACGGGCCGGCAATCGATCACCTCCCAATGCACACTCCACAGCACGAGGTAGCGAGGCGAACGGTCATTGCGGTAAACGTGGCAGCGGCGGCTCATGAGTCCGATTCTGCGCACGGCGGGGCACTGCGTCCACACAGTAGACTCGATGCGCGACTACTGTATGAGCCGCGCGCCAACTATACTGAAATGGAGTCGCGGCGCAGGGCGATGAACACCGCGCGAGGAGCAAACGATGAGGCAAAGCCAGCGTCCCGGTATCGTCGTGTGCTGCGTGCTGCTGGCCGGCGGCGCGCAGCCACAGACACAGACGCAGACGCAGACACAGACACAGACACAGACACAGACGCAGACACAGCCGCAGGACGATTGGACCAACACGAGCGACAGTTTCATTTGCAGGTCCAGTACCGAGATCAGGGAAATCAAGACCTATGTCTCGGAAGACGCGCGCAGCTGCCGAGTCGATTACATCAAGAACGGCACGACCCAGACCCTGTGGTCCTCGCAAACCAGCCGATCATATTGCAATGGCAAGGCGTCCGCGCTGGCCGCGAGACTAACCGGAACCTTCTCGTGCAAACCGCTGCATTCGCAAGGCTCGGACAAGGACGGCGTGCAATGACGGTCAGGGCCTACATCAACCGATGTTTTCTCAATCTGCTGGTGAACGTCGTGGTGCTCTTCGCGGCGTTGCAGATGCTTGGCCTTTCCGTCCGCTACTGGCCGCGCGTCTTTGCGGCGGCGCCATGGGTGTACCTGGCCGGTGCGGCCGCCCTCTGGTCGGGAATGGCATGGTATGCGCTACGGCTGCTGCGTATCCCCTGCCCCCGATGTTCGCAGCCGTTGGGCGGAGTCGGGCTGGCCGCCGTCGTCGGCATCAGGACGATTAATCAGTGTTCGCACTGCCGCATCGGTTTGGACGAGCCGGCGCAGGCCGCAAGCGATCCATGACCGCGTGTTGATGCCGGCGCCGCTGGACACAATCCCGTGGCCGTCGAGTTGTTGAGGCCCTGCCGGCCATGGGGTAGCCACGTACGCTCAAGACCCGCGGCGAACGGAACCTCTTACTGGAAGGTATCGAACGCTACGTTGAACTGCGAATCCGACAGAGCACCGCCTTGGTTGTAACAGGCGATATCGATGGTCTGAGTGCCCCAGCTCTCGACATTGCAGTAGGCACCGGCTGTGTCATTGTCAACTGCCGTCACGACCACATTCGACGCCGTCCAGGAGATGTCCCCCGGGATGGTCACGGTATAAAGGCCATTGTTGTTGACGTCATATTGCGCCGTCAGCGGTCCGGTCTTGAAGCCGTTGTATTGCGCCGGAGGCTGAACCACATACGTCTCCGCGGGGATGTCGTCCCACCCATAAGCGCCGACAGTCGAGCTTCCCGCCGATCCGAAGGCGGTTCTCAGCGCGAACGCGAGGCTGAAATCTTCGTCCGCCGCCGCGCCGGCGCTGTTGTAGCACTGGACATTGACAGTGGTGTTTGGTGTGCTCGTGAACCAATAGACCACGGCGCACCGGATGGGTGTCGAACCGTAGGCGGTTACCTGCACGTCACCTTGTTCGTGGTCAAAGCCCGATTTTCCCTTCGCCAGCCCTGCAATTGTAACTGTGTAGTTGCCGGTGCTGTTTCGAAGGATCGTGTTGGTGCCGCCGGTCGAATTGTAGTTGTAGGAGCTGTCCGGCGTGTAGCTTGAAGTGGTCGGCTGGTTTGCCCAAAGAAACGCAGCGCCTTCATCCGCCGCGCCGAAACCAGTGGTGCGCTGATGGTAGAGAAGCGTGAAGTAGCTGTTGGCTGGGTTGCCGGACGCGTCGAAGCAGTTCACGTACATCTCGGCCGCTGAGGAGCTGCCCTTGACATCCCACCCGCCGACCGTGCAGTAGCCGCTGGTCGCGTAAGCGCTCACCTGAACATTGTTTAGATGGTGGTCATTGTAGAGATCGTCGAAATCGACGGTATATACGCCAGTCGCCACATTGGTGATGGTGACGTCGCCGCCCGACGAGTTCCAAGCATAGGACGACACGGGCGTATAGCTGCCGGTGCAGGTCGGGCAGCTTGCCCAGACAAACCCGACATTGGTCGCGGCATGCGCGGTGCCGGACAGGCCGGCGGTGGCGATGGCGGCGATGGCGATCAATCCCAGTATCTCAATGCGAATGACCCTGTGAGCAAGTCTCATTTTTATTACCCCTCTGCTTTGTCGCTCACTAGACCGGCGTGCCGAGCCACACAGTCACGACGCCGGGCATTGGCAGCGTGATAGACGAGAGCGGACCTCCCGCCAAAAGTTTGAGACATGTCGAATCTAGCGTCAACTTCCGTGGCTGGCCGGGCGCAGGCAAGCGAGCGCGCCAGCCGCACGCCTGGCGAATGCATTGCAGCAAAAAATTGTGCCTTGCCGCACTGCCCGTAATTACACCGCGGTGGGCTATGAAGCGCTCATCCGGGGCGCGCTCGGCTGATCCGCTGCCCCCGCTCCGCCATTGTCAGTGCATCGCCACTCGTTCGCTGTCGACAAGCTTCTGCAGTTCCGCGATTTGGTGCTTCAATTGCTGCATGTCCTGCACCTCCGCTCTCAGCTGCTGAAGCTGCGCCTGTTGGTGCTGCACTTCATTCAGCAGCATCGGCGCGAGCTCATCGTAGCGCACGCCGTCAATGCGGCCATTTTCGCCGCGAATCACCAATTCGGGATAAACCTTCGCCACTTCTTCGGCGATCAACCCGTACTGGCGCGTACCTGCCGCGTCGGACTTGAGCTTGAAGGTCACCGGCCGCAGCCGCTCGAGCTTCGCAGTGTCAGACCCCATCGGCGCGATTGCGGTTTTGAAGCGTTCCGAAGAGACCACCGTTCCGAGCTGGCCATTGGAAGCGATATAAACCGGGCTTCCGGAGACGGATTCTCCGTAGATGCCGGCGATATAGGTCTTCTTTTGGCTGCTCCCCGAACCGATCCGGATCGATTTGTTATCGGCGGCTAGACCTTCATTACCGATGTAGATGTTGTTGCTGCCGGTTGTCAAATTGATTCCGGCCTCGTAGCCCACGGCAATATTGTTGCTACCGCTTGAATACTGGAATAGTGCATTGACGCCAATGCCAGTGTTATTCGATCCCGACGCGCCGCCTGGTGTGCCCTGAAGCGCCTGCCATCCAACTGCGGTATTGCTGCTACCGGTGGTGTTGTAGTTCATCGCGCCTGCGCCGTCGGCGGTGTTTCCTGAGGCGCCGGTATTTCCGCTGTCGTTCATAAAAAGTGCATTCGAACCGGTGGCGGTGTTGTTGCCGCCGCTCACGTTGGCGTTCAGGGCACTGTTACCGACGGCAGTGTTGGCGCTGCCA
>JBEKYO010000089.1:0-20058 GCA_049510875.1 Steroidobacteraceae bacterium
TTGGAAGCGGAATGGGATCAATTCCCAGTCGACGTCCAGGATGAGATTTTGGCGCACGGAAGGTTGCTCGAACAGTTTGGTCCGCAGCTGGGCAGGCCGCGGGTGGATACCTTGAAGGGATCGAGTTACAGCAATATGAAGGAATTGCGCTTTGATGCCGCGGACGGAGTGTGGCGCGTGGCCTTTGCCTTCGATCCCCGGCGCCACGCGATTCTGCTCGTCGCCGGGGACAAATCCGGCGTGAGCCAGCAACGGTTTTATCGGCAGCTGATTGACAAAGCCGATGCGCGCTTTAAGGCGCATTTGGCGAAACTAAAGTTAAGGAAAGAACATGGCTCGACCACTCAACGAAAAGATCGCTGAACTTCCCGCCGCGCGGCGCGAGAAGGTGGAGGCGCGAGGCGCAGAGCTCATCGCGGAGGAGATGTCCTTACGAGAACTTCGACGCGCGATGGGTAAGACACAAGCCAAGGTAGCGGCTGACTTAGGCGTCGGTCAAGACTCCGTTGCACGTTACGAGCAACGCACGGATATGCTCATCTCAACGCTAAGCGAGTTTATTCATAAAGTGGGCGGTACGCTTGAATTGACGGCGCGATTTCCAAATCGCATCCCGGTCAGGATCAGGGGCTTCGGGGAGATCTTGCCAAGATCTGGTGCTCTCGCGAAGGGGGCACGGGCGAGCAATTCCTTAGATGTCCGTCACCGAGATCGCGCAGACGCGAGGGACGGAGAAATCCGCGCAAAACGGAAGGACGCCGCGGCCGGAACTTTGCGCAAGCACTACGGCGCGGATGTCGCCGGAGGCTATCGGTCTGATACGAAACTCGGCAGCATTCGTGAACAAACAGAGTTGAGGCCACGCAAGCGAGCCAAATGAACTGTTCAGTAGATCAAAACATGGAGCAATGATCATGAAAGAGCCGGGACTTGACGGTCGACATCGCGACCAAGCGGCGCCGAAGAAGGGCGAAATACAGCAAAAGCGTGGCGACACGCTGAACAAGAATCTGCCCAAGCCCATCGCGCAATTTCGCGCGGATACGAAGCTTGAAACCATGCGAAAGGCGACGGGAGAGAGAAGTGTCGAAAAGGTGAGGCAGGCCGCTGCCAAAATGAGAAAGTAACGTGGGGACTTAACCCTCGAAGCTTCCATGGAGGCAGCATGCTTGACGGCTATTGGTTGTTCAGCGAGCCAAGCTCAGCCGAAAAGGGGCACCAGGAGATTGCGGGAGTTTTGTGGGGGTCTGTCCTGCTTTGTTGTGCCTTGTCGTGCTCTGGGGTCGATTTGCAACGGACATCCCGCGAGCAAAGTGGTTAATAATCAAGTACTTGAAATTGCGTTTTATGCTACCGTCATCTCATAACCCGAAGGTCGCAGGTTCAAATCCTGCCCCCGCTACCAATCAACGCGTAACTGATTGATTTATAATAATATTTTATCCGTGGTAGTTTCACCCGCTACCAACCAAGATCTAATTCCTCATAAAATGAACTGGAGAGACCGCATAACCCTTGAGGCGGCGGTGCTGGCAGGAAAGCCGGTTGTCCGTGGCAGCCGGCTGGCTGTGGATTTCATAGTGGGCTTGCTGGGTCAGTGCTGGACTGAAGCCGACATTTTGCGGAACTACCCCGGTATTACACACGACGACATTGCTGCATGCCTGCAGTACGCCAGTGAGATATTGCAGTCTGAAAAGGTGTATTCCGCGGCGATCGCCTGACGATGCGAATCATTGCCAAAGTGCCGTTAGCGCTGCCCTCGCTGCACCCGAAAGGTCTCTAATTTCAGGATTTCAGGTGCGTCGCGATTATCTCTCCTTGAGCGCTTGAGGTCGTCCTTCCTGCGCAAACGGCATGGTCGAACCCGGTGTAGATCGGTACGAGCTGTCTGATTATTTCAATAGAGTCTGGTGTGATGATCGGCCCTTTGAACCTGCCGATGGCCACCGGCTTACCAGCCCGGTTATGCCGAAGGAGAATTGTCTCTTTGTTCTGCGCCGTCTCGGACAACCAGGTATCAAGTGCTGCCTGTAGATCAGGGGAGTTCCGTTCCCAATATGGCAAGGAGAATATGGGTTCATGTCTTTCCCAGATCTTGAATCCTGCGTTGCGTAGTAGCCTTTCCGGCGGCCCGAACACATGTTCTGGATACGCGGGGCCGAGATGCTTATGCGCCGCTGTAATTGCCTTCCTGGGTAGTGTTGTCATGGACCGGATGGCACTCGCCAGAGTGGCCAAGATGTCCCGTGGAAATAGGCTGCCTTGAGCCTCCGCACGTTCCCGTTCTGCGCCGGCAAGGGCAGGGTGGTGGTCAAATTCTAGGATTGCCAGACAGGGGCACGCCTCGAAACACTGACCCATGAGTAGTTCGCAGCTCCAAGCCCATTGCTTGAAGGGGCGAGCGAACGGCTGAATAACAGCTGACCGGAATCGCCCCTGTTGCGATTTGGGAATCCCCTCACGGTCCACTATGTAGAGAACTCCGCGTCCTTCTATTCGCGGAGTGAAACCATTGACCTCGTCGTATTCATGCGTGGCGAAGAATAGAGCGACTTCTATCGAAGCTGACAGGTCTATTAACGGAGTTGGGATTCCGTGGTGTTGTGCTATTTCGGAAAGCTCCAGTCCTACATGCGCCGAATTGGCCCATTTCCATACCGGATGACGCCGCGCTTCCGAAAGAAACAACATTGTCTTAGCGAAGCTGGCTACTATCAAGGCGGCATCGTCCGCCTCTAACTGATGCAGATATTTGGCAGCATACTTATAGTGGCGATACATCGAGGGAAAACACGGCGTATGGCGCCGGATCTGCCCCCGAAAGAGATAACGCGGCGCTGAAGTGGGAGTCGGGAATAGCAGGCCTACCGCCTTTGAAAAAAGTCCATTTGCGGGGCCCATGATTGGCAAGACTATGCAGCTCCATCATCCTCAGCAACTCTGCGTTGCTGACGAAGTTGGAGCGGCGAGGTGTGGCGGAAACGAGAGGTTCGAAGCGACCCATACACGAACCTACAACCCGCTACGGCCTGGACTCAGTCACTTTCCGCAATTGAGATCGAGTTGCGGCCACGAACTCTGAACCGTATCCCATACGGATATTCACGCCAGCGTGCATTCAATCACGGCGGCGATGGTGGATCTGGGAACGCCTGCAATGCTTGCTGCACGGCGCGAAGAAGCTGTGGGGCATGTGCAATGGCTATGTTGTAGACCTTATTGTGATCGAGCTCCGCATAACCATGCGCGAGAATGTTGCGGAACCCTATGATGTCGCGGGCGTGAGGAATCGTTTCCGCAACGGTGGGCGCCACTCGGTAGAGATTGCTCATGGCCTCACCGCAGACTTCCAGCACACGTTCCACTGCCGCTCTGGTTTTCTCGTCCGCCAGGTACTGCTCTAGGCTGAGTCCGGACGTGAAACGTACTGCCGCAGCGGCGTAGTGCTCGATGTCTTCGAGGTAGACACCGGGATCACGCTGCGGCATAGATTGATGATTTGCTCTGCTCGATGTAATAGCGCAACCGGCGGTTTCGGATCGCCCGCAACTCCACCAAATCCACTGCGCGTTGGAATAACGCCTCCAGCGACTCTTTCAGGTCCAAAAAGTTTGAGAAACTGTCTGCAGCTTGCGCGTCGAACTCGACTAGGACGTCCACATCGCTGCGCCCAGCATCGAAGTCGTCGCGGAGTATTGATCCGAACGCTTCCAGGCTGCGCACGCCGTGAAGACGGCACAGTCTGGCGATGGCCTCGCGATTGTTTTCAATCAGTGGATGCATAAGGAAAGTCTAGCATGGGTCCAAACGACGCCGCCGCGAGGCGCGTTGAGATCCCCATGCCGGTCATTTCGGCCAACGTGGAACTGGCTAGACTGGCGGGCGGATCAAGTGCGGTAGTACCCTCTCGATTGACGTCTCTTCGATGCTACGGGCCGAGGGAGATGCGGTTTTTACTAGCGCGGACAATGGGTTAGGCTAGCTGGAACGATTGGTAGTCTTAGCGGATGCGTGATACAAAGATCAAATCCTCCCCCCGCTACCAACAAATCCGATTTGATCTTTATATCTATCTGATTTTGTTGAGATAAATCTGTCTGGCGCGAGTCTTGCTGTGGACAGGATTTGGTCTTTATAACGGCGGAACCCCCGATTGTCGTCTCGCTGGGTTTTCCAGATTGAGCCGCCTCTTGCCTGCCATAGTCGCGTGCCTCCAATTTCAAATGTTCCGCGATTAGCTCCTTCAGCGCTTCGCGCGCAAGTATGTCAATCAATATCGCAATACCGCGCGGTATCCGGCAATCAGCTCCGCTGGAATCTGAGTGCGGCGAGGCCACGTATGACTCGTTCGCCCGGTTCGCGGACAACTGACCGGCGACAATTATAACTGCCGGTCGCGTTGCCTCATCTAGCGAGGCAATGCGTAACAAAATTACGTGAGGCAACACGCACACGCCAGACCGGTCGTTCCAGTGCACGATCGGCCAAAAGCAGGCGCTCGATGCCTTGAAGTGCCCTCCCTGAAGCAGCCATCGGTGGCGCTGGAATACCCTCGGGCCTGAGCAGGTCAAACCAATGGCGCCTTTTGCCCTCCGATTCCGATATACCCGAGTGCAGGCCCTTCGGATTGATTGCAGTGTATTTATGAGGAACTCGCACCAATCCCGTTTTATGACAAATGTGCGTTTGCGTTCCGATAGATCGAAATCGGTCGCGTGTTGACGGTTACATCGTCGAGGCGTCGAATGAGTGCTGGGGTCAATGAAGTCGGTGACAAGATAACAACCAACCTTGGAGGCAACCCATGAACACGATCTCGAAGTGGGCGATGACACTTCTGTTTCTGCTGTCGAGCGCCACATACGCACAAGTGCCGGCGTCCAACGACACGAGCGACGCACACGACAACACCGGAATGGGTGTCGGGGCGCTCGGTGGGCCTGCTGCATCGAATGCTGGCTTCAACAACACCGCCGCCGGGTTCAATGCGCTCTATGAGAATACCACCGGCATCCGAAATACCGCCGTTGGGATGAATGCGCTTTTTTACAACACGACCGGTTACAACAACACCGCCTCGGGGCAAGCCGCCCTCTTTAACAACACGATCGGCAATAGCAACACCGCCGTTGGGTATGGCGCGCTCGTCGCCAACACGACCGGCTACTACAACACCGCCTCGGGGGCGTCTGCGCTTGAGGCAAATGTGACTGCCAGCTACAACACTGCCGTCGGCTATGAAGCCCTTAACCTCAATGACTCCAGCGGCGCCGGTGCCGCAGCCTACAATACCGCCATCGGGTCTCAGGCGCTCTACTCCAACACGGACGGCACGCAAAACACCGCTTCCGGGTACCAGGCGCTCTACTCCAACACGGACGGCACGCAAAACACCGCTTCCGGGTACCAGGCGCTCTACTCCAACACGACCGGCTACTACAACACCGCCTCCGGGCTCGACGCGCTGTACTTCAACACGTTCGGCGCCGAAAACACCGCCTCGGGTTATAGCGCGCTCCTTTTCAACACGACCGGCAGCAACAACATTGCCATGGGGTATGAAGCCGGTCTCAATGTGACGACCGGCAGCGATAATATCGATATTGGCAATAAGGGTGAATCAACCGACGGTTCGGCGGCCAACAGCGGCGTCATACGCATCGGTACGGCCGGGAGCCAGAAGGAGGTATTCATCGCAGGCATCGAAAGCTCCAAGATCACGGGCAGCGCCGTATATGTAACGACTGGTGGACGACTGGGTGTACTGGCATCGTCAGAGCGCTACAAGACCGACATTGCGTCGATGGGATCAAACACCACCAAGTTGGATCAACTGCGACCTGTAACCTTCAAGCTCAAGACGGATTCGGACGGGACGCTCCAGTACGGCTTGATCGCCGAGGAGGTCGCCAAGGTATACCCGGAACTGGTCATACGCGACGAGCATGGTCGCATTGACGGGGTGCGCTACGACGAACTCGCGCCGATGTTGCTCAATGAATTGCAGAAACAGCGCAGCGCTGCAGTCGCGCAACATGAAGCGGATGCCATGAAGATGGATGCTCAGGCAGCAAGAATTGCATCGCTTGAGCGAAAGGTCGCCGAGGTGGATGATCTGAAGCAGCAGCTGTCAGCGGTAGTCCAAGACCTGAAGGTGCCGGATAAATTGGTCGCGCAACGTTAGGTCACGGCCGCCACTCGTGGGGCATTCCGCCGGTGCTATATCGTGCGCGTGCGCGCGAATATATCATCCAATGATGGGTTTTCAGTGGCCGCTCACGCATTATCCGAACCGCTTCGAGCGGCAAGCTGTTCGCGCGCAGGGTTACTTGCGCCGCTGCGTTCGTTGCGGCCTGCACAAGCCCCTGCTGGGCGGCAAGCCGAGCAAGCGGGGGTTTCGCTGCAAGGATTGCCGGACCAAGGCCTGCTCAAGGCCTTGGTCCGGCAACGTAGGTGAGTGATGAGGCTGATGAACGGCAGCGACCGGGGCGCCGAAATCCGGCGCCTGCTCGGCTACGTTTCGTCTTCCAATTGCGCCAGGAACTCGTCCGTAAGATGCGGGTAGGCCGCCAACACGTCCTGATGCCTGCTGGCCATTTCGGAAGGCTCGGCCGATTGAGCGGCGGCGTTCAAAGCTGGCCACTTCGTCGGGCCCGGCTCCTGCAGCTCCGGGGGCAGCTGGGACTCGTTGCAGGATTTCGAGTGATTGGACCCCCCTGATTTCGTCGGAATGGGACCACCCGATTTCGGGGTAATGGACCCACCCGATTTCGTCCCATTGGGACCACCGGCCGGAGCCGCTTTTCGACCCTGAGCGGCGCGTTTTTGCGCCGCCGGGATCCCAGGAGCGGACGGCGATGCCAGCGCAGATTGGTCGGTTTTCCAGGGTAGCTTTGATCCCAGTGCGCGCCGATCGTGGCTCCTGGGCCGTCTGCGACGGTCTGCTTTCCGGCATCACCCCCCAAAAGCGGACCTCGGTCCGCTCACACCGCAATCCAGTACCGTCGTGGCACATCACGAACGGGAGATCTGGATGGCGCGAAGGAAGCTGACGGTGGATAGACACGAGGAAATCAAGCGCCGCCTGGCCGACGGACGCAGCTTGCGGGAGATCGCCACCGCCTTGGGTTGCTCACGGCGCCTGGTGTGCCAGGTCCGCGACGGCGAGCGCCTGACGCACGAGACGGCGGCGAGCCCGGATCCGCTGTGGATGTCGCAACTCGAATGGCCGGTGATCATCCACGAGCTCGGCCTCGGCCACCCGATGAAGTTCATCTGGGAAGAGCGAGCGAAGTCGCTCATCACGTACCCGAATTTTTGGAAACAGTTCTATCGCAAGTTCCCGCAGTACCGCGAGGCGACGATCACGGCCAGAGAATTTGAGCCCGGCGAACGGGTTGAAGTCGATTACGCCGGCGATCCGATCGAGTGGTACGAGATCAAGACCGGGGAGATCCACAAAGCCTACGTGTTCGTCTCCGGGCTTGGCTTCAGCCAACTGCTCTTCGCCTGGGCGGCGGAGGATATGAAAAGCCGTAACTGGCTCGGCTGTCATCGACGCATGTTCGCCTATTACGGCGGCGTGAGTCATGTCACCGTCCCCGATTGCTTGAAGACCGGCGTCGTCAAATGCCATCTGTACGATCCCGATCTGAACGAAGACTACGCGTACTTAGCCGCACATTTTTCTACGGCAATCGTTCCTGCTCGCGTGAGAAAACCTCGCGATAAGGCGCCGGCATTATAATGTCTCCTGTTCAAATGTTCATGCGGTGACCAACAAGGGTTGTTTTGGTTTACGTCCTCCTTTGCGTTTTGTGATCACGAGCGAATCCACGGGTTCGTATAGACATCGAACGTCGTTATCGTATCGCTGCCGGCGTAGAAGACCCCGGCGACCCCGCTCATGGATGGTCGTGACCGATACACCGAATCGTTTTGCAAGATCTTCCGCGCGAACGAAACCCCTATCAAGAAGGCGTTTTGCGCCGCCTTTGAGCCTGTAGGCACATCGCACGCTGATCACCCTCTTTGAGGTGAACGGTTGCTGCCGCCAGTTACGATATCCCAATGCGTTCAACGCATCGGCGGCCTGTTGATCGGTATGCGTCTCTAGAAGACGATCAAGCGTCGCGATCACTTCGGGCTTCGTCTTGCGAATAACCGCCATAGGGACCGGCCGGGGAACGGTGAGCGTCGTGGTCTGGCCGCCACGGAAGCGCACGTTGATGGAGATGGCTTCTGCTTTGAGCAATGTAATGTCCTCGACGAGCAAGGCGACCATGCGTTTGCGCTCGAGGGGCGCGGTACGCTCGTCGTTCCAAACGCGGGGAAAGTCCGCGGATAGAGCAAGGATCCGCGAGCGTGCTTCTTCGCTCAACAATCCGTGGTCTGCCTTACGTTGTCTCTCGTGTTCTTGTTGGAGAGAATCGAGTGTGCGGAGCCGCGCGTTCCAGTCCGCTTCGAGAGAATCGGCAACGAGACGATTATCGGGATCGACTTTAAGGTACCGCCGTCGGGCGAGCTCTGCATCGTAGCGCGCCCGCTCGAGCTGTGAGGCGCGCAGCTTATCGGCCTGCTGAATGCGACCGGCGATCTCATCGTGCACGGCGAGAGCCACTTCCAGCGCTGCGGGTGCCACCGTCTCGAGGAGCAATGCGCTGATGGCGGCATCGATATCGCGACCACGGATCGACTGACAGGACCTTCCCGCACGGCGCACCACTTCCTCGCTGCAGATATAGTAGGGAGCCATGGTCGTGTCCATCTTCTGGTAGCGGACCCGCATCCGGGCGCCACAACGGCCGCAGAGGAGTCGCCCCTGCAACAATGCAGTGCCCTCGCGCGGCATGCGCCCGCGCCCCGTGGGGCTCCAGCCGGCCACGTTGGCACGCAATGTTTGCTCATTACGCTCGTACTCATCCCATGTGATGTACCCTGGGTGTGCATCTCGGATCAGCACCGGCCAGTCCTCTCGGGCTACCTTCTTCGGCATCGTCCACTTCGAATCTGCGTTCCACACCCCCTTCGTGCGTCCATACACGTAGGCACCGGCATAACGCGGGTTGTGCAAGATCTGGATCACCCGGCAATGCTCAATGCTGCCCCAGACAACGTCGCCCTTGCCGATCCCGCGGCGAATCCGACGCGGAAAGCGAATGCCTTCACGCAAGAAGCGACGCACGACGGCGGTCGCCGACTGAATCTGACGAGATGGGAATGCGGAAATTTACCGCCACCGAAGCGCAAGATCTGTGCGAAATCATCGAAGAGCGATCGATCGATAAGTCGATCGCCTTTACTTCTCAGCTTCCGGTGGCTCACTGGAACGAAGTCATTCCCGATGCCGTCATCTTCGACGCCATCCGGGACCGCCTGGAGCACTCGGCCCTCACCGTCAACATCACCGGCGACACCTACCGGAGGGTCAAAGCCAGAAAACTTGCCTCAAAGAAAAAGGACGCGTAGAACTCTCAAACCGCGGCTCCGCCGGTAACCCATGCAAGGTGGGTCCATTTACCCGAAACCAGGCGGGTCCATTACGAGAAATCGTGCAGTGCGGCAGTGGAGGGTGGCTTGTCATTGGTAGTGACGCTCACCTAAGAGCGCCCATCGCCAATTGCTCAAGACGCTGGCGGGCGGCGGCGATGTGTTCGTCGGTGAACTTCCAATGGGCGCCGATACGGTAGCCGCGCAGCAAACCTTCCTGTAGTAGTTTGCGTGCGGATGGACGTGAGCATTTGAGTTGAGCGGCTGCCCACGGCAGCGAGCCTGCGCGATGAACGGGGGCGGATTTAACAGAGGGCATGGTTGCCTCCAGTAGCAAACAAAGTCAGCGCCATGACCTTTCGGTCGAGGCGGTGTCTTCGTCGCTTGTGGTAGCTCTGCCCACTCGCGGGTATCGAAGTCCGGTATTGAGCCGGAATTGCATCTAAAGCCAACTCCATCATGAGTTGGCCAAGATGCCTCAATTCAAAGAGCGACCATCTGACCGCGTGGGCTGGTTACCAACGTCAGCTTGCTCTGTGTGTAGACAGCATCCGAATTGCGGTTGACCGGGAGCTTGGCCGATCACACTCAGCGTGGTAGTTATTGACCAAAGTGTAAAGGATCGGGAATGCCGCAATGCGACCGACAACGAACGGAGCGAGGCCGTTTCGTCGCGGGAAAGGGCGCGCTGTTCGTCTAACCGCCCGAGCGTAAACTCTTGAGGCTGGCCGACGAAATAAAGATACGATTCTGTTGTAGCGCACCCCCGGTACCAACGTTACAAGGCAAGTCTCAGGCTGCCAGCGCCTTGAGTACGTTCGTTGGATCTTTCCTGATCGCGTACAGCAAGGCCTTCGCCGGGCCGGTGGGTTCGCGCCTTCCTTGTTCCCAATTCCTCAAAGTTGAAACTTCGACCCGGAGGAGTGCGGCAAATTTTGCCTGGCTAAGCTTGGTTGCTTTGCGCAACTGTTTGATCATCGCGGCATCGACAAAAAATTCACGTGACGGCGCGCGCTCGCCGCGCACGATTTCTCGGGCCTGCTTGACGCTCTCGAGCAGTTCGTCAAAATGCACTCTCTTCATTTCAAGTCCTCCACAATCCTCGACAACTGCTTGACCTGCGCAGCGGTCAGGTCCGTCCGCTCATTCTTCGCGTACATCGTAAGCATGAGAATTTGGGATTCCGACACCCGCCAAAAGTAGATCACGCGAACTCCTCCACGCTTTCCCCTGCCTGGCAGCGCCCAGCGCAGTTTGCGGATACCACCACTTCCCCTGATGAGATCTCCGGCGTCGGGCCTGGTAACCAGCGAACCTTGAAGCAATCCATACTGCTCGTCGGTCAACGCCTCGACGACCTGTTTCGTAAAGACTGGCGTCTCGATGAAGACCATGCTGAAATATACGCCATTAGCGTATATACGTCAATGGCGTATAAGCAGGTTTCTGGCAACCTCCCATCTACGCACCACCCTCGCAGAGAGGGCCGGCAGCCGCCGCTCGACGTTTGGCGCGGGCGGCGTCGTTGGCGGTCTGGGTCCGCTCAAGCTGCTCTAGTTCGGCCTCGGCGTCGCGTAGCTTCGAGCCCAGGGCCTGGGAGGCGCGCATCGTGGCGGAGGCGATGGGTTCGGTGATATTGCCGATTTGGGACTTAAGCTCGACGATCCGCCCGCGATTGTCGGGCGCCTTTGACTTTGACCTGGAGAGCGCCGCCCGGGCGCGCCGGCACGTCTCCTCGATGGCGGCAGGGGAGAGAAGCTCGCGCTTGATACCGGCAAGCAGTTCATGCTCAGCTTCCTTGCGCCGGACCACAGCATCGTTCGTGCACATCGAATTCCCGCCGTTGATGTGGCCACCGCACTTGTACATATCGCGGCCTGCGGTCACGAACGTCGATCCACATTGAGCGCAGCGTATCAGGCTGGACAGCAAGTATTTCGGCCCGGCACCCGTAGTCGTCAGCCATTAAATTCCGATGCGCAGAATTAGTCGCAAT
The DNA here is from genome assembly GCA_049510875.1 of Steroidobacteraceae bacterium. Lineage (GTDB taxonomy): Bacteria > Pseudomonadota > Gammaproteobacteria > Steroidobacterales > Steroidobacteraceae > Bog-1198. The sequence continues at coordinate 11,489 of JBEKYO010000089.1, forward strand.
TGCACATTAACGCTGCGCAACGAGTTGATCGTTAGATTGCACCTTCAGCAGTGCGGCCCGTATACCAGCCAGTTGGTCCTTCAGGCCACGGATTTCAGCAGCCTGAGCCTTCGCCGTTTCCTGCTGCCGTTGCACTTCATTAAGAAGCATCGGTGCCAGTTCGTCGTAGCGAACGCCGTCGATGCGGCCCTGCGCGTCGCGAATGACCAGTTCCGGGTACACCTTGGCCACCTCCTCGGCGATCAGTCCGTATTGGCGCGTACCCGTCGCATCGGACTTGAGTTTGAAAGTCACCGGTCGCAGCTGTTGCAGTTTCGCAGTGTTGGCGCCCATGGACGCAATGGCGGTTTTGAAACGCTCCGATGAGACCACGACGCCGAGCTGGCCGTTGGAGGCGACATAAACCGCGCTCCCGGTCACCGATACATCGCTTATTCCGGCGATGAAGATCTTCTTTTGGGTGCTCGCTGTGCCGATCCTGATTACCTTGTTATCGCCGGCGGCCCCCGCATTGCCGATGTCGATGTTGTCGCTGCCGGTCGCCACGTTGAGGCCCGCTGCATACCCCACCGCAATATTATTGCTGCCGGTTGAATAGGCGAACAGCGCGTTGACCCCGACGGCGGTGTTGTTCGATCCAGACGCACCGTCTGTCGTGCCTTGGAGCGCCTGCCACCCGACCGCCGTATTGTCGTTACCGGTGATGTTGTTGTTCATCGCACCCGCGCCGTCGGCGGTGTTTCCAGAGGCGCCGGTGTTCTCGCTGTCGTTCATGAAGAGCGCATTCGAACCGGTGGCCGTGTTATTGGCGCCGGTCTGGTTGGCCTTGAGGGCACTGTTACCCACTGCAGTATTGGCTCCGCCGGAGGTATTGGCCTGCAGCGCATAACTTCCGAAGGCCGCGTTAAAGTAGGCTGTGGCATTGTTTTGCAGGGCTTGGTAGCCGGCGGCCGTGTTGTAGGCGCCCGTCGTATTGTAATAGAGCGCCTGGTATCCCGATGCGGTGTTGTCAAAGCCAGTCGAATTCGAATAGAGCGCGCTGACGCCGATGGCGGTGTTGTTGGAACCACCGGCATTAAGCGCGCCCATCATCGATTGCCACCCGACCGCGGTGTTGTTGCTGCCGCTAAGGTTGTTATACAGCGCAAATGCCCCGTCGGCCGTATTTCCAGAGGTGCCGGAATTGTCGAGCGCGTTGTAACCTGTGGCAGTATTGTTGTTGCCCGTTACGTTGTAATAGAGGACGTCGTTCCCGAGCCCGGTATTGCCGCTGCCGGTCGTGTTATTTTGAAGGGTCCCGCTGCCGATCGCGGTGTTATAGTTTCCGCCGGCCGCGTTGGCATGCAGCGTGTAAACCCCCACGGCGGTATTGCCGGTACCGGGGTTAGAGGCAGCTGGCCCGCCGAGTGCGCTGGTCCCCAGTCCCGTGTTGTTGCTGGTGTCGCTCCCGTCATTCGTCGACGGCACTTGCCCGTACGCGGCGCCCGACAGTAGAACCAACCCCATCGTCCACTTTGAAAGCGAGTTCATGGAATACCCCTCCTTTGGTTCTTTTTGCGGCACCGACCGAGTGACGCCAGAGGCATATTGCACGCCTCAACGGGTTGGCCGTCAATTTGCAGGGGTGGCGTGTTTGCGCGCTGCAACCGAACGCCAGTCTCTTCTGGCCAGACGAGGAATGCCCTAGAGATGTTTTTGATCGCGAGCGCCGCACCGGCCATAGTTGCCGAGCAATGCGCGCAAGAAAGCAAGAAAGCGTAGACCGTATAACGCGATTCGCCAACGCAATTCGAGGACATCAAGGCGTCACCCAAAATCGGTGCTTTGCCTTGCCGCCGTCGTGGTGAGGTGGCGTGACCCGCTCAATTATCACTTCGAGCTTCGCAGGAAAATGATCTCGCCTCTCACCCGGCGGGTGCTTATTGATGATCCCGGCCCCAGGGTGCCGATAGCGGCGCAGCGTAATTCGATCTGGTTCATGGGCTGCCACGGTGCCGAACTGCACGGCATCGCCTGGTCACGGCTTTTCATCCAGTGTGTTTGTCGATCATGGCCTCGCACATGCCGTACTCGGTGTGTCCAAGGCGTAGCGTTGCAGCATCGTCGAAGTTGCTCGGCGGGCGCAAACGGACCCGCTGGCGGTCACCTCAGTTCGACGTTGAGAGGTTCAACAAAGCTTGCCCCCGCTACCAATTCAAGCTGGTCCTCGTGGGGCCGTCCTGAATTCAATCCGGTCCCTATAAATCAAGTGTCTTGAGTCCCGCGTGCAACGCCGCAGCGCGCATGCGCGCGTCGTAGGTTACGACGTGACTGGCCAGGCCCAATAGCGCCGCGGCGACATGCAGAGCGTCAAGCGTCCGCAACGCTACCGACTCGATCTGGAATAAAAGGCGTTCGGCCTCGCGGTGAACCACGGGACTCATGTCGAGGCGGTGGAAGGAACCGGAATCGGCGTCTGCCAAGACTGCGTCGCGGATCTCCAAGGCTTGATGGGCAGTAATCATGCCTTCGCGTCGTCTACGGGCGACGGCCGACAAAACTTCGGTAATGACGAGTTCGGAAATCATGAGATCCCGCCGGCCTTGTAAAAAAGCCTCGAGCGTGTCGCTCTCGGGTTCCGGTACATAGAGTTTCGCCAGCGCGCTGGAATCGAGGTAAATGCCAGCATCGGCAGCCGGCGCGTCTCGCAGCATCGATTCTTCAGCCACGCTCTGCACGCTCATCGATGACAGCGGCGGTGAGCGATGCGGCCAACACTGGCATCTTGCGACGGAAATCGGCACGGCCGGCAAAGGGTTTGACTTGCTCGCGGCGGGGCGGTACGAGCCGTGCAACCGGCCTGCCACGATCGGTGATCGTCACCTCGTGGCCCTTGCGGACCTCTTCGATCAACGCAGTGAGGTTCTGCCTAGCTTCACGAATGCCTGCTTCTTTCATGGTTTATTGTGCTACATGTAGCACAAATCCGCAAGCGAACTTCGCCGTTGGCGACACCAGCTACCTACTGCGGCCGAATCGGCCGCGGGATCGTTGCAAGCGTGATCGCGCTGCCCTCCGTGGTCACCGTGCCGCCGAAACTGTCGCCGGCCTGTGCGAGCGTAATGATGTCCAGACCTGCGGTGCCGTAGTCCGCCGTCAGGCTAGTCGTGCCTGTGACATCGACCGCCGTGCCGGCAAGCTGCGTGATGGCGCCTTTCGCGGCGCTAACACTCAGCGCACCGGCGATCGACGGCGGTCTTGGGGTTTGGGGAGCGAGATCGGTGGATTAGCGCAATGGGATGATCTGTCGGAAATTCACGATGCGAGCCCCCGCTACCAATAAAATCAAAGACTTGAATTGACGGGCGTTCACGTTCCCTGGTTCTTCGGGGCGTCATGTAAGCGCTGTGTAAGTGTGTAAGCTCTTTCGCCGGAATTATTTCTCCGTGCTCCCTGGCCATTGACTCCCGGTGAATTCCGTTTTGCAATGGTTGCGAGAGGCATACTCACGATAGCCATATCGCCGGGCTGCGTGAGCAATCCAGGGGTAGTTGAATTGTCGCCAGACACCTACCTGATTTCAAAGACTGATAAAGCGGGTGCATTTGGCAATCCGTCGGCTTTGAAAGCGCAGACGATTGATGAGGCAAACGCGTTTGCTCGGTCAAAAGGAAAGATTGCCATACCAATCTCGACGCACGAATCACCTATGGGAATCGGTCACTTCGCATCGTTCGATTATCAGTTCAAGCTAATCGATTCCGGTTCGCCAGAGGCAATGCTCGGCTTGGCCCCGAACATCGCCCACGTCAGCTGATACGCTCTTTAACAATCCGGATCATGCTGTGACGAACGGCAAGATGCGGATTTACGGACGGGTTCGGCCGTTCTACGAAACGATGCGTGGACTCAGTTTGTTCAGTCCAATGGGTCACTGAACGGCTCGAACAAAGCTGTGGCGCTCGGCGTTCGTTGTTCCCGGGCTTTAACCTATTAATCCCTTTCTTTTGACCTGGCTGTTATGGCCGCGAAGCGGGCAGAAGGCCTCGCAACACCGGCAGGAAACTAGTTTCCGGTGATTGTGTAAGTCTTAATCTGGCTTGCCGAGTTCAGATATCCGCTGAGCACCGCAACCGCCTCGACAGTCTCCGTCGTGCTGACGGTGATCGCACCCGTGTACAGCGTCGAAGACGTCGTGGGCTTGGTGCCGTCGGTGGTGTAGTAAATGCTCGCTCCGACAGTCGCATCGGTCATCGACAGCGGCTGCGGTGTGCTGTAGGTGCCCGCTTTGAGCGAGAAGGTGGGTTTCGCGACTCGTGGCTCGATCTTGTAGACCGCGTGGGCAACGGCCGACGGCAGCCAGCCATTCAGCATGCCGATCGCCTTGATTGTCTCGCTGCTGCTGACGGTGATCGGCGCGAGGAACTCGGCCGAGGACGACGTCGGTGCTGTGCCGTCGGTTGTGTAGTAGATCGTCGCGCCGACCGTCGAATCGGTGATGGTGACCGTCTGTGGTGTCGTGTAGCCCCCCGCCGCCGGCGAGATGCTCGGCGTGGCGACCGTGTACACCGGGGCCGCGTCGGCTAGCATGAAAATGGTCCCGCCACCGGTTGTTCCACCGCTATTGGTCATCCCGTACAGCGATCCATTGTTGTCGATGCCCAGCGTGGTGTTCGGGTCCGAACCGTCGCCGTAACCATAGCCGGCGAATTCGGCGATCGTCGAGAATGTGTAGATAAAGTGATTGAAATCAGACTTGCGCTGGTATTCGAAAACGACACCGCAGCCGCTTCCGCACGCGTACGCAGGTTCCACCAAGCCACCCTGCGACGCCGTGCCCCAGTACGAACCGTCGTCGGACTTGAACAGACCCGCCGTCGGAACGCCTCCGTCCGAGCCACCGCTGAAGCTATGCAGGAGGCTGTCCAGGTACGGTTCGTCGAGAAACTCCTGCTCCAGTTGGAAGAGCGTTCCAAGGCCGTAGGCCCCGCCGGCCTGCGTCGTGCCCTGAAGAAAGACGCCGGGTGTAGAGCCTGTACCCGAGCCGCCGAGCAGCCCGCCGTTGGGCACCGCGCCGTCGGCCGTTCCGCCTTGGAAATCGTAAACCTGCGCGTAGGTCCACGCGCCGCCCGGACTCGACGGCGGCGTGAGGGTGAATACAGTTCCGCTATTCAGATTGGGATAGGTCAAGGCGCCGTTGGGCGTCGTGCCGTAGATCACGCCGGTGCTGTCCATCAACAGGCCGGGGTTCGGTCCCGTTCCGTCGGTCGTGCCGTTGAAGGCGTGCAACACGGTCAATGTCCAGATCGTTTCGCCGTCGACTATCGACGGCGACAACTCGAAGGCTGTCGTCTTCGTAGTGCCGTAGAGATTGCCGTCAGAATCCTCGATCAAGCTGTTCGGCCCGGTGCCGTCGCCCGAGTTGTTGAAAGAATAGAGGATCGCCTTGCTCCATGTGCCGCCGGGGACTGCAGACGGCCAGAGCTGAAAGATCGTTCCGCAACCCTTGGTCACCTCATCACTCGTGTTGCAAGCCGTGTCCGTCGATTGGCCGCCGTAAAGGGTGGTGCCGTAGAGGCTGCCGCTGCCTTCGGGCCCCGGCACCAAGTTGCCGGCCGGCGCGTAGCCGTCCGTCCATCCGACAGTTTCCGGATTGGCAAAGTCGTAGAGCATCTGCTTGCGCCAAGAGCTGTCCGCCGGGCTGGGCGGAATCATCTTGAAGACTTGGCCCAGCTGGTATTGGCCACCGTTGGCCGTTGAGCCGTATATGCTGCTGTCGGGCATCACCAGCAACGGCCACTGCGGCGCGCTGCCGTCCTTCTTGAACTCGAAGCTGTAGATCGGTGCCTCCGAGGCCGAGCTCGAGAGGCAATGTCCCGAGAACATCAAGAAAAACGCGACCGCAGCCGCAAGAATATGCCGATGATTGTCCATATCGTCTCCCTTGGAATTCTTATCTGCGCGAGTGGCCGTTACCTTGAAACGAGTGGTTGCTACTGAAATGTTGGAGACAACTGACGCCGAGGGCTGTGACGTCAATCGGGACCCAGGGACCCAACAGGTTAACCACAGGGCCGCATTCTTTTGTGCTCTGGATAGGCCGGTAGCCGTCCGCCAATTGATGCATTGATGTGGCCTGACCCGACATCGCAGTTCGGGTTGAATTTATCCCATTCTCGCGGCGCATGGATCGGTCCTTCGTTGTTCATCGCTTCTTGGGCCCCGGGCAAGTGAAGGGCCTCTACTCACGGATATCGGAATCCGAAGGCGAAAAGCGACATCGATTTATTCCCCCCCCAGTCACCTGGCGATGAGCGCGGTGATTTCAGTTGCCGTGAAACTGACGCTCGGCGACCTCTACCAGTTCGGGATACACTTGGTCGAATTTCTCTGCGATCAGCCCGCCCGCGAAAGAATCGCCCTGGCAAGACTTTCGGCAAGCACAAGAAACATAAAGTTGACGGTTCGGTCACCCTCGGTGCTTTGAGTACAGCAGCAGTCGGTTTCGCGTTCCCTTAGTGCTTGGCCTTTTTCTCAAGCGTGCTATTCAGATACGTGCGAAAAGGATACGCGTCGACCCGGCGTGAAATACCCGGCGACTCGGGGCGGGGGCCAGACTTGGACCCAACAAGACCAGCCGAGCCGCCCCCGCGGCTCGAGCCCAAGGCCCGGGGTGGCGCTTGGCCGCGCGTCGATCGATCGCACTTTTTTTACGCCGACCTGTCGGCTTTTCCCCGCGAATCGCGATCTACCCATCAGGTACCTGACTCTGGACCCAGGTAGTTCGCCAACCCATTAACGTATAAATTCTCGTTTACGACAACGCCGGTTTGACCGGCCTAGGGAGATCGACATGAACTTACAAATCACATCCACCCCCTGGGACTGGACTGGTGCGCAGGGTTTTTCCGGTCGCCGATTTTCCCGCTTGAATCAGCTGACGCGTGCCGCCCTGCAGAGTGGCGTGGCCGTCCTGTTCTGTGCCGCGCTCGCGGCCGGCGCCAGCGCGCAGACGGAACAGGTGCTCTTCAACTTCAGCTTCGACAAGACGGGATGGACTCCGGAGTTCAACGGCTCCACGCTGGTCGAGCCGAACGATCGCATCATCGGCACCGCCCCGTTCGGCGGCGATATTCTCAAGGGCAACGGAGTCGTGTTCGAGGCAATCCCTCCGACGAAGAAGAACCCGGACTGGCATTACGAGGTGATCTATCGATTCAAGGGCGGCGCAATGGACGGCGAGAGTCCGTTCGACGGGGTGACCTTGGGGAACGACGGCGTTATCTACGGGATGACCGAATATGGCGGTGACAACGGCTGTGGCGTGGTCTACCAACTGACGCCGCCGCCGGCCGGCACTACGGGCAAGTGGCAGGAATCGGTGCTGTACAATTTTCAAGGCTTCGCCGACGGTTGTCAGCCGTTCGGCTCGCAGCTGCTGTTCGATGCAACTACCGGCTCGCTCTACGGCACGACGGAATACGGCGGCGTTGCCTTCTCCCAGGGTTACGGCACGCTGTTTCGACTGGATCCCCCGGCACAGGAGGGCGATACCTGGTCCGAGACCGTGCTCCATACCTTCTCCAATGGAACCGATGGCGCTTATCCCTCAGGGGGACTCGCCGGCAATCCCAGCAGCGGGGTAATGTACGGCACCTCCAACGCAGGCGGCTCGGCCGATGCCGGGGTGGTCTGGAGCTACAACATCTCGACCGGCCAGCTGAGCAACCTCTACACGTTCCAAGGCGGCAGCGACGGCGCGGGTCCCTCGGGCGGCGTCATCGGTCCGTATTCCCTCTCTGTGCAGGACAATGGCTACTACCTGCTGGGCACCACGGGCGGCGGCGGCGCCGGTTATTCCGTCTGCAACGGCGGCTGTGGAACCGCATTCGCCATCGACGTGACCCTGACGAGCCAAGGTCAGACCGTGACCGAGAATCAACTGCATGTATTTACGGGGGCGAATGGGGATGGGGCGGGTCCCATAGCCGGTCTTACCCGGGCAGGCGGCGGAGCCTGGGGGGTGGCCGCCTCGGGCGGCGCCGGTTCCAGCGGAATGATCTTCGAGATTCAGATCACCTCGCACATCAGCTATACCACGCTAACCTACGTTCCAAGCTACAGCTTCACCGGCACTCCGGGCGACGGGGAGGATCCCCTGACTGGGCTCGGTGCCGACAGCGAGGGCAATCTGTACGGAATGACCTCCGCGGGCGGCAACAACGACACCTCCGAGTCTTATGGGGCCGGGACTCTGTTCAAATTCGTCCCTTAGGACGGGTCATGGTCAAGGAGCGCCCGAGCCGCGCGAGCAATTCATGCCAGTGCGCGGCTCGGGCGGATCGGGGCGCTGATCCGCAGTAACCGGCTGGTTAAGGCATCCTCTCCGCATACTGAAGCGGCATGGGAACCCGTCTGTAAATCCGCGTCTTGCCGTTTGTCCCAGAAGCGGCAGCGCCATATTTAAGGGCGCCGGTACAGCGTAAAGCCCACCCCCGCTACCACTATTTCCCGGCCTTAACGCGCCAGGACCTGAAACCACGGCTCCCCAATACTCCAATAGGCGCCGCAACCCAAGGGGACCCACCGCT
>JBEKYO010000090.1:0-18718 GCA_049510875.1 Steroidobacteraceae bacterium
TGCAGGCGAGCATGCGCAGCCACAGGCGCACGGACAGATGGTGATCGTCATGGATGCGCGATTCGGCGTCGGCGTCGGGTTCCATCAGTTTGAGTGTTTTCTTGTCCTTCGCCATTGATTCACCCGCCTACGTAACCTCGCCGCCGGCCAAAATAATGCTCTGGCCCGTGACACTCTCGGATCCCGGCCGGCACAACCACATCACGGTGTCGGCGACTTCCTGCGGCGCAATGAGACGGTGCTGCGGGTTGGAAGCCACCAGGGCGGCGAGTGCCTCGCCGTCGCTGCGGCCGGTTTTGTTCTTGATGTTGGCGATCGCATCTTTGACGATGTCGGTATCCACATAGCCGGGGCAAACGGCATTTACCGTGATGTTACGGCTTGCGTATTCCACGGCGAGCGAGCGCGTCAGGCCGATGACCGCGTGCTTCGAACTCGCATATGCGGAAATGTAGGCGGCGCCGCGCAGCCCCGCGGTACTGGCGATGTTGACGATTCGGCCGAATCCTTCCGCCAGCATGTCGGGCACGGCCTGGCGCGTGGCCAGGTAAGTGCCGGTCAGATTGACCAGGATCATGCGATTCCACAGCTCCTCGTCCGTATCGGTGAATTTTGCGCTGGTGGCTTGCCCGGCATTGTTGACCAACAGGTGTACGGCCCCGAAATGGCCGCGCGCGCTGGTGAAAGCGCGATGAACCGACGGCGCATCGGCCATGTCGGCCGCAATCGGCAACGCCCGATGCGGGCCGCCCAAGCCGTCGGATACGCGCCGCAAATTGACGGCGTCCCGCCCGAGAATCGACACGCGCACGCCTTCCGCGGCCAATGCCGCCGCGATCACCGCGCCGATTCCCCGGCTCGCGCCCGTGACGACGGCATGTTTGCCGGCGAGTTGCGGCGTTTGCGCTGGCGAAGTCACACCGGATCTCCGGCCGGCGCAACGGCCTGCGCCGCGCGCTGCAGGTTTCTCTCGAGTTGAGATTTGCCGGGGAGGTATTGGTGCGGCCACCATTGCGGCTCATAGCCTTGCCGCGCGGCGGCTTCCAGCGTCCACGCCGGATTCGCCAGGTGCGGGCGCGCGATCGCGCACAAATCCGCACGCCCGGAGGCGATGATCGAATTGACGTGATCCGGCTCGTAGATGTTGCCGACCGCCATGGTTGCGATGCCGATCTCGTTGCGGATCCGGTCGGCGAACGGGGTTTGCCACATGCGGCCGTACAGCGGTTTTTGATCGGGCACTGTCTGGCCGGTCGAGACATCGACGAGGTCGATGCCTGCGCGTCGAAGGGCGCGCACTATCGTCAGAGCGTCGCCGTCGCTGAGGCCACCGTCCGTCCAGTCGGTCGCTGAAATGCGTACGGACAAGGGTTTGTCGGCGGGCCATTGAATCCGTACCGCCTGCAAGACCTCCAATGGAAATCGCAGGCGATTCTCGATGCAACCGCCGTATGCGTCGGTGCGATGATTGGTGAGCGGCGACAGAAACGATGCCAGCAAGTAACCGTGGGCCATGTGCAACTCGAGCATGTCAAATCCGGCCTGCAGGCCGAACTGCGCCGTGCGCACGAAATCATCTCGGACCTTGTCCATGTCCGCCCGCGTCATTTCGATCGGCTCCTGGCTGATCCCCGCGAAGTAGGGAAGAGGCGAGGGGGCGATGATCGGCCAGTTACCGTTCGGCAACGGATGATCCATCTTCTCCCAGCCGAGCTGGGTGGAGCCCTTGCGGCCGGAATGACCCAGCTGCAGGCAGATCTTTGTCGGGGAATTGCCGTGTACAAACTCGACGATGCGCCGCCAGGCGTCGCGCTGAGTCTCATTCCATAAACCCGTACAGCCGGGCGTAATGCGCCCTTCCGGCGAAACACAGGTCATTTCGGTGTAAACGAGGCCGGCCCCGCCGAGCGCCCGGTGGCCATAGTGCACGAGATGCCAATCGCCGGGCACGCCGTCCACCGCGCAGTACTGCGCCATCGGCGACACCACCACGCGATTGGCGAGGGCTAGGTCGCGCAGCTTGAACGGCAGAAACATGGGCGGCCGCGGCTCATGCACACCGTCGCGGTTCGCGAGCCAACGCTCGTAGGATTCGACGAAGCCGGCGTCGCGCAGCTTCAGATTTTCATGTCCGATGCGCTGGCTGCCCGTCAACAGGCTGTACGCGAATTGCTCCGGCGGCAGGTGAACATAGCGTGCCACGTTTTCAAACCATTCCATGCGATTGCGCGCGGCGCTCTGCAGCTTGAGGACTTCGATATTGCGTTCGGAATGATACGCGCCGAGCGCAGCCTGCAGATCCGCGCTCGCGGTCACATGACGAACCAGGGCGATCGCGTCTTCCATCGCGAGCTTGGTCCCCGATCCGATCGAAAAGTGCGCCGTGTGTGCGGCGTCACCGATCAGCACGGTGTTGCCATGGTGCCAGCGCGTGCACACCACGCGATTGAAATTGAGCCACGCCGACCCGCGCAGGTGAGTGGCATTGCTCTGCAGCCGGTGGCCGTCGAGATAGCCTTCGAAGAGCCGCTCGCAGAAGGCGATCGACTGTTCGGTGTTGAACTTGTCGAGCCCGTGCGCAGCCCAGGTCTCCTCCCGGGTCTCGACGATCACCGTCGAGAGTTGTTCGCTGAACTGGTAGGCGTGGATCTGAAACCAGCCATGCTCGGTCCGCTCGAAGGCGAACGTGAACGCACTGAATTGCTGAGTCGTGCCGAGCCAGATGAAGCGGCACTTGCGCACGTCGATACTGGGCTCGAATACGCCGGCATGGTCGCTGCGGGTCCTGCTGTTCACCCCGTCCGCGGCGACGATGAGGTCGGCGTCCCGGAAGGCCGAATCCTCGTCCACCGGATGCTCGAAGACCTGATGCACGCCGAGCTCCCGCGCGCGCTCCTGCAGCAGGCCGAGGAGCCTTTTGCGGCTGATGCCGCAGAACCCGTGGCCGCCGCTCAAGAATCGCCGCCCGCCGAAATGAATGGCGATATCATCCCAATGATAGAAGCTCGAAAGGATGGCGGAGTGCGTCTGCGGGTCGGCGGCGAGAAAATTTCCCATGGTCTGGTCGGAAAACACCACGCCCCAGCCGAAGGTATCGTCCGGACGGTTACGCTCGTATACTTCGATCCGTGCGGACGGCAAGGCTTTGCGCAGCAGAATGGCGGCATAAAGCCCGGCCGGCCCGCCGCCCACGCAGACGATTCGCCTCATGCTGACAGTACCTCTTTTCGCACGCGTATCGCCCGAGTTCAGCGTATGTTATATTGGCAAGTACTTCAGGTGTCAATTAATATTTCGCCGGAGAACCGATGAGCGCAACCGCACTGACCGCCACTCAAACTCTGTCACAGCTCGCCGGTGCGATCGTCGCCGGCCGCATCCGGGTGGTAGACCTCACCGTGCCGCTGGAACCGGCGACGCCGACGATCCAGCTGCCGCCGCCGTTCGCGCCCTCCAAGCCGTTTTCCCTCGAGGAAATCTCCCATTATGATGAGCGCGGGCCCGCCTGGTATTGGAACAACATCGCGTGCGGCGAGCACACCGGCACCCATTTCGACGCGCCCATTCACTGGGTCACCGGCAAAGACTACGCGAACAATGCGACTCATAACATCCCGGTCGAGCGCTTCATCGGCCCCGCGTGCGTCATCGATGTCGCAGCGCAGGCGAAAGCCAATCCGGATTTCCTGCTGACGCGGGAGGTCGTGGAGGAGTGGGAACGCAAGAATGGCCGCATACCCCCGCATGCCTGGCTTCTCATCCGCACCGATTGGTCGCAGCGGACTACGCGTGCAGAGTTTCTCAATGCCAGAGCGGACGGCTCTCACACACCGGGGTTTCATCCGCAGTGCGTGCCTTTCCTCGCAAAGGAACGCGACATCCTCGGAGTAGGGGTGGAGACCGTCGGCACCGATGCCGGCCAGGCGCACAGTTTCGATCCCATGTTTCCCTGCCATACCATCATGCACGGCTCGAACCGCTTCGGCCTGGCGAGTCTGACCAATCTCGACCAACTGCCGCCGACCGGCGCGGTCGTCATTGCGCCGCCGTTGAAAATCGTCAATGGCTCGGGCAGCCCGCTGCGGGTGCTCGCGCTGGTACCGGCGTAGGTGAAGTGGCGCCGCGCTGCAATTTAGGAGGCTGAATCATGGCCGAGCGCTCTTTTGCCAAGGAAGTTCAATCGCTGCGGCTGGGCGACGGAGATGAATTTCATGGTGAGGGCATACTCGCCGTCACCAAGGCGCTCCTGCAATCGGGCGTGGCCTACGTAGGCGGGTACCAGGGCGCGCCCATTTCACACCTGATGGACGTTTTGGCCGACGCCAAAGGCATTCTCGACGAGCTCGGCGTTCATTTTGAATCCAGTGCATCGGAGGCGACGGCGGCCGCCATGCTGGCGGCGTCGATCAACTACCCGCTGCGTGGCGCGGTGACCTGGAAGTCGACGGTCGGTACCAACGTTGCCTCTGATGCGTTGGCCAATCTCGCCTCATCGGGCGTGAAGGGCGGGGCGCTCATCATACTCGGTGAGGATTACGGCGAAGGCGCGAGCATCATGCAGGAGCGCACGCATGCGTTTGCGATGAAGTCTCAGATTTGGCTGCTCGATCCGCGCCCCCAGCTGCCCGCAATCGTGCGCGCCGTGGAGCAGGGCTTCGAGCTGTCGGAAGCCACCAACACGCCCGTCATGATCATGCTGCGCATTCGTGCGTGTCATGTGTACGGCCGATTCAAGACGAGAACCAATCGCAGACCCGCATTCTCGGCCGCGGACGCACTGGCGGCGCCCGCGCGGGATTACAGCCGCATCATCCTGCCCCCTTCGACCTACGCGCAGGAACGCGAAAAGATCCAAGTCCGATTGCCCGCGGCGCTGCGATTCGTCGCCGAACGCGGACTCAACGAGGTCATTGATGCGGACGCCGCCGATATCGGCATCGTTCTGCAAGGTGGCCTTTACAACAATGCTCTAAGAGCGCTCGAGCTGCTCGATTGCGCCGATGTGTTCGGCGGCAGCAAGGTGCCGCTGTATGTGCTGAATGTCACCTATCCGCTGGTTCCCGAAGAATGGGTTGGGTTCTGCAGCGGCAAACGCGCCGTGCTCATCGTCGAGGAAGGTCAGCCCGAGTACATTGAACAGGCCGCAAGCCAGATCCTGCGCCAAAACGATGTAGGCGCACGCATCGTGGGCAAGCGTACATTGCCGATGTTTGGCGAATACAGCGTCGATGTGCTGCGTGTGGGGTTCGGCGAGTTCATTGGCGAGTGGGCACCGCAATTGCTCTGCGGCGGAGGCAGCGCGGCGCCTCGCAAGTCCGCCGTCTCGGCGGCCGCCGCCGCCAAGCTCGCGGCGCTGGTGCCGCCACGGCCGTCGGGGTTGTGCACCGGATGTCCGGAGCGGCCCTTTTTCGCGGCAATGAAGATATTGCAGAAGGAGGTCGGCGCACTGCACATCAGCGCAGATATCGGTTGCCATTCCTTTGCGACGCTGCCCCCATTCAACATGGGTAACAGCATCATGGGCTACGGCCTGGGTGCCGCGGGTGCGTCGGCGTTCGGCACAGATGGCGGCAAGCGTGCCGTCTCGATCATGGGCGACGGTGGTTTTTGGCACAATGGCTTGACCAGCGGCATCGGCAATGCGGTTTTCAACAAGCACGATGACCTCACCGTCATTATCGACAACGGCTACTCCGCCGCGACCGGCGGCCAGGACATCCCATCTTCCCGTGCCGCCAACGAGCATCGGCAGGGAAACAATTCGATCATCGAGGCGGTAAAGGGTGTTGGAGTCAACTGGGTCAGGCGGACACACACGTATGACATGCGCGGTACGCTCAAAGTGCTGCGCGAAGCGTTGAATACGCCGTTCCGAGGCCCGAAAGTCATCGTCGCCGACGGTGAATGCCAGCTCAACCGCCAGCGGCGCGTGCGGCCGCTCATGCGCAAGGCGATTGACGACGGCGAGCGCGTCGTGCGCGAGCGCTTCGGAGTCGATCCGGATACCTGTACGGGCGACCGCTCGTGCATTCGGCTCTCCGGCTGCCCGTCTTTGACCATCAAGGAAAACCCCGATCCCTTGCGCAGTGATCCGGTCGCGCATGTGGACAATAGCTGTGTCGGCTGCGGTGTGTGCGGGGAGGTTGCGGATGCGGCCGTGCTGTGTCCGTCGTTCTACCGAGCCGAGTTGGTTTATAACCCGTCCCGCTGGGATCGGCTCATCGGGCGGATCAGAACCGCGGTGATCGGCGCCCTGCAGCGGCGTAGCGAGCGCAATCGCCTGCGCTACGCCGTGTAGGATCTGCATTCAAAATGGCCGAACGGCCGATCACGCTGACGATTGCGGCACTGGGCGGCCAGGGCGGCGGGGTGCTCGCCGATTGGCTGGTCGAGATTGCCGAGGCTGATGGCTACATCGTGCAGTCCACGTCCGTGCCCGGCGTGGCGCAGCGCACGGGTGCGACGATTTACTACATGGAATTCTTTGCGCGTGCCGCCGCTGAACGCGCCGGCCGCGAGCCGGTCATGGCGCTCATGCCGGTGCCCGGGGATGTCGATTGCGTGCTGGCCTCCGAGCTCGCGGAGGCAGGCCGCGCCATTCAACGCGGCTTGGTGACACCCGACCGAACGACTCTGATCTCATCCACCCACCGCGCCTACGCAATCGGCGAGAAGAGCGCGATGGGGCAGGGCGCAGTCGACACGGAACAGCTCGCCGAACTGGTACGCAGCCACGCAAAGCGCCTCGTGCTGTTCGACATGGAAGAGACGGCCGAGCGCAATCGCAGCGTCATCAGTTCCGTGCTGCTGGGCGCGCTGTGCGGCAGCGGTGTCCTGCCGTTCCGCAAGCAGACGTTCGAGGAAGAAATCAGAAAGAGCGGAATCGCCGTCAAGGCAAACCTCGCGGCGTTCGAGGACGCCTGTCAGCGCGCTCAGCGCGGCGACAGCGGATTCACTGGGAAGGCGCAACCCAAGTTGTCGCAATCAGTGCCGGAGCGGGCGCGTACGCCGGCTTTACAGCCTCTGCTGGACCGCGTCCGGCAGCTGCCCGTCGCCGTCCAGCCGGTTGCACTTGAGGGCGTGCGACGGACCATCGATTACCAGGATCCGGCGTACGCTGCCCTGTTCCTGGATCGGGTGGAGCGGATCGGCGCGCTGGAGGCACGGCCCAAGGCCGTGGCTGGCACGCATGCGCTACTCGAGGCAACCGCGCTCAGTCTCGCGCTTTGGATGACGTTCGAGGATACCATCCGGGTTGCGGATTTGAAGACGCGCGCGTCGCGCTTCGTGCGGGTGCGTGAAGAGATCCGCGCGGATCCCGGCCAGCTATTTGGAATCACGGAATTCATGAAGCCGCGTGTGGAGGAAATTGCCGGCACTCTGCCCGCGGAGCTCGGCCGTTGGTTGCTGGACTCGCCGCGGCTCTGCGGTTGGCTGAGCCGGTGGACGGGCGGAAAGCAGATAAGAACCAGTACCGTTGGCGGCTTCCTGATGCTGCATGCATTGGGGGGCTGCAAACGCTGGCGCCGGTCGACATTGCGCTTCAAGGAAGAGAACACCCGCATTGAGGAGTGGCTCGGGCGGCTCGAGCGGCTCGCCGTGGACCACTACTCATTGGCGGTGCAATTGGCGCGCGCCCAAAACCTGCTCAAAGGCTACGGCGAGACGCACGAGCGCGGCTGGCGCAATTTCTTATTGCTCGTGGGGCAGCTCGATTTTCTCGCGTCGCGTTCCGACGGTGCGGCCTTGATGTCACGCCTGCAGGACGCGGCACTCGCCGACGAGGAAGGCCAGGCGCTCGCGCGCGAAATCGCGGAGCTGCAGGGCTCATCGGTCTCCTGAACCGACAACGGCATCAGGGAGCCTTGGGCAGCCGCCCTCCGGCTGGCGATTTTTTCCGCTGCGGATGTGCCTGCTCCACCGGGGCCGCAAATCTATGCATCCGGCTGACGAGTTCAGGAGGGATTGCCGTTGAATGGGCAGTGGTCGCGGAGATGAACACCAGCACCTGTTTCACGCGCATGCGCAACTCACCTCCATGGGAGGCTTCGATGCGCAGTTCGCAGGATGTCCGACCGACCTTTACTGTCCACAGGTTGAAGGTGAGGCGATCGCCGTAGCGCGTGGGCTTTTCGAAGTCGACCGTGAAATGCACAGACGGAGTCAGAATCTGCTTGTGGTGGAACAATCCGGGCGCGCTCGCTTGCAGACCATCCTCGAACCAGTCCTCAACGAAATCGCTCACCATTTCGAAATAGCGCGGGTAGAACACCCAGCCCGCGGCGTCGCAGTGGCCGAACCGGACGAGAATTTCGCGTTGAAATGCTGACATCGCCTCATGACTCCACAATCGCGGCCGGCGCCGCAGGACGCCCCCGGTGCCACACAGGGTATCAAACCCGCCTACTCCGCAAAATGCATAGCATGCGCAAACATCTAGTGTCAATAACTGGTTATTAATCAGTTGGTTAGCGCGTATACCTGTGTTGTAGGCATTCTAGGCGCACGTGAAACGCATGGATGATCTGGGTAAAGCCATTCAATTCGGGTTGGCGTCGCAAGTCATTGACTGTGGTTCGACAAACCCCGGTACCGTTGCTTTGCGGTTCCAGTCGCGCTGCAATTCGAAAATCAGCTGAACCCAACTAGTCGGCTGGCCGCCTGCCTGTTCGAGCCGCCACAGACCCGCTTCGTGCGCCTCAACAGAGCGGCGTCAGCAGATGGTCCTTAACGGGATCGCGGACGGTTGCGAATGATGTCACGTTTTCTCCCTTAATTTATCGCGCGGATCGTTTGCGGCGTTCAAATAAACGGTGTCCGTCGGACCAAATCCCGTAATGTAAACCACCACAGGCTCCGCCCTTGTCAGTGCGAAATGCGCCACACCGCCCGGTTCGGTGTAGAAACTGCCCGGCCGCAACGGCTTTGTGGCCGCCCCATTCGCCACGCCGCCATAGCCGAAGTACCAGGTGCCCGATATCACGATGGCTGAACGGTTGTCGCGATGCGTGTGCGCTTGGATTTTGGTGTTAGCCGGAATGCTGAGGCGAATGGTGTAGAGCCCTGGCTTCGTCGGATCGCCTAGAAGTACAGTCGTTTGAATTCCAGCTACGCCCGAAGTGCCCGCACCGGCGCCGCCGGCTTCTTTGGCCGAGATCTCTCCCGGCGTCATGCGAATCTGGTCAATGGCCGCCGCCTGCGTCACACCTGCCAGAGCCATGAATAACGTCAACGTCAGAATGCGTTTAGTCATGTTTTCTCCCTGCATACGCCCTTTAATTCGACAGGAATTTCACTATCAACGCCGTCGTGGCTTTGGGGTTCTCGTCCATAATCCAATGGCCGGAGCCAGGGACGATACCCATATCGACGTTCACCGCCACGAAACGCAGGGTATCTGCCTCTGCGGTGCCGAATGACTTTTCCCCGCCCAAGGCAAGCACCGGCATCGTCAACTTGCCGCCCTTTGCGAGCAGCGCCTTGTTATCGATGGCGTCCTGATTGAACGCGCCAAACTGCTCGAAGGCGTCGTGCATGGCATGTGGCCGCGCGTAGAGTGCGGCATAATGCCGGCGCGTCGCCTCGTCGATTTTCTTGGGATCGGCGGACAACTCGTTGTAAAACCGATCGAGATATATGCGCTCGCGGCCGGCAACTAGCCTCTCTTCGTCCGGTCCGCGGAAGTTAAAGTGCCAAAGGAGCGGGCTTTGCTTGATTTCGTCCCAGTTTCCGATTCCTGGCAGCGGCGCATCGATCACGACCCATTTGGAGATGCGGGCCGGATATTGCGCCGCAAGTGCATAGCCCACCATGTTGCCGATGTCGTGCGTTACTAGGTCGGCGTTCTCGATTTTCAGCGCATCCATCACCCCCGCGATATCCACGGCTTGGTTTTTCTTGGTGTAGCCGATGTCGGGATGCATCGAAAGGCCCATGCCACGTAAGTCAGGAACAATGACCGTATGACTTTTAACCAGCGCCGCGGCGGGCGGCGCCCACATGTCACCTGTGTCGCCAAAGCCGTGCAGCATGACAACGGCAGGGCCCTGACCGCCGATACGCACATGCAGCGTCGTGCCGTTGGTCTTGATTTCCTCACTGTGAAAACTCGACGGAAACGGCTCCACCGCGAAAGCCGGAGTAGCGACCAGAAATGCGACCAACAAGACAATGGAATAGCGCCGCATAAAATCTCCTATTTGTGCGCGGGATGCTGGCTCCGCGTCGACGTTGTGTCTAGACTGCAAATCTAGGAACAAGAGTCCGTCAATACCGAACGATGCTGAAGCTGGATTCCCTTCTTACGTTCGTCACGACTGCGGAGACCGGTTCGATCAGCGAGGCCGCGCGGCGCCTGCAGATTTCGAAATCGGTGGCCAGCGAGCGACTGGCCGAGCTCGAGCGCAACGTCGGCGCCACTTTGATGCATCGGTCGACGCGGAAGCTGACGCTGACCGAAAACGGCATCGCCTTCCTTGAGCGAGCAAGGCGCATCCTCCGCGAAGTGTCTGAGGCGACGGCGGAGGTCTCGGAACGACGGGGTGAGCTGGTCGGGCCGCTACGAATTTCTGCGCCCGTCAGCTTCGGCATCCTGCATTTGGCCCCGGCGCTGAATTCGTTTCTTAGACAGAATTCGCGTATCGAATTGTCAGTCGATCTGGACGACCGTTTTGTCAGCGCTGCAGATGGCTTTGACGCCATCATTCGTCACGGTCCGTTGCCTGACAGTGGCTGGATCGCGAAGCGGTTTGCGACCAGCATGCGCCTGCTGGTCGCTTCGCCCGATTATCTGAAAAGTAACGGGACGCCCCGGAGCATCGGCGATCTGGAGCGGCATCGAGGAATTATCTATTCCAATCGCGGTGCTTCGGATTGGCGCTTTCGGCAGTCGGGCCGCTGGTCGGTGGTGCGGCCCGATACGATCATGCGTGTCAACAACGGAATCATGATGCGCGACGCGGCTCTCGAAGGCCTTGGCATCGCTTTGCTTACGACGTTCATTTGCCACGATTTGCTAACTTCAGGACAACTACGGTCGCTGGATATCAGCGCGGAAGCAGAGCCCGCGACAATCTTCATTGCCTATCCGAATGATAGACGAGTCTCCGCCAAGGTTCTGGCCCTGATAGCGCATTTGCGCACCACTTTCGGGGCGCCACCCTATTGGGAGAGACGGGCCTGATCGGGCGCGACAGCACACATGGTTGGAGTCAATCGACCGACAATACATTCACGCACATCAAGGAGTTGCAAATGCCGAAGATCCTGATTCTTTATTACAGCACGTGGGGACACGTCGAGCGCATGGCGCAGGAAGTGGCGGAGGGGGCGCGCTCCGCTGGGGACGTGGTAGTCACAGTAAAGCGCGTGCCAGAAACCATGCCGCCTGAGACCGTTGCCGCTATCCATGCTAAGACAAACCAGGCTGCTCCGGTTGCCAAGCCTGAGGAACTGGCTGAGTACGATGCCATCATTTTTGGCACACCCACTCGTTTTGGCAATATGTGCGGACAGATGCGCAATTTCCTCGATCAGACCGGCAGCCTATGGCAACAGGGCAAGCTCGTGGGTAAGGTTGGCAGCGTCTTTGCTAGCACAGCGACCCAGCACGGCGGGCAGGAAACTACCATCACTTCCTTCCACTCCACACTGCTGCACCAAGGCATGATCGTGGTGGGCGTGCCCTACGCTTGCGCGGGACTCACAAACATGGATGAAATCACGGGTGGCACACCATACGGCGCAACCACGCTGAGCAAGGGCGATGGTAGCCGCATGCCCAGTGCAAATGAACTGTCCATCGCCAAATACCAAGGGCAGCACGTGGCTGGCATTGCGAAGAGGCTCTTTAGATCGGAATAATGCGGGTACGCGACCCCCTATCCAGGGATCTTATCTCCTGGGCTTGCCGCTCTTGCGTTTCGCCATAGGGCGCTTCTTAGGTTTAGTCCGACGTTTCGATGAGGATGGATTCGCGGCTGGCGTGACCTTGCGGCGCTTGTGAACTCGATGCCTGACGACGGCGCGGGCTAGAACCGCCTTCAGCTGGATGCGGTAGCGCTCGATCTCGGCTTCGAGTGCGACCATGCGTGTGTCGCGGGCGCGGATCGTGGCCTGATCGCGCTGCACGGCACGCATCAGCTGCATCATCTGGTCTTGGGACTCTTGGAGGGCGCGTTCGCGCTCCCGCAGGCGCTGCTCGAGCTCGTTCTCGCGCAGTGACAAGACGTGGGCTCGCGCCTCGAGATCCCTCGATTGCTCTTCGGCCGCGCGGGTCGTCGAGGTGAGTTCCGCGGCCGCGCGCCCGCGGCCTACGTCCAGGGCCTGCAGCCAGAGCGCTTCGGCGACGTGAGCGACGGGCTCGGGCAGCCGGTGCAGGGCGGCCGGCCCCGAATCGAGGCGGTCGGCAATCCGCGCCCACCATTCATCGAGCATAGGGCCGACAGTATTAGGCGAACCGGATCCCAACATCGCACGGATCTTCTCGACGGTGGGGCGTTGGCGCTGACGGGCGATCGCATCGGCGGCCTGGCAGACCTCACTCAGCGTGATGCCGCGTTTGCGCTCCCCATACGCGGGAGGGTCTTCGATCATGCGACCATCTTAATGCGGAATACGACATATGTATATACATGATGACAGTACAACAAGTGCCATGATAATGACAGTTATCCGAACTTATGGAGTAGACTGTTTTGGTGGAAACTGACAATCAGCTGGCTGAATCTGCGCCGACGGCGCTCGCGGTGGTCACCGCTTCGACGCTGCCGACACCGGCCGAAAAAGTCCGTGCCTGGTGGCGCAAGGCCCGGCGCGTGTACCCCGAAGCCACCCTCCGGGCTTGGCGCTTCGACTGGACCGCGTTCCTCGACTTCTGCAGGCCACGCGAGTTGCTGCCGCTGCCCGCTTTACCCTCGACCGTCGCTGCCTACATTGAGGCCTGCGGCGAGGCCGGTAAAAAACCCGCCACCGTGCGCCGGTATCTGGCGACGATTGCGTGTGCGCATCGCGCCGCCAAATTAATCAACCCGAACGACGATGAAGACGTCAAGCTCGCCCTCAAGGGTCTCTACAATAAATCGCCGGTGCGGCAGCGGCAAGCGAAAGCGTTGGGGTGGCATCAAATTAAGCGATTTTTGATCACCGCGGGGGAGGGGATTCGCGCGGATCGGGAGCGGGCACTCTTGTGCGTGGGCTACGACACCATGGCGCGGCGCAGCGAGCTGGTGGCGATCGTTGTCGAGGATTTTAGCTTCATGGAGGACGGATCGGGCCGGGTAATTATTCGGCGGTCGAAGACGGACCAGGCGGGGGAGGGGAGCGTGGCGTATTTGTCGCCGGATACGGTTATATATTTGAAGGCGTGGTTGGGGGCGTCCGGAATTAAAAGAGGAGCGGTGTTTCGGAGGCTGATCGGACGGGGACGGATTGGAGCGCCTTTGCAGGTGGATGCGATCGCGCAGACGTTCAAACGCGTCGCGGAGTTCGTGGGCATGACCTCAGACGAAGCCAGAGGCGTCAGCGGTCACTCGATTCGGGTCGGGGCGACACAGGATATGCTGGCGCTTAATATTGATCTCGCGTCCGTGATGCAGGCCGGGCGTTGGAAGACGACGGCGATGCCGATGCGGTATGGCGAGGATATTCAGGCGGGACTCGGCGGAATGGCGCGGACGGCGAAAGCACAGGGGAGGGGTTAATATTTGCCCGGACTACGTGAATGTCGTACGGTGTCACCCTAGACTGTGCTGTCGACGTCGGTGCGACACATGGGCCGAAGACGCCTTTAAGGCGCTGCTATCAAGGTCGTTCGCAATTACCGACGGATGATATTGGGCGGATAAACAAGCTGTTGCGAACCGGTGTCGGTCTTGTCTCCCGCTGTGAGTTTTCCTACAAGATGTCCTTTTTTGCCTTAAGGATGTCCTAAAGGAAAAATCACAGCGATGGTCGCCCCGCCCGCTTTTCGCGGGTAGGTGAGATTTACGCTGAGATGGTGACAGAGTCATATGCGGCTCCGATACGAATGTCCAGAACTTCAAAATGGCACATGCGGAGCGACGGAAATTCGGCTGTAACCAAGGATGGTCGTAATGCCAGTGCAATCGAAGTCAGGAGTCTCGTCAACGCGATTCGCGTCCAATAATTTACGCGCCTGTGTGGGTTTCTTTGGAAATTTGGCAGGCCCATGGAAAGGACACGGGTTTACCCTGATTGGCCGCCCGAACTTCCACGATAGTACAGATCTTTATTTTCAGCTCGATCACTTGCCCCGAAACCCGCCTAGCCATTGTGGCCGCGTGCCCGGTTTCGGGCCGCATATAAATGACGGCAGCCACCGTTGATACTGAACAAGTCGGGTGTCTTCGGTGTCGCCGTATTCGGCATGATGACCCAACCACGAGAGATGACGAAGCGCCAATGGACCTGTACATCCACATGACATAGTCACTGAAACAGCCACCGTAATAAAATAATCACAAAACGCGTGAGGGTTTTCGCCCCGAGACGTCGCTCCTAGGACCATTGCGATCTGACTCAAGCAACTCGGGGCTCACGGCGATGGGCTCAGCGATAGCTGCGGAAATCTGGTGGCGAGATCTGATCGCCCGGCAAGGGAGAACGAAACGTGGGGATGAGCGTGAGTAACAATATGAAGGCAACGATGGACCGCGATTTTTCAGCTATCCAAGGGGCATTATACGACGCCCAACTCGGGTCTCGGTGGCAGTTTCGTGGGGCGTTTGTTCGTAAGCCGGCGTATTTGCTGGCGGTTGCGTTGTCTGTGTGGATGGCCCTGTGTGGCGATGCCCGTGCGCAGGGGTGCTTTGCGTGGCAGTTCTATGGGGTGCAGTATCCCACGGGTGCGGCTATCGATTTTGCGTTGGATGTCGACTTCAACCAACCGTGGCCTGATGTGGGCGGCGTCGGGTGCGTGGCGTATGAGTACCCCGGCACGAATATTCAGATTTGCGATCCGACAACGTGGATGGCGTCTGTGCTTGGTGCGCCGACGGCTGCCGGGCAAATCGACTATCTGACGTCGACTAGCACTCATTACGGTGCGGGGGCTGCTGGGTCTAATTCGGCGCAGTCGATATCTTCGGGCGCGTCTGCCTGTCCGCAGTATTTTGTTTCAGCGACCACGCCACTTTTGACCCAAGTCACATCGAAAGACCCCGTGGCAGAGCCGATCAATCCGGCCGTTGGCAATGTCTACACGACGGAAACGGATGTGACGTTCGCCGGGTCCGGCGCGATCGCGTTCCAACGATTTTATAACAGTGCGGACACTGCGGGCATCGATGGGGTACCGGGCTGGCGTCATTCCTATGGCCGGTCCATCAACACCGTGTACCAAACGACCACTACCTCCTATCCCGGCCAGAGTACGGTGGCCTCGCCTCTTTATTCGACACAGACGCTTGCCTGCACTTCAGGCTTCGCCGCCATTCAACCGGCCGTGAGCGCGTGGGCGGCGGGCACGGCAACTTATAGCGGCAGCGTTTGTGTGATTGCCAACGGTTCAACAACCATCAGCACATTGCCCATTCAGATACAGATATACACACCCCCGCCGATACCCCCTGCGGCTCCTATCGAATACGATGTGATTCGCGATGACGGTCAGACCTTGCGATATCCGATCATGGGGAACGGGACCGTGAGCAATCCGCCCGGGATCTCCATCCGGTTGGCAATCACGGGATCGGGCTTTACCGTCACCGATGATCAGGACAATGTAGAAACCTACAACACCGCCGGCGTCTTGCAATCGATCACGAGTCGAGCAGGAGTCGTGCAGACTCTGTCCTATACGAGTGGGCTCTGGAGCGGCGTCACCGACAGCTTTGGAAACTCCTTATCCGTGACTCGCAATACCAGTGGAACCGTGGCCACTATCTCGGTCAATGGCGGCGGCACCGTTCAATATTGGTACGATGGCTCGAATCGGCTTTCATCCTTGACGAATCTGGATGACACCACGCGGAGCTTTGCCTACGGGGATCCCAACTTCACCAATGAGTTGACTGCTGTGGTCGATGAAAGCGGGACGACCCTTTCAACCTGGAGCTATGATTGGCAGGAGCGTGCGACCTCGAGCACCCAGGCGGTCGGCGCCAATGCCATGTCGCTCACCTACAACAACAATGGATCGGTGACGACAACCGATGCGTTGGGCGCGGTGCGGACGTTTACCTATACGCGCATTGGGGATATCAACCAGGTCACGTCAATCAGCGGCTCGCAATGCCCGGCCTGCCAGGATTCAGCGGCGACGACTTACGATGCCTATGGCTGGGTGTCCAGCCGCACGGACTACGACGGCAATGTGACCTGCTATGCCAATGATCCGGTTCGGGGCCTCGAGTTGGTGCGCGTAGAGGGGTTTGCGCCGCAGATTCCCCCTCTTCCTTGCCCCGCCAATTTAGCAAGCTACACGCCGGCAACCAACACACTGCAGCGGAAGATCACGACCGTGTGGAGTACGAATTGGCGCGAGCCCTCGCTCATTACAGAGCCAAACCGAACGACCGGCTACACGTTCTATTCGAATGGCAGCATTGAGACTAAAAAGATCACCGATTTGACCGTAACGCCGACTGTCTCCCGAAAGTGGAGCTACACCTACAACGGCTACGGGCGGGTGCTGAGCGTGACCGGTCCGACCCGCGGCGGGTACACCGACGTGACGTACTACACGTATTACCCCTGCGCGACGGGCTCGCAGTGCGGCCAAGTCGAGACTATCGAGAATCAGGTTGGCCAAATCACCACGTTCAATACGTACAACGCCTATGGGCAGCCGCTGACCATCACGGACCCCAATGGTGTCGTGACCACGCTCGGCTACGATACGCGAGAGCGCTTGACCTCGAGCCAGGTGGGCACGGGGACCACGTCTTCGGAAACCACGTCTTATTCCTATTGGCCGACCGGGCTTCTGCAGCTGGTGACGTTGCCGGACAGCAGCACGATCCTGTACAACTATGATGGTGCACATCGGTTGACGACGATCACCGATAGTCTCGGGAACTATATTCAGTACACGCTCGATGCACTGGGGAATCGTACGGTGGAGAATTCGTATGACCAGTCGGGGACGCTGCATCGAACCCACAGCCGGCTGTTCAACACCTTAAGCGAACTGTGGCATGATATCAATGCAGCCAACACCGCGGCGGTCACCACGATCTACGGTTATGACAGCAATGGGAATCAGACCTCCATCAACGCACCGCTCGGGCGCAATACCGGCAATCAGTTCGATGCGCTCAATCGCTTGAACCAGATCACGGACCCCAATAGTGGTATTACCCAGCTTGGCTATGACGCCAACGACAACCTCGCCTCGGTCATCGACCCGCGGACCTTGACGACCAGTTACAGTCATAACGGCTTTGGGGATCTTACTCAGGTCGTGAGCCAGGATACGGGTCCGACGGCCTATGCCTACGACACCGCAGGCAATCTCAATACCGTGACGGACGCCCGGGGCGATACGGCCACTTACACCTTCGATGACGCCAAACGGTTGACCAAGATCGCGTACGGTGATCAGACATTTACCTACGGGTACGATGCCGGCACCAATGGAATCGGGCGACTGACGAGCGCCACGGGCCCCAGCCATTCGATGGCCTGGACCTACGATATCCACGGACGGGTGATCGGGAAGGGACAGACAATCGGGACGATCGCGCTCTCGGTGGGCTATGGGTATACGAACGGCGATTTAGTCACCATCGTGACGCCCTCGGGTCAAACGATTACCAACGGCTACACCAACCACCGGATTAGCTCAATCACCGTGACGCCCGTGGGCGGGTCACCCACGCCCGTGCTCAGTGGCGGCACCTATGACCCGTTTGGCCCCGCTACGGGGTGGACCTGGGGAAACAGCGCCACGGTGAGCCGCGCGTACGATGAGGATGGTAATCCAAGCCAGATCTTCACCGCCGGGGTGACCAATGGGTACTCGGTCGATGCTGCGTCCCGGATCATCGGTATCAGCGACCCGGGGCTCTCGAGCGACTCGTGGAGCTTTAGCGCCTACGATCTGCTGGACCGAATCCAGACTGCCAGCACCGCCAGCAGCCCGCCGTTGAGTCGGGGCTACACCTACGATGCCAATGGCAACATCACGAGTATCGGCGGAACGACGGCATCGACGGAGACGATATCAACTACCAACAACCAGCTCAACTCCACCAGCGGCGGTCTGGTCCGTAGCTACGGCTACGACGCCGCCGGCAACACCACCAGCTACACCGGGGCCACCTTCATCTTCTATGATAACGGTCGGATGAGTTCGGCTGCGGTAAGTGCCGGCACGACGGACTACATCTACAACGCACTCAATCAGCTGATTAAGAAATCCGGGAATGGCGGCACGACGCTACTGATGTACGACGAGGCGGGGCATCTGCTGGGCGAATACACCAGCGCCGGGGTGCTGATACAAGAGACGATCTGGATGGGAGACCTCCCCGTCGCGACACTGCGGCCGAGCGGCAGCCCTGGTTGCACCGGCACCACGGTATGCATTTTCTACGTCCACACCGATCATCTTGGTACGCCCCGCAAGGTGACGACATCCGATTCGACCAACGGACTGATGTGGCGTTGGGATCCCGATACCTACGGCAGCATGACGGCGAATAACAACCCGGCGAAGCTCGGGGGGTTTACCTACAACCTGCGCTTCCCGGGTCAG
>JBEKYO010000091.1:0-18655 GCA_049510875.1 Steroidobacteraceae bacterium
GAACAACACCAATGCCTGCGCATCGACGGAGTGAGTCACGGCCACCCACCCGAGTACCGGCGGCGCTGCGCCCGCGGCGCCGCCGATGACGATGTTTTGGGGCGTCGCGCGTTTGAGCCAGCCGGTATAGACGACCGCGTAGCCGATGAGTGAGCCTAGCGTCAATAAAGCGCAGAGCCCACCGACCGACGGCCATAGCACCAGCATTGAGCCGACGCCTAAGAGACCCGCAAAGCCAAGCGCCTGAATCGTCCGCAAGCGGCCGGTCGGCAGCGGGCGCCGCCTCGTGCGCGCCATCTGTTCATCGATACGCCGGTCGAGGATATGATTGACCGTCGCCGCGGAGCCCGATGCCATGGCGATGCCCAGGGTGCCGAACACCAATGCTGGCAGCGGCACCATCCCGGGTGAGGCCAGCACCATCCCGACAATTGCTGTGAACACGATCAACAAGCTCACTTTGGGTTTCGTGAGCTCCAGAAAATCGCGCCACCCTGGCTGGGACAGCGCGCTTATCAGCGAATCATGGGGGGCGATCGCCATGGGTAGAGGGTAATTGCTAGCGCTGGGTGTCGATGCGGTCAGTGCAGCGCTTGGCGCCGGCGTGCTTTTAGCTGCAACGCTACCGTTGCATCTGCATCAGTCGATCCATGGGCATCATGTTGTGGTTCAAATGAGCCATGATGATCATCGACCCGAATACCAGGAGACCCACAACGAAAATCCCAAAGGCGAGCGCGAGAATATTGTTGGTTTGATCCGGCGCGCTCGAAATGTGCAGAAAGAACACCAAGTGGACGCCCATCTGAGCAATCGCGAGGACCCCCAACAAGATGGGGACGCCGGGCGGATAGATCACATCGGTTGAGGAAGCCCAAAAGGAGGCCAGTGTCAAAACCACCGCATAACTTAAGCCGATCAGGTAACTTCGGCGCGTGCCGTGCGTGTGCACGTTGGCGCCCGGAGCCATGCCTTGCGCTTCGATATCAGTACTCATAAGTGCGCTCCTAGGTACACGATGGTAAATACGCCGATCCACACGATGTCGAGCGCGTGCCAGAACAGGGCAAAGCAGAAGAAGCGGCGGCTTACCATTGGCTGGAATCCGAGCGTTGCCACCTGCAATAGCATGACGATGAGCCAGCAGAGACCGATGGTCACATGCAGTCCGTGGGTACCCACCAAGGTAAAGAAGGCCGATAGAAAGGCACTGCGGGAGGGCCCCGCACCCAGCTCAAGCATGTGACTGAATTCGCTGACTTCAAGAGTCAGAAACGCAACACCTAAAATGAACGTAATTGCCATCCAAAAATAGGTCGCGTTTCTGTCCCCGCTCAGCACCGCGAGCGAGCCAAAACCGCAGGTGACGCTCGAGGCCAGCAAGCAGGCTGTCTCGATCAGCACGTGCCTCTTATCGAATAGGTCGGCGGCCGTTGGGCCGCCGGCGGATTCGCCAGAAAGCACTGCATACGCGGCAAAGAGCGCGGCAAATATCACGATGTCGGACAGCAAGAACAACCAAAAACCGTAACCCGCCACCACGCGCGTTGGCGCAGGACCCCGAAGCGAGAGCGGCACCGCATCTCCGCCCGCAAACGCTTGCTCGGCAGCACTCATACCGCGCCCTCCTTCACTCCATGCAGCCGCTCAAAGGCGGCGACCTTCTCCGCGGGCACCTCGATCTCACTGTCGGTGCGCCACGCCTGTAAGAGACAAACCACAATCGCCCCCAGGAGTCCCAATCCGGCGCCCCACCAAATGCGCCAGATAAGGGAGAATCCCAGTAATACGGCAAAGAACGCCAGATAAAAGCCCGTCGGGTTATTTCGAGGGACATGGATCGTTTCATAGGTCCGCTTGACACTGCGATCCTGCGCAGTCCCGCGCTGTTGTTTCATGGCCCAGAACGCGTCTGGCCGGTCCACCTGCGGCAAATGTGAGAAATTCCACGCCGGCGGCGGGGATGGGGTCGACCACTCGAGCGTACGACCGTTCCACGGATCCCCCGTCACATCGCGATTACGTTCGCGCTGGCGAATACTCACCGCGAGCTGCACACCGGTCAGTGCGATGCCTAAGAGGATCAGCACGGCGCCCGCGAGGGCGACGAGCATGAGCGGCTGCCAGTGCATGTTCGAATAGTGCTGCATGCGCCGCGTCGCACCCATGAGTCCCAGCACGTAGAGCGGCATGAAGGCGAGGTAGAAGCCGATGAACCAGCACCAGAACACCGCCTTACCGAGTCGTTCATTCAGCGTGAAACCAAAGGCCTTGGGAAACCAGTAGCTGATGCCCGCCATGACACCGAAGACCACTCCGCCGATCGCCACATTATGAAAATGCGCGATCAAAAACAGGCTGTTGTGAAGCACAAAGTCGGCCGGTGGGATCGCCATGAGGACACCCGTCATACCCCCGATGACGAAGGTCACCATGAACCCGACCGCCCAATAAACAGGAACCGTGAATCGGATGCGGCCGCCGTAGAGAGTGAACAGCCAATTGAATATTTTCACCCCCGTCGGCACTGCGATGATCATCGTCATGATGCCGAAGAAACCATTCACGTCCGCGCCGGCGCCCATGGTGAAAAAATGATGCAGCCATACCAGGAACGACAATACGCAGATCACCATCGTTGCCATCACCATGGAGCGACGACCGAACAAGGGCTTGCCCGAAAACGTCGCGACCACCTCGGAGAACACCCCGAACGCGGGCAGTATCAAGATGTACACCTCCGGGTGCCCCCAGCTCCAGATGAGGTTGATGTACATCATCGGATTGCCGCCGTGGTCGTTGGTGAAGAAATGAAAACCGCAATACCGATCGAGCAGCAGCATCGCAAAGGTCGCCGTCAAGATCGGAAAAGACGCGACGATCAGCAGATTCGAGGCGAGCGCGGTCCAACAAAAAATCGGCATTTGACGGTACCCCATGCCGCGCGCCCGCAACTTCAAGATGGTTGTCAGCAGATTGATGCCTGATAACAAGGTTCCTAAGCCCGAGATCTGCAGGGACCATAAGTAATAGTCGACGCCGACCCCCGGGGAGTACGCGACTTCACTCAACGGCGGATAGGCAAGCCAGCCGGTGCGGGCGAACTCGCCGACCACGAGCGACACATTGACCAACAGCACCCCCGCCGCGGTCAGCCAGAAGCTGACGGAGTTAAGCACCGGAAAGGCGACGTCGCGCACGCCAAGCTGTAACGGCAAGACGAAGTTCATGAGCCCGACGACGAACGGCATGGCCACGAAAAAGATCATGATGGTGCCGTGCGCGGAGAAGATCTGATCGTAGTGTTCGGGCGGCAGATACCCCTGCGCGTGACCCGCGGCCAGGGCCAATTGGCTGCGCATCAACATGGCATCCGAGAAACCGCGGACCAACATGAGGAGCGCCAGAATGAGGTACATCACGCCGATGCGCTTGTGATCGACGCTGGTGATCCATTCACGCCACAAATAGGGCCACCAGCCTTTGACCGTCACCAGCGCCAACACGCAAAAGATGAGGAAGCCGACGCTGCCGGCCGCGATCATCACGACCGGTACATCGAACGGAATAGCCGCCCAGCTGAGCCTGCCCAACATATTACTGCCCTCGTTGCGGCGAGACTGCCGCCATATGACCCGATGAAATGCTGTCGAACAGACCCTCGCTCACCTGTGCGAAGGTCTGCGCCCCGTCGGCCTTGGCGGGCTTTACCAACTCATCAAAGGTGCTCGCGTCAAGGACGCCGCCCTGCGTCTTCGTAGTGCCGACCCAGTCTTTGAAGGCCTCAGAAGTCATCGACACCAGATCAAAGCGCATGTCGGAAAAGCCATCGCCGCTGAACTGAGCCGAGAGGCCCTCGAAGGTGCCGGGTTGGTCGGCCTTCAAATTGAGCCGCGTGACCATGTTCGGCATCGTATAGATCTGA
This sequence comes from Steroidobacteraceae bacterium, assembly GCA_049510875.1. Taxonomy (GTDB): domain Bacteria; phylum Pseudomonadota; class Gammaproteobacteria; order Steroidobacterales; family Steroidobacteraceae; genus Bog-1198. The sequence goes on from JBEKYO010000091.1 coordinate 3,926, forward strand.
CTGCCCAATTGCGGCACGAAAAAGCTGTTCATGACCGTGGTCGAGGTCAGGCGAAATCGAATTGGCACTCCCGCCGGTACAACGAGACGGTTCAAGCTCGCGATCCCCTCATGCGGATAGATGAAAAGCCAGCGCCAGTCGAGCGAGATGACTTCGATATCGAGCGGTGCCGTCGATTCTTGTAGCGGCACCGGGGGATCGAGGTCATGTGACCCGGTCCACGCGATGCCGCCGAGAAATAGGATGACGAGGGCTGGAATGGACCAGATAATCATCTCGATCCGGCCGGAATATTCCCACTCTGGCCGGTAACGCGCATGGCTGTTTCTGGCTCGAAACCACCAGGCAAATACCAGCGTGAGCAAGATCACCGGAATGACGACGGCAAGCATGATCGCCGTCGAATCGTAGAGAATGATTCGCTCCGCCTTGCCCACGGGGCCGTGCGGGTCGAGCACACCCTCGTCACATGACGCCATCAACATCGCGGCGCCCGTCAAAAAAATTGCCCGCAGCCACATTGCCGCTGCGCTTGGTGCTTTGGTGACCTGCGGGGACTTCCGATCAGGGCTGGCGGCGTGCATTACGGACTCCATCGGTATCCACTTGCGCGGTTGGACATGGTGAGGAATTCTGTGGAAATCTCCCGCCCTTCCCAATCCCCCCTATGGGGGGCTTAGACGTCGATCATCAATCGCAAGGCGGCCGAGGATGCGCTGTTTACGGCCGATTACGGCGCCTGCGAGGCGTGGATGCTGCGCATCATCAAAGCGAGTGGGAAGCGGCGGATGTTTGCAATCTGCTGCATGGGACCATGGCGGCGAGCGGCATCGGTACGGCTATCGGATCGCAGACCTGTCAGCCCACACTCGGGCGTCATGGGAGATGGCGAAGCCGTGCGCCGGTCTCCTTCTCGTTCTGTAAAGGGCTGGCGGCAGTAGCCACGAGATCTGCCTCGAGGCCAAGCCGCCGTCCAATCCTACGATTGCTGGAGCGTCACATGCATGCCGTTGGCCGACAGGTTGAACCGCAGTCCACCGGTCTGCGAATGCAGCTTGATGACGACGCCCTTGTCGTTCTTGAGATAGGCGATCGAACCGCCCTCGATGATCGTCATGCCGGCTGTGACTGCCGAATAGTCGCCGCTGAGGTCCGCCGGGCTGGTCAGATTGTAGACCTCACCCTCGGCGGTAATACCGGCGCCACCGACGTCCGCGACCGAAACGCCCGAGATTTTGAACTTGTATTGTTTTTGGTCCTTGCTGTTGTAAAGCGTCCCGTGACCCCAGCTGTAGCCGATACCGACGGCGATCACGCCGCCGCTCAGCCACACGTAGCCGGACGGTACGGATCCTTCCGCAACAGGGGGCGCCGCGCTCGAGGCGCCTTCTCCCGCCACCGCAACGGTCGACGCCAGGATGGTAGCAACGAGGCTCAGAAATATCTTACGCATGTGTCTTCATCTCCTTAGGTTCTTGCCGAGCAAACAGCTAACTGCTGCGAGGTGCAAACGTTAACGCGGCGGCACTCACCGCTGACTCACGGCTCGTTCGCCCCAAGAGCGAAGACATCGGCACACGGATGATAGGGCGAAGCAACAGCCGATGGCAGTGCCCCGGTCCGTTCTGAAGACAGCTCGGCGTGCCGACCCACGCCGTCTGAACTATTCGTCGCTGGACATCTCGGCGCTCGCGTTCGGCCATCCGCCGCCCAGCGATTTATACAGGGCGATGAGCGCGAGGGCCGAGTCACGTTCACTTTGGGCGAGCGCATCGTCGGCAGCGTACAACGAGCGCTCCGCATCGAGGACGGGCAAGAAGCTCTCGACGCCTCGCTCGTAAAGAAGCTTCGCGATGTCGGTCGCTTGGGTCTCGGCGGCGGATTCCGCCGCGAGCTCATTGCGGCGCACCTGGGTGTTGGCATAAGAGACGAGCGCTGTTTCCACGTCCCGAAATGCGTCCAGCACCGAGCGCTCATAAGCGGCGGCGGCGGCGGCGGCGCGTGCCGACTCCGCCTGCACTTGAAAGCGTATTTTGCCGGCATCGAAGATGCGCCAGGTGATGCCAGGGCCGATCTGATAGTAGCCGCTCGAGGCATTTCCGAAGGACGACAAATTGAGGCTCTCGAGCCCGGCCCCTCCGGTGAGGGAGAAGTGCGGATACAGGTCCGCCTGCGCGATGCCGATGCGCGCATTGGCCGCGGCAATCCGCCGCTCGGCCGCGCGCACGTCCGGACGACGCTTGAGGAGTTCTGAGGGCAACCCCACGGGCACCGCCGATGCCGCTTGTGGGATGGGGCGCGGCAGGGATAACTCGGCGAAGACCTCGGTGAACGGCCGGTCGATGAGCGCTGCGATCCGACAGGCGGCCGACCGCTCGTCGATCTCAAATTTAGGGATAGCGGCCCGGATGTCGAGGACCTGCGCTTGGGCGCGCAGCAAGTCTTGCTGTGGCGCCAAACCTGCTCCCAACAGGGACTGCGTGAGGGCAAGTAAATCCCGCTCGATGGCGAGATTCTTGCGTGCGACCTCGATACGCCGCTGCGCGCCGCGCAGTTCGATGTAGTCGCGCGCCACTTCGGCGATGAGCGTCAAGGCTACATCGGTGCGATCCTCAGCCACCGCCTGGAAGTTCGCATCCGCGGCCTCGATGCTGCGGCGGATGCCCCCGAAGATATCGATCTCCCAGGAGGCATCGAACCCGGCCTGCCACAGATTACTGTGAATGCCGGGTCCGAGTCCGCCGGGCGGCACGCCCGTCGGAACGTTATCGCTCCCCAAGTTGCGTGCGTATTCGCCGCCGGCATTAGCGGTGGGGTAGCGGCCGGCACCGGCTAGCCCCAAAAGCGCCCGCGCTTCACGCACTCGCGCCTGCGCCTCGGCGAGGTCGGGTGCCGATTTCAGCGCCTGCGCAATGAGAGCGTCCAGTGTGGTGTCGTCGAAGTTCTTCCACCAAGCCTCATCGACGAACGGCACTTCGCTCGCTTGCCCGGAGGCGCGCCCGGGCGCTTCGACGAAACTCGCCGGCACCGGGGGCTTGGGGTCCACATAGTCGGGGCCGACGGCCCGGCAGCCGGCGAGGAGTAGAGCGAGGCTCGCGAGGGGAGGAGCGAACGAAGATCGCATGGTCCATGCCACTTGGGGCTACCTCGTGACCGTGACGTCGGCCTCGACCGACATCCCGGGCGAAATCCACGTGATCGCCTCCCCGGGATCGTCGAACACGATCTTGACGGGCACTCGTTGCACGACCTTCACGAAATTCCCGGTGGCATTCTCCGGCGGTAGGAGCGCAAAGACCGATCCCGTGCCCCGCTGCACGCTGTCGACGTGGCCCTTCAATCGAAGATGCGGGTAAGCGTCCACCCGCACCACTGCGACCTGCCCAGGCCGCATACGCTCGAGCTGCGTTTCCTTGAAATTGGCCACCACGTAGGGAGCGACCGGGACGATCGAGAAAAGCGTCTGCCCGGGTTGTACGTAATTCCCCTCCTCCACGAGTTTGTTGGCAATCGTGCCGGTTTCCACGGCGGTGATCTTCGTATACGACAGATTCAATTGCGCCTGGTCGAGCGCCGCCTGCGCCTGCGCGAGCGCGGCGGCGGCCGTCTTCACCTGCGCGCGGGCGAGGTCGGCGGCCGCCAACGCGGAGCGAACTCTAGTGTCCGCCGCCGTGGCGGAGCCCCTGGTCGCGTCCGCGGCCGCGACGCCCGTATCGAGCCTTTCGTTCGAGATGGCGCGCACGTCGGACACCGAGCGCAGCCGCCTCAAGTTCGCCTCGGCCAGTGTCGCATTGGCGCGTGCGACCGTGAGCTCGGCCTGCGCCTGGGCGGCATCGGCGTCCGCGATGCCGACCCGACTGTCGGCCTCCTTGCCCCTGCTCATGGCGGCTTCGACATTGGCGCGCGCGATCTCCACCTCTACCGCATAATCCCGGGGGTCGAGTTCCACCAGCAGTTCGCCGGCCTTCACCGCCGCGTTGTCGTCGATGTGCAGGGTTTGCACATACGCCGGGACCTTCGCGATCACCGTCGTCAGATGCGCCGTCACGTACGCATCATCGGTGCTCTCGGAGTCCCAGCCCGAAATGACGAAGTAGCCGCCCACCACCACGAGCGCGGCGATGGCCACCCCTCCGACCACCCTCGGAAATTTCGAGGCCGGCGCGGGCGCCGGCACATGGGCAGTGGGCGGACTGGCCGCAGTGGGACCGGATGCGGCCGGATGCGCTGGGGGCGCCGGGGTAGGCGTGCTCATTTGCGGACCACGGGAGTGGGCGGAATGATCGGGACCAGGCAAAGAGCCACGATGCCGATGAGCGCCATGAACGAGAAGGCGTCGGCGTAGCTCAATGTGGCCACCTCTTCCCGCGCTGCCTCGGCGAGCTGCGCCAAGGCGAGGCGATAGCTGTCGAGATTCCCGTTGCCGTGGGCGATCGCATTGGCGCTTCTCGAGGCGAGCGATGCGGCGGTGGCGCCGCCACTGCCCCGCAAGTGTTCGAATAGACGGGATGAATGCAGCATCTCGCGATGATCGATCAGAATGGTCAAGAGCGCGACGCCCAAGGATGCGCCGAACTGGCGGAATGTCATGTACAGGGACACCCCATCGAGAAGCTTATCTTGCGCAATCTGTGCGACCGTGCCGCTGCCGACCGCGGGCAGGAGCGGCGATAAGCACAGGCCGTACAGCACCAAGGGGAGAATGTAATAAGCCGCCGGCGTGTCCCGGGTCAGGTAGTGCTGAAAGACGAGCATCGAGACAACCAGCACCGACAGCGCGCCTATGATGGTCTTTCTCTGCCCGAGGCGCGCGATGAGCGGAACCATGAGCGGGCGCACCGCCGCGGCGGTAAGCGCGTACACGCAGATGATCTGCCCGGTCTGCGTCGCGCTGTAGGTATGGGCGCTGATGTTGCGCAAGTACTCCGGCAGCACGAACAAGCTTCCCGATAAAATCATGCCGGTAAAGACGCCAATCAGAATGGCGGACATCACGCGCCGATCGCGTACCAGCGCCAAGTCAAGAAGCGGCGCCCGGTTGCGCGCGCTGTACTGCCACATCAGGAACCCGCCCAAAGTGGCAACACTCAAGGCGGCGAGATTGCGGATGAGGGGCGAGCCGAGCCACCCATCGATTTCGCCGCGGTTGAGTACGATCTGCAACGAGATGAGGGCCACGGCGAGCAGCCCGATGCCGAGCCAATCGGTTCTCGCCACGCGCGACGGCGATGGCGGCGCAATCGTGGGGTAATATCGGAGCAGCAAACACACGGCACCGGTCGCATAGATCAGATTGGGCAAGAAGATCAGCCGCCAGTTGAACCGATCGGTGAGATAGCCGCTCAAGAGCAGTCCGGCGGCGCTCGACAGGTACAACACCGTCGAGATGCGCATCAGCGAAGGGCTTCGCTGCGGCTTCGGCATCAGAAGGTACACACTTGCCCGCCACCAGTTCACCAGGCCTGCGCCCGCCAGTCCCTGGATCGCCCGCCAGGTCAGAAGGGTTCGAAGACCCGAGGATAGCGCACATCCCATGGAGGCAACGGCGAACAACAGGGTGGTGGCGATCAGGAAGCGCTTGTATCCCACATGTCCCGCCAGCCAGATCGACACGGGCACGCCGATGAAAAGCGAGCAGCTGTAGACGGTGAGCAACCAGCTCGCTTCATCCGCCGAGAGACCGAGCGTGCCGGTCATATCGGGAAGGACCAGGTTCACGCTGTCGAACGTGTAGAACTCCATGCCCGTCGCCAATGCGAGTCCCAGGAGCAGCCAGCGGGTATGGGCCGGCGATACCAGGGTTGCCGCCGCATGTCCGGGCACTGCGGGCACTGCGGACATTGCGAGTTCGGTCATCGAGCCATGCCGAGAGCTGCTGCCAGGGACTTGAGGAGTTGCGCCAGGGAGTGATCAATCACGCTGATGCGCCCGCCGCCGAGCGCGAGAATCAGCAGCAACCCGCCGATGATGGCGAGATTCGAGAGAAAATGATCGGCCTCAGCGACGAAGCCCGCTCCCGAACGCTTCCAAAACGGGTGGTACATGACGGTCACCGGGATCAGGAATAGGAATAATAGCAGCGCGCCGAGCCGTGCTTCAATCCCAGCACGATCTCATATCGCCCAGCACGAGCACCCGAGCGCGCCCCAGAATCCTTCGAGATCCGCAATCGGCAAGTTGGCCGACCAGGCTGCGGCATGGCGGTGTCCATGGACATGGCAGTCGCTGGTGCAGGCGGCCGGTGCAGCGCGTTGCAGCGGTTCGCCCCACGCCGCGTAGCCACCGTAGACTCGGACCGGCGACCAGTCGGGCATCGCCGGCGGCAATGCCTGGTCGTCGAACCGAGCGCAGTCCCCCCTCCCATACACGACGCGCCCGCCCACGACGGTGAGAAGCGAGGTGATATCCGCGATCTCCTCATCCGCGCAGCTGAAATAGTCGCGGTCGGGCACGATCAAGTCAGCGAATTGCCCCACTTCAATGCGTCCCTTGCGCCCCTCTTCGTTCGAAAACCACGTGACATTCTCGCTCCACAGGCGAAGCGCCGTTTCTCGATCCAGGCAGCTGCGTTGGGGATAGAGCGAAAGGCCGCCCACCGTGCGCCCGGTCACCAGCCACGCCAACGAGACCCAGGGGTTGTAGGAGGCGACTCGAGTCGCATCCGTGCCGGCGGACATCTTCACACCCGATTCGAGGATGCGCCGCAGGGGCGGCGTCGCCTGCGCAGCGCCGGATCCGTAGCGCTCGACGAAGTACTCGCCTTGGTAGGCCATGCGGTGTTGCACGGCAATGCCCCCGCCCAGCGCGGCAATACGATCGATCGAATGGGGCGAGATCGTCTCGGCGTGGTCGAAGAACCAATTCAGCCCGGCGAGCGGAATCTCACGATTGACCTTTTCGAATACGTCGAGCGCGCGGCTGATCGTCTCATCGTAGGTCGCATGCAAGCGCCATGGCCAGCGGTTCGCCGCGAGGATGCGCACCACGCCCTCGAGCTCGTCCTCCATCTGCGCCGGCATATCGGGGCGCGGCTGCCGGAAATCCTCGAAGTCCGCCGCGGAGAATACCAGCATCTCACCGGCGCCATTGTGGCGGAAATAGTCGTCACCCTGTTTGTACTTCGAAGTCCTCGTCCACTCGAGAAAATCCTGCTTCTCGCCCTGTGGCTTTTGCGTGAAGAGATTGTACGCGAGACGTATGGTCAACTGCCCTTCGTCGTGCAACCTCTGGATGACGGCATAGTCCTCGGGATAGTTCTGAAAGCCGCCGCCCGCATCAATCGCCCCGGTGACCCCCAGACGATTCAATTCGCGCATGAAATGCCGCGTGGAATTCAATTGATATTCGAATGGGAGCTTCGGGCCCTTGGCGAGTGTCGAGTACAGAATCGATGCGTTAGGCTTCGCCAGTAAGAGGCCGGTCGGTTCTCCGGCGCCGTTGCGGGTGATTTGGCCCCCGACCGGCTCCGGCGTGTCCTTGGTGTAGCCGCACGCCCGCAGAGCCGCCCCGTTGAGCAAAGCTCGATCGTACAGATGCAGCAGAAACACCGGCGTCTCGGGTGCGATCGCGTTGATTTCCTCGATCGTCGGCAGTCGCTTCTCGGCGAACTGATGTTCGCTGAATCCACCGACCACCCGCACCCATTGGGGCGGCGGCGTGATGGCGATCTGCCGCCGGAGCATGGCCATCGCATCGGCGAGCGACCGCACGCCGTCCCAGCGCAGCTCCAGGTTGAAATTCAGGCCGCCGCGAATGAGGTGCAGATGGTTGTCGATCAGGCCCGGCAGAGCGCATCGCCCTTGCAAGTCGATGAGCTTCGTCGCCTCGCCCGCGAGCTTGCGCACCTCGTGGTCGAAGCCAACGGCGCTGAACTTGCCCCCGGAGACGGCCACAGCGCTGGCGACGGGGTCGGCGGGGTTAAGTGTGCGGAAGCGGCCGTTAAATAATATTAAGTTGGGTATGGTCCGCGATTGGCTCATGGCACAGCCTCCCGGGGCAGCGGCCTCGTTGGCTCACCCTTCATGCGATCTCTTCCCCGCGATCGGAGCCGGCGCGCATGCCATCCGCCTCGACGACGCAAACGAAAACCTCGAGCCTGCGAAGGGCCATTCGCCTCATGAGCTGAAACCTGTTCGCCAGTTATTGCAACCGTCCCCGCGGCCGCTGATCGAAAAGGCTATCACATCGGGGCTGACTAGTCCCTTTCCAGCCGAATAGGCGCAGCCTGGCGGCGCTGCAGCGACTCGCGGGTCCCGGCCACGTCGGAGGACGAGACGGGCGCAGCGCTATTGCCCCAACTCGTGCGAATAAAATTGACGACATCCGCCACATCCTTGTCAGAGAGCCGCCAGGCAAAGTGGGGCATCGTAAACTGTGCCGGTGTGCGCTCTGTGCGCGGAGTCTGCGACCCCTCCAGAACGATGGAGATGAGCGACTGCGGGTTCTCAGCCTGTACGACCGGGTTGCCGGCGAGGCGTGGAAATACCAGTTCGTATCCAACACCGTCCGGACGGTGGCACGCGGCACAATTGTTCAGATAAATCATCGCGCCTGGTTTGCTCGCATCACCGTTCTTGAGGGCGACGTGTTCGAGCGCGTCATAGGTGAAGCGTGCCGCGGGTTCCTCGCCCGAGCTTTTCAGAGACTTGAGGTACTTCGCGGTCGCGAGCGCGTCCGCCGGCGTCATGTACTGGGTGCTGTGGATGATGACATCGCTCATCGAGCCGAAGGCGATGCCTTGAGCGTTCGCACCTGTTTCGAGAAACTGCGCCAGCTCTTTCTCACTCCAAGCGCCGAGAGTTCCTGGACCGCTGCTGCGCAAACTCGGCGCGAAGTAATTCTCAATGACAGCTCCGGAGAGGTATGCGGCGCCCCCGGCGGGCGTCGTCGCTTTCAGCTGCATCGCGACTGAACGCGGAGTGTGACATTCGCCGCAGTGCCCCAGCCCCTCGACAAAATAGGCTCCTTGCGACAGCTGCGAGTCCATACCGGGGGACGCCGCGAACGGCTTAGGGCTAGGCGCGAAGAACCACCGCCAGAACGTCAGCGGCCAACGCATCGACAAGGGAAACACGATGTCGTTCGGCCGGTTCGGAACCGCCGCCGGCGCGACCGCGTACTTGAAGTAGGTATACAGCGCAGCCACATCGTCTGGGCGCGTGTTGTAGTACGAGGTAAACGGCATCGCCGGATATAGACTGTGACCCTCCGCGACACCGAAGCGCAGGGCGCGGTCGAAATCATTCAAAGACATGCGCCCTATGCCGTTGTTCGAGTCAGGTGTGATGTTGCTCGTATAGATGGCGCCGATCGGAATAGCCATGCGCAAGCCGCCCGAGAAAGCTGGCTTGCCGGGAACACTGTGGCATGCCGCGCAATCGCCGAGCCTGGCAAGATAGGCTCCCCGTGCAATGACGGCCGGAGTTGCAGCCGGTGCGGCGAGATTCTTCTCGCCGGCGCTGCTATCTGATATGTGGGCGACGCCCGCCGCGGCCAGCAGGCCAGCCAGGCCGATCGCTAGTACCGAGAGAGCAGCCCTCCACTTCATGCCTGTACCAGCGGACCTGGAGATTTGAGATAGGTGTCGCGCAGCTTGGCGGCTGAGAAATACGCGAGCCCCGCAAGAAGACCAGTGGGGTTGTAGCCGATGTTCTGTGGGAAGGCTGAGGCGCCGTACACGAACAGATTCGAGACGTTCCAGCTCTGCGAATAGCGATTGATCACGCTGTTGGACGGATTGGATCCCATGATTGCCCCGCCGGTCGTATGGGTACTCTGATAGATGCGCACGTCGTACGGATTGCCTGGGCGCATAAGCAGCGTCGCCTGCTTCTCCGGCTTCATGGCTTGCACGATCTCCTCCATTTTGGAGACGCTATAGGCAGCCATCTTGTATTCGTTGGGGTGCCAGTCGAAGGTGAGGCGCAAGAGCGGCAGGCCATGAGAGTCCGTGTAAGTAGGATCGAGCGACAGATACCGATCTCGATACGACATCACGCTGCCCTGTGTCCCAAACGGCGCCGAATGGCGGTAATGCTTGCGTATCGCGGCCTTCCACCCATCGCCCCAGGCGGGTGTTCCTGGCGGAACCATCATCTGATCGATGGGTCGCCCACCGGTCGCGCCGGCATAGATGAGCGATCCTCCGATGAATCCCACCTGTGAATGGTCGAAATGATCCGAATTGAACTCATCGATGACTCGCTGACCTGCCGCGCCCGCTCCGATGAATGGATTTATTTCGACATCCTCGCTGAAGTAGGCGGCGGTCTCGGCGCACATTTGGTAGGCGTAGTTCTTGCCCACGACGCCCTTCCCGGAGACCGGGTCATAGGGAGTGCCAATCTTCGAGAGCAGCAGCAGACGCACGTTATGCATCTGGAATGCGGAAAGAATGACGAGCGAGGCCGGCTGTTCAACTTCACGTCCGCTCTCATCGATGTAGAGAACACCCGTCGCGATCTTGCCGGTGTTATCAAGCAAGATCTTGGTCACGTAGGAGTTCGTACGTACTTCCAGATTGGAGCGACCATCCAGGATCGGCAGAATCGTTGTCTGGGGCGATGCCTTGGAGTATAGAAAGCAGCCGAAGCGCTCGCAAAAACCGCAGAGATTGCAAGGCCCCAGCCGCACACCGTAGGGATTCGTGTAGGCAATGGAGCTATTCGCCGCCGGAAGGGGGAAGGATTTGTATCCCAGCTCCGCAGCTGCCTTCTCGAAAAGATGAGCGGCAAAAATAGCCGGCAAGGGAGGCGTCGGGAAGTCATCGCTCCGGGGCCCCTCGAACGGATTGCCACCCGGCTTGATCTGACCGCGAAGGTTGCCGGCGACACCGGATACGCCGCAAACCTTTTCAAAATGATCGAAGTGCGGCTCCAATTCGCCGAACGTGACCGGATAGTCCTGGATGGTCATGTCCGCCGGAATGAACTTCTTTCCGTAGCGTTCTTCGATGTGGCTACGGAGATTCAGGTCTTCAGGCGACGCGCGCCAGAGCTGCCCATTCCAGTGCACGCCGGCGCCACCCACGCCATTGCCCAAGACGAAGGAGCCGTACTTGCGATAAGGGGCGGCGACGTCGTTCGGGCTATGACGGACCGTGACAGTCTCGTTGGCCAGAGGTTGCCAAAGATCACCTCTGACGCCGTACTTGAGTTCGTCCGCGATCCTCGGATACTCAAAATCGGGGGATGTATCGCGGGCCGGACCGCGTTCGAGCGCCACCACGGACAACCCAGCATCCGTGAGCGTCTTCGCCAGAATGGCGCCGGTCCATCCATAGCCAATGATGACCGCGTCCACGGTCTTTTTTCGTTCAGCCATCAGTGGCACCGCTGATGGAGACCGCGCCATATGGGTAGCGGCGACCGGCCTGATCGATCCAGTCGGTAAAATCAGCCCGGGCACCGGGAAAGCCGATCCATTTCCAGGCGGCCATTCCTCGATTGCCACCGTACAGTGGGTCCGAGAAATAACCCTCTTTGGTATTGGTCAGAAGCTGCCCGAAGAAGACTGTCGCAGGCACCGTCGCAAACGCGGCTTCGCCCTTTTCCATGGCGGTGAGAAAGCGGTCCTGATCGGCAGCGGAAAGCTGAGCGAAGTCCCTGCCTTGCGATGCTCGAGTCGCGGAGTTTGCAGCGGCTATACCGAGTCTATAAATCTCACGGGGTGTGTACCGCAGCTGGTAACCCAGTGTCGGCGGCGAATCGTCCAGGAAGGGACCCTTCAAATAAAAATATGCGCCATGACCATATGGCAGTTCCATCTGACGGTCGATGAATTCCGGTACGCCGGCATCCACTCCACCGGGGCCTGCCCCTTCGGATGGGATCAGGCGCCCCACAGCTGCATTGATGAACGCCCATTCAGCGCTGGTGAAGTACGTCGGCGCGTAGCTGGATGGAGGTGACGTTCGACTGTTGTCCGAGCACGCGGGAATACCTAGCGTTCCTAACGTTACCGCCGGCACGACTCCCAGAAGAAGAAATCGACGCCTGTCCAGCTGCGAAGAGTTGCCCATTTGATCGTACCCACCGTTTGGCCACTATGCTGTCCTCGGCGAATACTGCGCATCAAAGGCCTGCGTCCATATCCCCCCGATGGGGGGCATCGGGCCAGCGGGCCGCCTTGATGGCGGGCCCGGCTCCCCTCCGGCTCGAATCCTCTGCGGTCCGACTCGACCAACGGAATTACGATCGGGTGTGGCGAGCAGCAGAATAATATGCAACCGAAGATTGCCGCGCACGGTGCCTCCGAAAAAAGAACGCGGCGGGATGGACCCACCGCAAAAAATTTCCCGCAGGGGGGCGCGGGAAGGAGGGATCTGGGATGCTGGTGCGACCTATCGGCGCGATCACTCACGGTACCGCCACGATCAGTTTCACGGCTAGGTATACAAAAGCTGCCACGAGGACCCATGGGAATACCGCCCATAGATATTTAGCCATAAATGTTTAGCCAGCCTCGAGGCAGGAGTACGCGCCGGCAGCGCGGAGTCGCGCGCGATGCGATGCTGTAGCCTCATTGATGCACGGCGACATGCACACCAGCCGCGGAGAGAATGATAGTTATTCTGCGCATTGAATACAAACCTCTGAAAAGGCACCTAGCACCGCTTGTCGTGGAACAGACCGGACAGCAGATGCTGCCCCGGTTGCACGAAACAACTGTAAGGCGTCGCGACACACGGCTCGCTCACCGCAACAGCGAGACAGGTCATAGTTTTCATTCACCACGCAATCGCATCGAGCGCATGCAATTCAATAAAAGGCCCGGCAAGTTCCCCTGCCGGGCTTACTAGTCAATCAACTTTACTCAAGCGTCTAGCCTCTGGGCCACAACTTCGACGCTGTCTCGCAAGTGATTGATTGTTTCAATGTTTCATTGAATGCTGCGATTGCTACATTCAACTTGATCACTTCCGGGCAACCGGATGATCAGGCGAAGTGCTGCAAGCAGCGTGAGTCTGGGACGTGCCAACCAGGCTTCCACCTGGAAGCTTCGAGCCGTGCCGCGCAGACACCATTCGCAGAAGTGCTCACAGTTATTGGTTAACAGCCGATAGCGGTCTTCCCCCACGCGGGATCGTGCTCGCCAGATGACCTCTCGAACGTCGAAACCGGATGGCGCATCCGATCTCACCCAGATGCGCTGCCCGCGCGCGAAATGATCGAAAGGAACTTCTTCCACCGGTCCTCTGCGCAGACCGTGCGCGAGCCCCGAGTAGTGAACGACGTTGCGAGCCCCGACGTAGATGCCGTGATGCAGATAGCCGCGCCGGGGTGTGACAAGGTGCGAACCCAACGGGGGTTCTTGGTCCCCCACCAGGGGCCAGTCACCTCTGAGTCGCCGGCCAGATTGGGCACGCTCACCCCTGAGAATCGAACGTCATGGTTGTCTCCTCGCCTGAATAGACGCATGGCAGCCTCATCGCAGCCTAAATGCACGTGCTCACAGCCCGCCCCCGGCCGGCGCGTAGGCTGCGCGCTCACGCACGCTGTGATAGAGGGCTTGGGTCTTTGCGTTGGGCGGTACGCCGAGGAAGCGCGTCAGCAACTCGCGGCAGCGCCGGTAGGCGTGCAGCGCATCGCTGTGATCTCCGAGCTCCTGGTGGCAGAGCATCAAGCCCCGATACAGACCCTCGTTGAGCGAGTCGAGCTCGATCCCGGATCGATACAAGTTCGCGGCATCCTCCCAACGGTGCTCGTGTTCGCACTCACGCGCCGCGTCGCGAATGGCCCGCAGAAAACGATCCCGCAACTCCTGGCGCGCCCTCAAGACCCAGGGCTTTTCGGCCTCATGCTGGAGAAAATGTCCTTGATAGAGGAGTCGCAGACGGCCGATCCGTTCGATACCATTCGCCTGCGGATCATGAGGACGCTGCAGTTCCTCCTCGAACTCCCACATGTCGACCCACAACTGCTCCCGGTTCAGGCTGACCTTGCCGCCCTCCATGCGTACCGCGTCGCGCGCACCGAGCAGCTGGCGCAGCCTATAAAGGGCGCTTTCGAGTGCGTGATACGCCGCATCGCCCTCAGAATCCGGCCACAGCGCATCGATCAGCGCGCCCGCGCTCACTTCGATTCCACCGAACGCGATCAGGGCCTGCAGCAGCTCCTGCGGTTTGCGTAAGCGTGGAGGGATGGTGATAGGCGTATCCCCCGTGAGCAAGCGAAAGCGCCCCAACACATGGACCCTGAAACGTTCGCGGTCGGACATGGCAAACCCCTTTTGAGACACCTTGGATCGTCAGCTTCGGAAATGAGACCATCGGTGCACGGCGTAAAACCATTGCACGTGCGCAAGAGAAAAATTCCTGCGTGCAAAATCCGCGAACCTAGGGATACGAAAAGATGGACGTTGGTAGCGACCGGGTACGACTTAGGGACGAGGGCGCCGCAGCCGAGAATGAGGCGACAGACCAGTCCGGGGTTACCGCAGCACCGGGATCAAAAGACAATGCGAGTGTCGCATTAAGCGATGACATGTCTCGAAGCCTAGACCACTGACACAGGGTGCGCTTGTACGTAGAGAAGGCTGGCTTGTGGAATCCTGCGGACGCGTCATTGTGCGTCCCTCGTAAGGATGGGGAAGCAGGGCTTGTTGCGAATTCTCGCCAAACCCGGCGGGCGGCTAGGTATTCACCGTGCGATAGATGATCCCGCCGGGAACCGTAAGGGTGATTACCGTACCGGAACCGCGGGAACTCTCGACTGAGAATTTGCCTATGAT